>LADT01000018.1 GCA_000961765.1 Clostridiaceae bacterium BRH_c20a | reverse complement strand
AAAGGTCATTTTTAAGTCAGACTTAGTTTGGCAGCGGCCTAAATGGTGTGTTATGGGAATAGCACCATAAATAGTGTTTGCAACCCTTTCTACTGTACTATTAGCATAAACAGTAGCAGAAAGAATTAAAGTGTAATTACGACAACCAACTTGACCGTCGGGACGACGGTAACCATACCATTTACCCATCTTAGAATGCACTTCCTTTCTTGTCAGCATGGAGGTCACCACGACCCCTTACAGGCTCAATATTGTGAATGTGGACATGCTCACCAACTGCGATATCAACCATAGCATCGCCAATACTTAGACCATACTTCCAGATAGTTTCACCCTTTGTAATAGGTCTGATTGCCACTTTGTGACCGTGGGGGATATCAGCACTAACGGTGATTTGTTGTTCTTGACCATCAAAGGTTACGGGGATAGCCATTCCTTTTTTGATGTCGTTGGAGAGGATAGTAGCAACATTATCTTTAGCCTCATCAACAACATAAGCAACTCTTACTGCCATTTTAAAAAACCTCCTTATTTAAAATAAATAGATAAGCCATCTTAAAGATAACTTACACGAAGCAAGAAAATATGCCACAAGTGTAAGCCTTTATAAAGATGGAAAAATTAATTTTTTGTGCCTAAAAAGTATTTCATTTGTTTATAAATCCGGAAAGAAATCCGTGGTAGTACCTCTCCGGATTACAAGATTCGCCTTTTATCGACATTTTCCTTCTTTTTTTTCATGTTTTTTTTAAAATTTAATCAATTAATTTATGTTTATCATATTTTCAGTACTATACTTCTCATTCTTTGCTAGAATTAACAAAAATATATATTCTAATAAAAAAAGAACTGCATTTACACAGTTCTTAGAGATAATCTGTTTTATTTTTTACTTTATCTTTAAATTTATCAAAAGCTAAATCAATTAATTTATCTAAAAGGTCTTCCATTTTTATCCCGCTATGTTCCCAAAGTTTGGGATACATACTTATCGAAGTAAAACCAGGTAAAGTATTTACTTCATTAATAAATATCTGTCCTGTTTTTTTGCAGATAAAGAAATCAATCCTAGCTAAACCAGCACAGTCCAAAGCTAAATATGCATCAACAGCTAGTTTTTTTAAGTTAGCTACCATTATTTCATCAAGTTGTGCTGGGATTTTTAAGACTGACTTATCATCAATATATTTAGCATTATAATCATAGAATTCATTACAGGGAATAATTTCACCTGGAATAGAAGCTTGGGGATTTTCATTTCCTAAAACGCTTATTTCTATTTCACGTACTTCAATACCCTCTTCAATAATAATTTTGCTATCATATTTAGCGGCTTCTATAAGAGCATTTTGTAAGCTGTCAATATTATTTGCTTTTGATATGCCCACACTTGAACCTAAATTGGCTGGTTTAACAAACATAGGAAAATTAAGTTCACTTACTAGCTTATTGGTTACCTCTTTAAGTTCTCTTTGAATTTGTGAACGAAATATATATGAAAATTTAACTTGGGGTAAATTAGTATAGGCAAATATTTTTTTCATAATAACCTTATCCATACCAACCGCAGAACCTAATACTCCAGCACCGACATATGGGATACCCGTCATTTCTAATAATCCTTGTAAAGTACCATCCTCACCATTAGTTCCATGTATAATTGGAAAAATTACATCTAAAATAACTATCGAAGTGTTTTTTGCCAAATTTATTAAGCCGGTATTTGGTTGAGGCAATATAGTTACTTCATTACCTAAGTATCCTTCAGGTGAAAACTCTTTAATATCCTCGATATTTATCGGTGCATACCATTTCCCATTTTTAGCAATTGCTATTGGTATAATATTATATTTTTCCTTATTTAAAGCATTAGCAATTGAGAATGCAGATTTTAACGAAACTTCATGCTCCCCTGAGCGCCCTCCAAATAACAATCCAACATTAAGTCTAGTCATAATTAAACCTTCCTTCCTAAAACTTTGGTATATATTATATGTATAAATAACTTCAATGTGTGTCTAGTTTAATATAACTTAATAAGAACCCAGAAAAAAATTATTAAAGAGATAGCTAACTGAAGTAAAGTGGTTCCCAAAAACCCCAAAAGGTTACCTATCGACACTTTTAAGGCTGATAATAAAGCTCTTCCTGCCAATAACTCTCCGCAGACAACTCCTAAAATTGAACCCCAGAGCAGACCTAAAGGTCCCATAAATAAAAGTCCAATGATACTGCCCAATACTCCACCCCAAATTCCTTTTTTAGTTGCTCCGAATTTCGTCACTCCCCATAGAGTACCAAAATAATCTAGAAAAATTGTAAGTATCGTAAGCAAACCAATAATAAATAAAAATAAAGGAGAAAAATGAACCCAACTATCAAAAAAGCCGTATATCATCAAGGCTATAAACATTAAAGGAATTCCTGGTAATAAAGGTAATAAAGTTCCTGCCACACCAAGCAATAGAACAAATACAAGAAGTAATTCTTTAGTCATTAGAATTTAAATCCATTTCTTTTATGGCCTCCGCTAAACCGATAAGAACATGGGATAAAGCTAGCCCGCCTTGTAGATAGATTATATACGGCTCCCGTATTGGACCGTCAGCACTTAACTCTATAGAAGATCCTTGAATGAATGTTCCGCCAGCCATTATAACAGGGTCCTGATAACCGGGGAGAAGACTCTCTTCAGGAGTGACATGAGAATCTATAGGTGAAGCTTTTTGAATTCCTTTACAAAATAAACGCATTTTTTGGGGGCTGCCTAGTTTTATCCCTTGGATAATATCTGTCCTTGATTCTCCCGACAAGGGTGAGACAGCATATCCCAATCCATCAAATAGTTCTGCTGCAAATACAGCTCCTTTCAAGGCTTGTTCAGTAATTAATGGTGCTAAAAACAATCCCTGATATGCTAATCTATTAAAATCCAGTGAAGAGCCTACTTCACCTGCAATCCCGGGGGCAGTTAATCTACAAGAGGCACGATAAACTAGTTCTTCTTTTCCTAAAACATAACCACCCCTAGGAGTAATGCCCCCACCAGGGTTTTTAATTAATGAGCCCGCTATTAAATCAGCTCCTACATCAGTTGGCTCCAAATATTCAACAAATTCACCATAACAATTATCAACAAAACAAATAATTTTAGGATTTATACTTTTTATAAAGTTAATAGCTGTTCTAATTTTTCCGATTCTAAGGGATGGTCTCCAACTATAACCCCTTGATCTCTGAATGCAAACCATTTTAGTATTTTTATTAATTGTTTTTTCAATAATATCCCAATTAAAGTCTCCATCATCCTTTAAGTCCACTATCTTATGAACAATTTTTAATTCTGAAAGGGTACCTGTCTCCCCATTAGTACCTATTATTTTTTGTAATGTATCATATGGAGTACCAGTTATTGATATGAATTCATCTTCAGGTTTTAAGTTACCAAATAAACACAGGGCAATTGCATGAGTACCGGAGACAATCTGGGACCTAACCAATGCTTTTTCTGCATTAAAGATATCTGCCCAAATATTCTCAAAAATATCTCTGCCAATATCACCATAACCGTAACCTGTGGAGCCATTTAAGTAAAAATCAGATACATTGTATTTTTGAAAACCTCTGAGAATCTTAATTTGATTCATAGATGTAACTTCACTATTGTTTTGCCAGTATGGTTGAACCTTTTTATAACATATTTCAAATAATTCAGCTAGCTGAGCGGATAAATGGTATTCATTTTTTAACATATTAAAAAACTCTCGCATATTTTTAATACTCCAAAACTCTCAATTTTTTTAGTTCATTAATAATTTTATTCTCCTGGGCAACTAAAAATATTGTTGTTCCTTGGTCATCATAATCAATAATCTCTACTTTACCACTTTGATAAGCTTTATCAAGCAAATACCCTTGATTATAGGGGATATGTAATTTTGTTTTTACCTCCTCTTTGGAGAAAAATTCATTTATTACTGAGTTTAATTGTTGTAAACCAAAGCCTGTTTTAGCTGATACCAGACAATATGGATTATACTCCGGATGTATTATAGGTTCATTATTTATTAAATCAGCTTTATTAAACACATAAATCATTGGTTTGTCTAAAACATCTAAATCTTTTAATACTCCTTGGACTGTCTTTATATTACTTTCCATATTTTTATTGTTAACATCAATAACATGCAACAATAAATCAGCTAATTTGACCTCTTCCAATGTTGATTGGAATGCAGATATTAATTGATGAGGTAGATTACGGATAAAACCGATGGTATCTGTAAGTAATATTTGTTGTGAATCTACCTGAAAACTTCTTGTGGTAGTATCAAGAGTAGCAAAAAGTTTGTCTTCCACTAGTACATTATCTGAAGCCATTGAATTTAATAATGAAGATTTACCAGCATTAGTGTAACCAACTAGAGCTACTATTGGCAAAAGTTTACCTTTTCTATCAGTTTGCAATAAATTTCTATGTTTTTCTATGACTTCAATTTCATTTTTTAAATTATGAATTCTATTTCTGACATGTCTTCTATCAGTTTCTAACTTAGTTTCACCTGGTCCCCTTGTACCTACACCACCACCAAGGCGAGATAGATTAATTCCATGTCCACTTAGCCTGGGCAAAAGATAAGAAAGCTGAGCTAATTCTACCTGTAATTTTCCTTCCCTAGTTTTAGCCCTTTGAGCAAATATATCAAGTATTAACGTTGTTCTATCAAAGACCTTAATTCCCAAATATTCCATTAGGTTTGCTTGCTGGGAGGGACTTAGCGAATCTTCAAATATAACGCAATCAACTTGATCTTCTTGAACCTTTAAAGCTATCTCATTAATTTTTCCTTTTCCTACCAAGTAAGAAGGATCTCGTTTATCTCGTTTTTGAATTAAAACATCAGAAACTTCCAGATTAGCTGTTTTGGCTAAATTTATTAATTCCTCTTTAATATCATCAATTTCCAAATCCACTATCTTACGCCAGTCTACAATTACCAAGAGAGCTTTTTCTTTTCCTGTATCCAGTAGATGTCCCTTAAATTCAAGCCTTTTTTCTAACTCTATTAGTAGATCCATAAAAGGGAGGGTCAAAAGCTTTAAAACTGTTAAATTTTCTTGCACTTCATATTCAGAGGTTAATAACCCTTCCACCGGTAATAAATTAGCAAAACTACATAAGGTATTTTTCCCGATACCTAAAGCAATCATTGCATCTAGTTTTAAGTTTATTAAGGCATTTAAATCTGCATCACTAAAGCTGCTATCGCCATTTGGATGGGTATGGATACATCTAATTCCGCTATACCCTTCTCTACTCCTTTTTGACCACATTTGGGGTATTTTTACTAAATCCCATGTTCCAACTGTAACTAGTTTTACTACTCCTTTACGATCAATATAGACAGCTAGTTCTCTATTGATTTTTTTACTGAGTTCGATTATTGTATTTAGCAATTCCAGAGAAGCAATTTGTCCATAAGGAATTTTTTCTGTATATATTTTTTCCAATTCAATAATTACTTGGTTACTTAGGGAATTTAGTTCACCCCATACTTTTGTCATAAATACCTCGCAATTTAATAGAAATTTGTACCATTATTTGATTATAACACAAAAAATATTTACTTTTGAGCCCAAAGCCTAAAAGAAAATTCTAGGTAAATTAGATATGCCATGATTAGTAATAATAGATTAATATACAGAAATTTTCCTCTTCTTTTGAAAATAGAATAGAATAAAAAGGTTATAGATAATGGCAAAGCAAATAAAAGTAATGAATTATTATTTTGATAGAATAATGTTAGATTAATTGAAACAATAATTATTAATAAAATACTTTTTGTCAAATTACTGTAAGTGTTCTTCTTTCTTCTTTCTTTTCTACTAGGGAGTGCCATATTTTCCTCCTTGTAAAATAAATTCCTTCTATATTATTGACTAAAAATTACCAAAAAAACCACAAAACCCCCCTAACTTGCTTGGGAGGCTTCTTCAATATCTTCACGTATTATTAAAATTAAATCATCTCTGGAGATTAACTTTTTTTCTACTAATCTTACGGCTTGAAGTCTTATTGCTTTCTCAATTAAGTTTCTGACCATCCTTGCGTTTCCACTATGTTCATGACCTAATGTCATCTTTTCCTGCAGGGTGCTTTTAAGGAAAATTCGAGCTTCCGTGGATAATCGATATTGTCTTTGGTTCAACATTAATTCTGCTATTTCTAAAAGCTCATTTATGCTGTAGTCAGGAAAATTAATATGAATAGGAAACCTAGATCGTAAACCGGGATTGCTTTGTAAAAACCACTCCATTTCCTTCTTATAACCGGCTAGGACTAAGATAAGTTGATCTTTATAATCCTCCATAGCCTTAACCATGCAGTCAATGGCTTCTTTACCAAAATCTTTTTCACCTCCTCGAGCCAAAGAGTAGGCTTCATCTATAAATAAAACACCGCCTAATGCCCGTTGAATTTGTTCTCTGGTCTTAAGTGCAGTGTGGCCGATATATTCCCCTACTAAATCAGCCCTTTCAATTTCAATCACATGTCCCTTTTTTAAGACATCTAATTCTTTAAATAGTCGGGCAATACATCGGGCAACCGTTGTTTTTCCAGTCCCCGGGTTACCTTTAAAAATCATATGCAGGACTAAAGGATCACTTGCTAAATTTTCTTCTTTTCTTTTTTTTTGGATCTCTATATATGCTTGAATTTCAAATATCAGTTTTTTTACATTTTCTAAGCCTACTAAATTTTCTATTTCCTCTAAAATACTTTTTACTTGTTTAGTGTTAGAAAAATCATTTTTTGCTAATTTAACTCTTTTATTCTTTGCGGTGGATACGAATTCTACATTACCACTTTTTTGTACTTTAAAAGAATATTTTAAGGTCAAGTGTTCTGTCACCTCCTTAGAAACTCTATTATACTAGTATGCAATTATGAAATAAGTGTGCCTCGGGAGGTTTGAAAAATGGTGACGTAGAACTTGAAAAAAACCCAGAGATAACCATCTGGGTTTAACATACTGATTAATTAGTGGATTAAGTCGGAATCATCGGAATTAAACAGGTGGTATAACAGCTCTGCAAATCAGGTCTTTGTTCATGTTTGGTACTACCTAGGGTTTTTTGAACAATTTGCTGCAATTGTTCAAGGTCCGGTGGCTTTGCCAGTACCGCATCTGCACCTTTTTCTTTTGCTATTTCCTCAATGTCTTCTGTCCCTGTTACCATAATGACAGGAATTCCCTGGGTAGTTTTCTCTCTTTTTAATCTTGAAAGGACCTCAATTCCTGTCAGGGAGGGCATCTGATAGTCCAATAGGATAAGTAAGGGTTTATCTTCAGACCTGGCTATCTTTAAACATTCCAGCCCGTTTGCAGCTGACTTTGTCATATATCCTGCCTGCCGCAATATTTCTTCAAATACAAATCTAATTGGTGGTTGATCATCAACTACTAAAATATAGCCTCGCATTTACAAAACTCCTTCTTCAAAAATCGAACAAGATCTGACATAAAACCAGTGTATTTGTTTGCCATATTATTCCACAATAACTATTATACTATATTTTAGCACTATTAGTTTATATTATCAATAAAAATCGGACATATAGTTGGTAAGGCGTCTCTGATTGTACCTGTACAATAAATAGGGAGGTGACAAAAATGTCAAATATTCGACAACAAATACTAGGGCAAAATATCAGGCACTATCGGCAGGCAAAAGGAATTACCCAGGAAAAACTAGCAGAAATCGTAGATGTCAGCGGTTCTTATATAGGCTATTTAGAACGGGGAGAAAAAAGCCCCTCATTAGACTTGCTCTTTAAAATTGCTAATACCTTAAACATAGAGCCAGCTATTTTACTGACCCCGCCTGAAGGAACAGCTAATTCAGAACTGCGAAAGCTCATCAGGATTCTTTCAGACAAAGATGTAAGTACTCTAAAGTTTATATATGAAGTAGCTATTGCTTACTTTAAATCATTGGGAAAGTCGTAATAAAATTAACCCGTGGTCATGGCACCCCGGGTTAATTTATGTTTCATAACGTATAAGGAAATCGGCCTAATCAACCATTTCGTAATTTATCCTCCAGCCACAAATGCATTAATTTAGCTTCAAACATATTAGCCGCCACCATTTCGGCAATGAAATTATTTCTTGGTTCATTGTCTTTTTCTAATTTAGCAACAAAGTTCATATAGCCTTCATGAGCCTTATTTTCAATAAAACTGTACGTCTTTAGGACTTCTTGGTCATTAATAAAGTTAACGGTAATACCTAAAAGGTTCCCAATTATGTCTCCGCTTTCAATCAGCGGAGAATAAATGCCCCCAAGATTTCTAAAAATATTTTTGATTTTATTGATGTGCTCTATCTCTATTTCCATAAATCTTCTAAAGGCTCTCCTGATCTCCTTATCCTGATAGTCCTGATAATTTTTATACATTCCCAAATGACCATGTTCTAAGGTTAATATCTTATTGAGTTCTTTTAATAATTTTTTGTCATCTATATCATTTACCCCCTTCTGTAAGGAACAGGGACACACCTGCCTCGCTTTGGTTAATTTTTTAAAGTCAGGAATATCCCCATCATAGCATATCTGTAAACACAGCAAGTGGCACGGTATGCAATAATCTTTCTTTATATTAGACCTTCCCTAATACTTGCCAATTTATGTATATATTTTTTATAAAACAACTAACTAAAGAGCATAATAAGAGTATATAGTTTAAAACCTTAAGTTGAACAATCAAAATAAAATCGCTGTTACCCAGTTTTCGAATTAATACAGAAGAGTGCTTCTTGATCCGAAACGGCACTTTTACCGCAGGACTACTCAACTTTGACCTTTATGGTATATACCGCATTATATCCGTATCCTTTTCTATTCCACATTGCTTCAAAAGGCTGGATACGTCCGAGAGAATCTGTGGCTCTCGACATGATTGTATACTCAGCCTTTTCAGATACTTTCCAGATATATTTCCAGAACGTCCATGAATATGGCTGTGAGAAGTCTTGTGAAAGTTTTGCTTTATGCCAGTTTTCTCCTCCATCTGTGCTTACTTCAACTTCCACAATTATACCAGCCCCTGTCCAAGCGATACCTTCTATAATATGGGTTCCGGTATCCAAAATGGAACGGTCCAATGGTTGCTGAATAATGGAATCTACGTTAATAGTGGTTACCGGAGTTTTCCCTTCATCACTGTCTGTATGTGGATAATAGTTGTAATCAATGTCTTGAAAAGGACCTTTAAAATGATGGTCAATTGCAATAATTTTTTTAAGCCATTTTACCGAGGCCATACCATACCACTGCGGCACAATCAGTCTTAACGGGTAACCTTGTTTAAATGGAATAGGTTTCCCATTAAGCTCATAAGCAATTAAAGTATCCGGATGAAGTGCTTTCTGGACAGGCAGGCTTCTTGTATAATGAAAAATTCCTTTTAAATCTGTTCTTTCACCATAATCATAAGCTTCAAAGACCACCTCCAAAGCTCTTCTCCTCAAACCGCTAATAGAAAGGAGGCTGCTAAGGGGGATACCCCTCCAGACCCCTTGGCTAAGTGCCCCATCTTTCCATTGTTCGCCGTAAACTCCCGGGTCAAAATATGCTCTTTTATTGCCTGAGCATTCGAGAGGCAAGATTAAGGTCTTTGATGGCATTCGTATAAGATCATCATACTTAAAAATGGCCGGCCTTATTATCTCCCCTTCTATAGGAAGAAAAAATGTTTGCCCACTTATCTCCGGATATGCAAAGTGATTTCTATTAAAGAAATACTTTGTGGGGGTAATCCATTGACGCAAGAAATGAATAGGAGTTTCCTGGTTTTCTGGTTTTAAATCTTTAGTAATTAAATAAGGCTTAACTATTGATTTCCAGGTATACATTACATTCACCTGCTAGTAAAGTATTTATTTCATATTATTCAGTAAATAGGCGTTTTGGACCAAATTCTCCAATGAAGCCTATTTAGGTATAGCCCATAAAAACTAACAAAAAAAGGACTGTTCCAATTTATGAAACAGTCCTTTAATCATAACTATTTATTTATTCCACCTGCATAGTCGGTATCATAACCTTTAATTTGTTTAAGAATGTCAATCATTTCCTCATAGGTTACAATACTATGCAAATGCTGGAACAACTAGAATAAGACTTAGCACTAACAATACACTGGTTGCCTTAAAAATTTTGTCCACGTTAAAAACCTCCCTGTTATATAAGAATTTTACAATTCCCATCATAACATATAACAGTGCAAAGGCTTGTCATAATTCCTGATTTTTCCAATAAAAATTTTTGGAGTTTTTTGTTGTTATTAATAAATACTACTCGAATTTAGTAATTCGCATACAAAACCCTTTATAAATCACGACCACCCGCTTAGCAGGTGGTCGTGATTTACTTATTTACCGAGTTCCTCTAAATCTAATACATTCCTTTGCGGATGTCTGACTATAACAGTGTCAACTTCTTGAATATCGGAATTTTCAATAACAAATAAACTCTGTTTAATTCCTGATGGCTCCTCGAAAAAGAAATCTACAGTATTCTTAACTCCTATTTTGCCATCACTTTTCTTAGTTATTTCTACCTTTATTTGAGATTTTTTAATAAACTCTTTATAAATTTCACTCATTTGATATAATTCATCAACCTGTTTTTTAAACATATCTTTGTTTAAGTTAATATCCATTTTAAATTGGTCAATTGTATTTAGAATTTCTTCTTTATTAATCTCTTCCTTAGGCATGTTAAGCATCAGAGCTAAGGTATCCTCATCAATATCTTCTAAATTATATTTTACCGTATTTAAGATACTGTCACTGTTATCCAAAGAATAATCAGCTAAATCTTTAATAGTTTTTAATAAACTTTCGGCATCTAATTCCAGAATATAGGTGTTCCCTTTTTTTGTAATCAATGTGGTTTCAAATTTTTCAAATATCTGCCGCAAATTCTTAGAGAAGTATAAAGCCAGCTTATTAATATCCGGGCTAGCGTTATAACTGTACTGTAGTTCTGCCGGAACTCTTATTTTAATGTATTCTACATCCTTCAAGACTTCTTTAGCTTGATATATTTCCTGACCTAAAGCAGGCACATGTTCTTCTGCAAAGTCCAGTAAAGGCTGGACTTCTAAGTAGAAATAATCGTCCACTAGTCTTATATTTGTCAGGTTTTTATACTGTCCAGTCCCGGTTTTATATTCCAGGTCTAAATTAAATTTAAGCGGGTTTTGATTCATTCTAACTTCATATTTAATAGTTAGATCTTCCATCATTTCCAGTGTTTGCTCATATTCTTTTGGCACTTCTTGTCCACTCATATTAAAACTAATATAAGTTTCCCCTTTAACTAGACTACTGTTCATATTACTTATTTTCTTATTTAATTCCCAAAAACCTAACTCGGCCTGGGTGCAGCCCGCAAGAATTGACAGAGACAAAATTGCAGCAATCATTACGACCAATAAAGACTTACGTTTTTTCACAATATCGCTCCTTTTCAAAAATTTAGAATGTATATAACACTATCACTTATTGTAATAATAAATCCCCATAATTCCAATGTTACTTATTTCCTAACCTGCCAGTCTGGACTAAAGTAACTAATACTTTCTATTTCAACCATGGAGGTTTTTAGAATTAATTTGACCGTGTCGGGGGACGGTCCTTTGACACGGTCGCTTTTTGCTTCCCTTTTTCTTGCCTCTGAGTCTCAGTGGCAACAGGTTTTTGTGACACTCTCTTTGCACAACCCCTCTGTTCTATCCCAAATAATCAGCTATTTCTCGAATTGACAGTAGAGTTTTTATTCTTAGATTTACTATGCCTTCCTGCAGATAACACCTATTACTATCATTATTTCTCCTAGAAAACAAGAAAGTATTTCCAAGGTATCTACCATGTTATTTTTCTTATAATCCTTTATTAATAAATGAACATGGTAATCTATTAAGCAATATGCATATATGTCAAAAACTTCTTCCTTTTTCTTTTTCTTCTGATATCTAAAAGCTTCCCGGAATATTCAATCATATTTCCATTGCGCTGTGTCAAAGTGTGTCAAAGGACCGTCCCTAGACACTACTTTTTTGTTTTTTCACACCTGTTCAACCTTTCTTTATATGTACTGTATATTAATACTGTATATTAATAATATTATATACCAAAAACAAAGGTATCACCTTGATTAACAGGTACGGGAGGATTAGTCCCATAAATAATATCATTTCCGAAGTTATGACTTTGCAGATGGGCATACCTGCTGTAAATTGTCCTACCATCTTGGTCGGTATGTTTTATTACTACATTGTTCCCCCAACCACTAGAATACTTAGCTTGAATTACATCACCATTAGCCACTGCATAAACAGGAGTACCAGCGGTAGTACCACTGGAATCTAGTCCTTTGTGGGCAGTGTTTGTGTTGGCAGAATCCCACTCGCCGTATAGGTAGCCAGCGTTAACATTAAAAGTGCTTAGAGGATTGGCCATCCAAAAACCACGGTAAATACCGTTAACAGAAAATTTTATTTTATAGGTACTTGTAGGACTTGACCAACTATATGGTTTAACTTGTACATGATAATCCTCGGGGGAATTTAGATGTAGGACTATTGTTTCGGCAGTTGTCCCCCCTTCTTCAGAACGAGTTACCAAATCCCCGTTTGGATTATATAAATAAACGTCATAGTCATTTGGCAGATTAATCAAATCAACAGCAATTTTATGCCAGCTGCTACCTGTAATACTTATTTTAAACCAATCATGGTCATACTGGTTGTCCAAAGTAAGGGTATATTTGGAGTTGCCGGTACCAACTGTATTAGCAGTCAAAATATTATCATTGGGCTCTTTAGTGTCATAAGCATTAGAAAGATGGGCATAAAGCCTATAGTTGGAACTAGGATTATATCCTTGATAAGTAATAATTCTTACATAATAGTAGCCAGCTCCGTCAATCCAACTTAAGTTTTCGTAATGGTTTCCAGAATAATATGATGAAGCTTTATTGTAAAGAGTGCTGCCTTCTAGTTTATATAAATTTTACCGGCAATCGGAGTACTTTTCACTTTGATTTCTCCGCCATATGTCTCCACGATTTCTTTTGAGGTAGTTAACCCTATCCCCTCATGGCTGCCACTTTTTGTGGTAAATCCCCTTTGGAAAATCTGTGTCAAATCCTTTTCTTTGATAACAGGCCCTGTATTATGACATTGTTGCTTCTGAATTAGGGTTGAGAAAAGCTAAATCATCATAAGTTTAATAGTTGATTATGTATGTCATTATATATCTGTTTTAAATTTTTATTATTAAATTGTTTAATAGACTTTAAATAAATATCAATAATTTGTTCTCTATTTTCTTTTACTGATTCATCAAATATATAGTACATCAATTCCTGAATAATTAAAGAATAACTGGGTACATCTTCAATTGACGGCTTGCTACCTATTGTAGACCTATCAAGAACCGTTCCTAAAGCCCAAGCACTACCTAAATGGAACTTAGTATCCATAGCGTTTGTATTATTTAAAAATTCACAGTTTATCGCATTTGTACCCGAGAGTGTGTAATAATAGTATTGTTCTTTTAAAAACATATTTAAGGATAAAGACTTATATATCATGGTTAGATTTACAAATAAACTTATTATTAGTAAAATTATTAAAATATTTTTTCCTTTTTTCATTCCCAAAAACACTCCTTTTTCATTAATTATATCAAGCAGAAAAAGAACAGGCAATTTTAGCCTGTTCTTTTTCAGTTATAACATTAAATCTAACTATTTTATGGATAAACTAAACCATCACTATAATAAATTAGCCTTTGTAAACCTAGGTCAGAAATAATACCATCTATAGAGCTAACAAAGGTTTGACCTATCTGATCATCCCCCCATGCACTCCCAATAACGTTACAATCGTATCCGGAATCATGAAAAAATACAGGAGAACCACTATCTCCACCTTGAAGTAGCCCAGATATACTTATTTGATTATATAAATAGCCAAAATAAGGATTCCATTGTTTAAATCCAACTTTTCTTATTGTCTCTGAACCTTGTGTATGTTGTCCGCTTATCTCTACCTCCATGCCTTCGACTAAATAGGGAGATGTTACTATTCCATTAACTCTTAAGTCATAACCCAAATAATCCGAACCATAAATTATACCTTTTCCAGGTCTATTACTGTTCTGGATAGGAACAAAAGAAGAGTCACTATAATAACCCCCGGTTGCATTTACTGCTCCTACATAGTTACTTAATGAAGTTCCACCTTGATATATGACTTCATTTACATCCCCACCATGACCAGCTATTACTATACCAGGATCTCCATTAATTCCGATTGCTGCAAAACTCAATGTGGAATTACTAGAATCATCATCATTTATTATAACCTTCCCACCATATAATGCAGCTTCATAACTAGAGCGAGAAGCTAATTTTGGCATAAGTCTTTCTTCTACATTTATTTCTATTTCATCGCCAACTACTTGCCTAATTTTTTCTGTGGTATCGGAATTTATTTTACTAACATATACATCAAGTCTATTTTCCTTTTCATTTACATCTAACGTAATAATTTTAATATTTTCATTATCTAATTCTTTTGTTTTTTTATCTAACTGATCAAAAGCTTTCTGTAAATCTTTAAAACTGTGTTTTACTTCCCGAATAGTAAATTTTAAATCTGGCTCAATAATACTTTTAAAAAACTGTTCATATTTTTCCTTCTCACCAACAATACCTATATTTAATAAACCATTTGCGACATACATTCCTGCGAAAGGTATTTCTTTTTTATTTTGTAGTTCCATTCTTATTTTATAAACATTTTTTCCTATTTTTCCCATAAATTTTTGTTATCTATTTTTGCATCTGCGAAACCGGTTGAACAAATACCGACAGTAAATAAAACAACAAATAAAATGATAAAAGACTTCTTAAGAGTTTTCATTTTAAAACCTCCATCTCTTATTATTAAACTTAATACTCTGAAAATTCAACTACCCAAGAATCGCTAATACTAACGTGTTATACCCTCATATCAACCACCCCTCCTTCTCATAATCTCCTTACCTTTACACGGAGCAGAGAAGGAAGTATAATATAAACAACTCCCAGCCTACCTCCATGTAGGTAAAGGGCCCCTCCCTGTCAATGGTTAGTCCGCTAAAAACTTGTCCATTGATTTGGGAGGATTTTTATTTCATAAACTATATTTCCACATTCTTCTTTTCTTACCTGCATTCATGTCCTAACTGGCCGGATTTGCGTCCTGAATGGCCAGAAAGAGCAAACTCCCTTTATCCATCTTTCAAAATTTCCTAGTCTTATAGAAAAACCCCACCATTTCTGGTGAGGTCAATATATTCTATAAATTATCGTTTTGTTTTATATATTTTTTCCTGCTTTGTAGAAAATTTCTAATGCTTCCCTCAGATAATCCTTTAAGAGGTCTATACCTTTTATGAGCTATCTTGAAAACAAAATCTTTACTTCTGGCTTCAACCGCTAAAACATATACTACTTTTAAAATATCAACGTGAATATCTGTAACTCTATAAATAATCCTTATGCCATATTTTTTCAACTTCAATTCCTTGCAACCGGAAAGTTTTGTTGAAGCATAATTTTCAAGGTTTTTTCCGATTTCATCAGCTCTGAATTCCATTCTTTCTAAATACTTATCAACGATATTTTTTAAAGAGCCATCCAAAGCTTCATATTCTTGCCAGGCATCCTCATCAAAACGAATTTCAAAACGTTGCTGAGACATTAAAGTTTTATTCCTTTCTCAGTTTTCTCCAGGAAATAGCTTTCTCGGGATTTTTCTCTAAACGTTCTATTCTGTCGAGGAGTATTTGTTCTTCGGCTTTTTTTTCTAATTCAACCAGTCTCGAATACATTTGCTCAAAATAATCATAATTAAGCAAGACAGTATCAACATTTCCTTTCTCAGTTATAAAAATTGGATTAGATTTAGCTTTTCTTCTCGCTTCCCCAAATTTTTTGGCTACGTCCGTAGATGAAATAATTTGTTCTTTACTAAAAGTAGGTTTATCCATAATTATAGCCACTCGCTTTCAACCTCCTAATGTTCTAAAATATATATATGCCCTAAAATAAAAAATTCTACTCATTTTATTGCGTAAATTTCTACGTATTTAAACATGCATTTACTTATGTATATTATATAGGTTTGTTTTATAAATCTCTACACATTTTTTATCTTTGGAGGAAGGGCATACAACCTGTCCCAAACTCCCAATACTTGGGTTTGATATATGATGAGATTAAGCATAAATTTCTTCATAAGCCGACCTACCTCAGAATCACCATAATAATTAATATAAAGACTGGCGCTAGCCATAAAGAGCAAGCCACCAAACTGATCAACATAAAAGCTTCCGGGATGGATTCCAATAACAATACTAGATCTAAACCGTTCATTTATCCCCACCTCATAAAAAACATATAAAGAAAGACACCCTATTTTCAGTTCCCTCAAAAGACGATTCTGTGAGGTCATGGAACCGCGAGGCTTTGGCTACTCGATTTTCGTTTCCAAATTTCGATTTTAATAAAGGTTGGGGAACCCTCTGGATGAAATTCCTTTCATCTTCACTAAATTTTTTACTTATTAATCAGCATAGCATAACCCTTCGAATACTTCTGACGCTTTCCAGTTTGTCCCTCTAATTTGGTCGTAATTATCAAGTGCAAACCAACCTTTTTTACCTTTTGAATTCTCAACTAAACACCAATGTTTATCATCACTTAGTAAAATAATGACTTCTTCTCCTTTTTGCAGAGTAATAGAGAAGTTTTTATCAGTACGTGATTGTAGGAGCCTCAATTCTTTTTTCATCTTAACTTTCGAGTTCATTTTATATAAATCTTGTGGTATCTTTTCCAATTTATGTAGTTTAGATAAGTTGTACGGTTCTTCATAAAACCAGGTTTGTAGAATTTGCCCACGTTTATTCGCGATTACCTTTCCATCTCCAAGAATTTTAATACTATTATTAGAACCCTGCACTTTTCCCATAAATATCAACTCTTGACCATCGTAACAATAAAAAGCTGTTTGTTCGTCACTACTGGGGCCAGACTCGCTGATTGCAATTTCGTTAAACTTATCAGTTTTGTCTATATTAACAATAATAAAATTCCCATCTAAGTTCTAATAAATATTGATTGATCTTCCGCGAAATCTACTGTTTCTTTGGTTTTCAATAATTCTATTAACTTTTCTAAAGTACTTGTATAACTTTTTAAATTAGTTAAATAATTATATAGTTTATTTCGAGTTGCAACTTCGTTATAGTAGTTTAAATCAGTAAAAAGGCTCCTAGCATACCAATTAATTGCCAAACTTATTAAATTTAGCCATATAAAGAACTAATGGGTAGTATTGAAATTCTAGTAATAATACTATTTGCGTTTAATTTATCAGTATTTAGTGCAAATTCCATAAAATACCCATTACCCAAATCAAAAGAAGTTTCTTTTAAAGCTTTATCAATTTCATTTTCATTATTCATAGTAAATAATTGCTTATAATAGTTGCAGGCTTCAAGTGCATTGCTTCCCACACCATAACCATCCTGTGTATTATAACCTTCTACCTCAACACGCAGCCCCCATACTTTTTTATTTTGTCGATCAATAAAAACATCTACTCCTGGAAGAAGAGAATAACCATTACTAACTTTAGAAGATACAGCACCTCCGTAGTGTAGGAAACCACCATCAAACCCATTTAACTTAATATAGTCTCTCCCATATAGTGAAATCACTTTCTCAGATATATCGCCAATTGTTAATCCTTTGATACTAATTGGGATTTCAAAAGAACTATATGGATAAGAACTTTCTTTAGCTTCATCTATGTATTCAACTTTTATATAACCATAAGTGTTTTTTCTTGAAGGTGATGGTTCTATAACTTCAACTAATGCCCAGTCTTCTCCTTTATTATTTGTTACTACAGTTATTATATCGACATTTGTTTTAATGCCCTCTGCTATACTTTCTGCATCTGAATATGGAAACATTTTCAAAGGCATCTCACCGCTATAACTTTTAAGTCCTACAAGTGTCTGCACTTCATGTTCTTCATAATAATAAGTATCAATATAATTCTTTTTTTGCTCATCAACCAAAGACTTCTTGTCATCTAATTCTTGTCTAACACTTTGTAGTTCCTTACTTAATTCAGCTATTTTTTCTGCATCTTCTGAATTGTTTTTGTATAAAAATGCTAGTATAGCTATTAAAATCAATATTAAAATAATTAAATATTTATTATTACCCAATTTTCTCTCCCACCTCTTAACTTAGTTTTTAAGTTAATGTAATTATTAAAGTAAGAAGGGAAATATAGGTATCCCTTCTTACTTCTTTAAATTATTCTTACTTTTAATTATTTATATTTTTAAATTTGTTTAATATCATACTTTACATTTTACCAGAAAATATAGGGAGATGCAGAATCTAAGTTATGGTCATCCTTAGCAGAGGTTGTAGTGGTATCATATCCGTTTTCAACTGCAAAATGCAAATGTGACCCTTTTGCATTCCCAATATCACTCTGCCTTCCCATGATATCTCCTATATTTAGTGTACCTTCTTGATTAACTGTAACATCTGACATGTGATAGAAAAAGAATGAGAAGTTATAATTAAAGTTTTCAGTATCATACACAACTATATATTCATCAGCTTTATAAATCACTTCTCCACCTACAGGCGATTTTAGTTGATGTTGATCTGGTCCTACAAAATCAATCCCCTCATGGGCACCATTTTGACTACCTGAATAAGTCCCCCATAAATTTGAATATTTAATAGGTGTAGAACTACCATATATTAAGGAGAAGGAATTTGCTGCTGAATCTCCATACCAGTATTTATTACTAGAAACATGTGTATCAGAATCTACATGAAACCAATCATCTTGATAATTTGGAAAGTCCTCTACGTATCTATATGTTGTTCCTTGTAATTCAATAGGAGGGTCCACCATTATTGTGATATCATTGTTATTAAAATATTCTTTATTTTTAGTTTCAATAGATTTTAATTCATCTACATAACTAATTTTAAATTGATAATACTTCTCTAAATAGTCCTTTAAGGTTTCATTTGACTGCAATAGAAAATTATCATACGTATAAAAGTATTCTAATAAGTATTGGGCATCCTCAATGACAATTCCTCTTCTTTTAAGCTCTTTTTCTTGTTCCTTAGTTGGACTATACAACTCCTCATTTTTTTGTTGAATATATAAATCGAAGTCGCCGTTAGTCCATTTACTTAAGTCTTCACCTGCTAATTCAGGGTATAGGGATATTGCACTGTTTATTGCTTTAGGTTCCATTTTTTCTTTGGAAAAAATTTTTTTGTAATCGCCCTGATCTTTCTTTATTGCATTTTCATACTTATATCCTATTGACATAAGAAAATCTATTTGTTCTTGATCCAAAGGGTTAGTATCATGAATACTTTTCATGTCAATATTTTTAATATCAATATTAATAGAAAAAGTCACTGGGGTCAGGCTCACTATTAAACTATATATAGTTTAGCTGACCCCAATGTTTTCCCCAATTTTTTTGGGAAATAATTTTCATCTTGTTCTCATCAATTATTTCAAACTCATAGACAGTGGCTTTCGAGTCTACCAACTTTTTTCCCTTATTATCACTAATAAATTTTTTAATTTGCTGAGGAAGGATTTCATATTCACTCTTTGTAAAATAAATTTCTTTTTCTACTGGTTTATCCATACCTTGTGCAGTGACAGGTAAACCGTTAATTGGCAGCAAACAAATAGCCAGCACTATTATTAAAATAGATGAACAAGTTTTTTTCACATTAAAAACCTCCATTTCTTACTATTTTAAACTTAATATTTTAATAGATGTAACTACCCAAGAATACCTTAAAGCTAAAAAGTCAAACTACCCTCATACAAACCACCCCTCCTTCTCATAATCTCCTTACCTTTACACAGAGCAGAGAAGGAAGTATAATGAAAGCAACTCCCAGCCTACTTTCGTGTAGGTAAAGGGCCCCCTCCCTGTCAATGGTTAGTCCGCTAAAAACTTGTCCATTGAATTGGGAGGATTTCTCTTTTCACTAACTTTATTCCACACTTCCCTTTTCTTACCTGCCTTTATTTCCTGACTGGCCGGATTTGCGTCCTGAATGGCCAGAAAGGAGCCTATAATTTCTACTGCTAATCCTATTTACCCAGAGAAGACAGCACCGTGCTAATTACCCGGTAGATTTCTTCCCGTTCCCGTTCATAATCCAGATTCAAACTGTGCATGTATTCCCGGGCGATAATATCGGCGTGGGCCAGAGCTAAAGTAAAACTGTCGGCTGATTACAAAGAGTGAACATAGCTATTGTCTAAGAATTTTATCTGTATCTGGCTCTTTTCTATGAAAGTACAACATGATACCTGTTTTCTTACTACATAACCCCGGGAACCTTCATCCTTGCTGAAGGGCTCTCGGTACTTAAAAGGAATCAGGATAAGTTCGGGATGAAAAGGCAGGGGAGCAGAAGTTTTACGTCCTACCAGCTTGCCGTATTTGCGTTTTAATTGAGATAAATCCAAGGCGAAAAACTTGGCTAGATTTTTTAAAACAATATTGGTTTTATTATGTATGACACTCTTTTTACCGCCGTTCAAGCAAACTTCCGTACTATTACCTCCATTTGCATCATAAATAGGGAGTAAACATTTCAGTTCCTTCCAGTGGGTTTCCAACCTGAATTCAGACATCTAATGTTACCTCCTTAATTTATTTTTTATTTCATCCCTCTACTATTAGAGAGAATAAAATTTTATAGATGGGGAGAGACCAAAAAAACCTACCCATATAAGGGCAGGTTTAGGCGTAATAATTGCGGCAACCAGGCTATCGTAGTGCTGTAGCACCTTAGACCCTATAACTTTGCGTCCCCGCTTTTCAGTGGGTTTGCCATTAACATTAGTGGTTTATATATTTCCACGCCTCCCCTTTTCTCACCTGCATTTATTTCCTAACTGGCCGGTTTTGCGTCCTGAATGGCCGGATAAAGGTTCATTTCTTAGGTAACGTTATTGTTACTGCGGTACCGATATTTTCACCAGTTTTTATCTCCCATGAGCCTTGATGCACATCAACTATCTTTTTGCAAATAGCCAGGCCTAAACCCGCCCTAGTTGTTCCTTGAGTAGAAGGGACGCGCAGGGACGGCTCTCCCGCTTCCAGTTTATGCTTTGAAGATAAGACTAGGGGAAACCCCTAGAATCCTTGCACAGTCCCTAGACACCCCTTTAATATTCTATAAGGTATCTTTCTAAATTACTCAAACTCCAATTTGCGATAAAGCTCGGCCAAATTGTTCCGGCTTACCTGGGCTTGTTTATCATAATCTTCAAATTCAATCATATTTGTTCTGTCTCCTAACGGAAAAATTTTATGAACCTTATCAAGGTTAACGATAAAGCTGCGGTGGGTTTGAAAGAAAGAACCGTTTAATTTTTGCTTTAAACTGTTTATGGTAGCCAGGGTTTTATAGACATGGGTTTTTGTATGAATTATGGTTCTTTTCTGTTCTTTTTCCAGCATAAAAATTTCATCTTGATTAAGGAAGATAAGGCCGTTTTCATCCCTAACGGGTATTTTTTCCTTCTTGATGTTTGAGATATTTCTTTGTTTTCGTAGAGCTTCTTTTTCCAGCATGTGTTGTTTTAATTTAGCAACTGCTTTCAAAATTCTTTTGCCGGTAACAGGCTTTAAAACATAATCAACCGCCGATATTTCAAAAGCTTCTACTGCATACTGACTATAAGCCGTAATAAATACGGCAAATAAATCAGGCAAATCAGTGAATAGGTTTTGGACAGCCTCCATCCCGCTCATCTCCGGCAAGCCTATATCGGCGAAAACCGCATCTGGCTCGTGAATAAGACATTGCTCTATCAATTGAATTCCATTTTCCGCCTCACAGATAACTTCTATTTCCGGAACTTCCTCCAAAATAGCAATTATCTTCTGCCTAAGAGCAGGCTCATCCTCCGCAACTATCACCGTAATCTCTTTTATTTCCATCATAAATCCTTCCTCCCAACATATATAATTTAAGCCAATTCATTTTGCTATGGGCTATCGGCTATTAGCTATTAGCTATTAGCTATTAGCTATTAGCTATTAGCTATTAGCTAT
>LADT01000019.1 GCA_000961765.1 Clostridiaceae bacterium BRH_c20a | reverse complement strand
CCCTTGGCGTAAAGAATAAATTGTCTGATTTGCTGTTACGCAGATAGCATGGTGCCGTAGCAATAATTACGGAAACACCTTCTTCTGTCATAGCTTCTTCTAAAGCTTTTTTGGTTTCTGATATGTTATAGGGATTTACTTTTCTTACTGTTGCTCCTACAGCTTTGGCAACTTCTTCAATACTAATTTTTGGAACTTCTTGCTCCTGGACATTAATACCTGAGCCTGCATGAGGCTGGAAACCGGTCATAGCTGTTGTCCCGTTATCACCGATTACCACCGTAATATTGGCTCTATTATAAGAAGCACTAACAAGACCTGGTAAACCCATATGGAAGAAAGTAGAGTCACCAATCATTGCTACAACAGGTCTGCCTAGACCGCTCTTTGATAAGCCGGCGGCCATAGGAATTGATGCACCCATACAGTAAATAGTTGACTGAAGCTCAATGGGCGGAAAACTCCCGGCATCATGACAGCCGATATCACCGGTAACAATACCTTTATGCTTTCTGGTTACCTCTTTCATAGCATTCAAAAGACTGCGGTGGCTGCAGCCTACACACTGGGTTCTGATTCTAATCGGCATTTTCGGCCGCTCGAAAGGTTTTAAATCTTCAGGCAGTTTCGCAACTGCTAATCTATCCAAAGCTTCCAGAACTATCTGGGTATTAAGCTCACCTTCTGCCGGCAGGAAGAATTCCCTTCCTAAAACTTCAACCTGAAGCTTATCATCATAACAAATTTGCTTAAGCATTTTTTCTACCACAGGCTCTATCTCTTCAAATACAATTACCCTATCTACCTGGTTTAAAAACTCCCGTACTTTTTTAGGAGGCAAAGGAAGAGTCCCCAGCTTTAAGACCGGCAAATTCAGGCCTAAAGTTTCTAAAGCTTCCTTGGCATAGGTGTAACCAATCCCACAACCAACCAGACCAGTACGACCTTCACCCTTTTCTATCCAGTTAAAAGGACTTTTTTCCGCAATTTCTTTATATTCTGCCTGTTTAGCATTTAACAGCTCATGTCTCCAAAGGGGACGCATTTTGCCGCCAGCCTTAGGCTCTGATACAGCACTCATAACAAAACGGGACCGATCATTTTCAAAACTGGGCTCCCGGTCCGAAGCAGTACTTGGGCCTTCTTCGATAACAGAACGAGCATGGCAAACCCGCATTACTGGGCGCAGGATATATGCGGAACTTGTTTCTTCCGAAAGATCAAATGCAGCCTTCATCATTTCTTTGGCTTCTTCTGGAGAAGCTGGATCTAAAATAGGCAAATGTCCGTAGGTGTGTAATAAAATCCTAGTGTCCTCTTCATTTTGGGATGAATTAGCACCTGGGTCATCAGCGGAAACTAAAACATAAGCTCCCTTTACTCCTGTAAAGGCAAAATGCATTATCATATCAGTGGCCACATTTGTGCCGTTATGCTTCATTACGGCCAGTGTACGGACATTAGCTAAAGAAGCACCCATAGCAACCTCTGTCGCAACCATTTCATTACAGGACCATTCAGAGTAAATATCAGGTCTTTCTTTGGCAATTACCTCTAGGATTTCTGTAGCAGGTGTGCCGGGATAGCCGGTAACAACCTTTACGCCTGCTTCGATGGCACCCATAGCCATAGCGTCGTCGCCCATTATAAACTTACGTTTCTGCACAATTTTGTCCTCCTTAAAAAATCTATTCTTGCCGCTTGCTTCTTACCTCTTGCCTCTTGAATGTGAAATGTCCCCAACTAATATTATTTAAGAGCAGCTGTTAAGGCTTGCAGCCTATCCTTTGATACCTGAACCATCATACCGGCGTCAGTAGAGTACATAAGATACTGAATTCCTCTATCAGCCCAGTGTTTGGCATCTTCAGGTTTAGTGATGAATGTACCTACTGCCACACCAGCTTTCCGGCAAATCTCTGTGACTTCTTCCATTACTGCAATAACCTTGGGATGGCTAGTCTGACCGGGAATCCCTAAGGATTGGGAAAGATCCCAGGGGCCCAAAAATAAGACATCAACACCTGGTACCTGGACAAGTTCAGCAGCATTTTGAGCTGCCTTTTGACCCTCAATATGAACTACTGTCAAGACCTCCTGATTAGAAGAAGCTATATGTTCAGGTGCTGCTGTGGAGGAATATCCACTGGCCCTGACAAAGCTGCATAAGCCTCGATTACCTTCCGGATAATAACGGGCTGCCTTAGTTACCAATTCTGCCTCTTCCCCCGTCTCCACCTGAGGTATCTGAACTCCTTCAGCCCCTGCATCTAAAGCCCGCATTATAGCCACTGGCTTAGGCTCAGGAACTCTCACCAAACCGGTAATGCCAGCACTTCTTGCTGCCCGCAGAAGATGTTCTACATGGGGAATATCAAAACCACCATGCTCCATATCTATAACAACGAAATCCCAGCCGGTATGACCTAAAATTTCTACTGCCGCAGGCCCTAAGCGACCGAAGGTGCCCAAGCAAACCTTTCCTTCCTTCAGCTTGGTTTTTAATTTATTCTCTTTCATATCAACCCTCTCTTTCTAAATAGTCTATTAGTGGGCGAGACAAATAACTAAGGTTGAGGTTGAGGTTAAGATTGAGTTTTAAAAAAATACTTAGCCTTAACCTAGCGGAATGAAATGCAGCGAAACCTTAGCCTTAAATGTCTGGCCACTGTCCACTGAGCACTGGGCACAACCCACAAAAAGGTTACCTAAATACCCAGTCACTAGTCACTAACAACTAGCCCCTAGCCACTTTTATTTACAACGACATCGACAACCTGGATATGCCAAATTCCCTATGTCCCATAATTTCAGCTTTAGCTGGTTGACCATTAATAACATCAACCAGGTAATTAAACAATCTTTCCTCAACATCAGCTAGTTTTTCTTTTCCTTGAATAATGGGACCGGCATTAACATCGATATCCTCAGCCATGCAGCCCCAGGTTTTGGGATTGCCAGTAATTTTTATTACCGGTGCAATAGGATGTCCTGTGGGTGTTCCCTGCCCTGTAGTAAATACAGCAATTTGCGCACCACCGGCCATCATTCCGGCTAAAGATTCCACATCATGACCCGGAGTATCCATGATAACCAGACCTTTTTTTGCTGGCTTTTCAGCATAATCAAGAATTTCCTGAACAGTGCGGCTGCCGGCTTTTTTAATGGCCCCCAGAGATTTTTCTTCTAAGGTGGTAAGTCCCCCAGCAATATTACCGGGAGTTGGATTACCCCCTCGGAAATCTACTCCCAAATTAAGATAACGGTTTTCCACTTTTTTAATGAGCTCGAGAATCTCCTGCCCTAATTGAGGGGTAGCTGCCCGACGGGCCAGCAAATGTTCAGCTCCAATCATCTCCGGTGTTTCAGACAAAATAACTGTCCCTCCCAGATCAACTATCCGATCAGCAACACCACCGGTTACTGGATTGGCAGCCAGTCCTGAAGTTGTGTCAGAACCACCACACTCTGTTGCAAAAACTAAATGCTCCCAGCCAAAGGGCTCCCTTTTCATATTTCCAAGATTAGCTGCCATCTGGCTCGCCTTTTTAACACCCTCTTGAACTGCAGCCATTGTTCCCCCAGCCTGCTGAATTGAAACATAATCAACGATTTTCCCTGACTTAGCAATACTTTCAGCTAGTTCTACGGCGGGGATGCTCTCACAACCTAATCCCAAAACTAAAACCGCACCTACATTAGGATTAGCTGCTGTACCTTCTAATGTTCGATAAACCATATCCTTATCGGCACCTATCATGGCACAGCCATGTTGGTGGGTAACCCCTATAGCATTAGGAACACTAGCAGCGATTAGTTCCGTTGCTCTATTAGCACAAACTACCGATGATAATATCAAAAGATGATTTCTTATTCCCACTCTACCATCGGGACGCCAAAAACCCATAAGTTCCTTCATAATTTACTCCCCCTTTTATCCATAATCTAATCAAGTTTTG
Source organism: Clostridiaceae bacterium BRH_c20a (assembly GCA_000961765.1). GTDB lineage: Bacteria > Bacillota > Peptococcia > Peptococcales > BICA1-8 > BICA1-8. The sequence goes on along the minus strand of LADT01000019.1, from coordinate 71,777 downwards.
CTTTATCCGATGACTAACCGCTACTTATCTCCCACTTATAAGTAGCACTAAGTCCCTGGATAAGTTAACTAGACTTCAGGTGTAGCCAAAACTCCATCTGAAGTAAGTTTTCCTTTATCTCCCCGTCCTCTAGCACCATCTACATTGTGAACGTGAGTATGCTCGCCTTTTTTAATATGTTTAATAGTCACACCAATTGGTTCACCATATTTAATTACTTCCATACCTTGAGCTATATCCATAAGAGCTAACTTGTGTCCAAAGGGTATTGGGTTTAATACCTCTATTTCCAAGCCTTCTTCGGTTTTAACCTTTTCACCCGCTGTCAAATCCCTAACCGCTGTAGCTACATTATCCTTAGGATTCATTACAGCTAAACTAATGAGATCTTCCATAAAATCACACTCCTCTTTGTTAGTGGCTAGTTGTTAGTTACTGGTGACCTGTGCTATGTCCTTAACAGGACAGGTTGAGGTTTAGGTTGAGGTTTAGTTTAAGTAATATTAGTGTTTTTCTCAACCTCAACCTAGCGAAGCGAAACCTTAACCTTGCAACTATGGGCGAAGCCCCTAATCATGATATCCCAACTTCTTCGATATTGCCTTTGCACCAGCCGTCAATTGTTCAATGAGATAATCCCTCTTTTCCAGAGACCACGAGGTAAGACCAGATAAGCTGATGGCGGCTACTACCTGGCCTTTATGATCAAAAATAGGTGCAGCAAAACAGGTAATATCGTGTTCATGCTCCTCAGCATCTATAGCATAGCCCTTTTGTTTGACCTGGAGAATTTCTCCTAGAAGCAGTTCCTTATCAGTTATGCTTTTTTCCGTATTTTTAGATAGCTTTAAACGGTTTAATACTTCTAAAATCTGGTCTAACCCTTTATAGGCTAATAAAACCTTACCTAGTGACGTGCAGTGCAGAGGAATAGTTTTACCTTTCCAGGAATTTAGGCGAACAGGACTTGATGGCTCAACCTTCTCAATATATACTCCCAGATCCCCTTCTAAAACTCCCAAATTACAGACAAAGCCAATTTTATGGGCTAATTCCTCCATAACAGGCAAAGCTTCCTTAATCAGGTCTGTACCTTCTACTGAGATTACACCCAGCTCAAATAGTTTTAATCCCAGGGAATACCCATTTGCAAGATCTTTACGAATATATCCTCTCGTCTCTAGGGTTTGAAGAATACCATAGGTGCTGCTTTTAGGCAGATCAAGGTCCTGGTAAATTTGGGTTAAGGCAGACTGTGGCTTTTCTTTAAGGTATTCCAAAATATCCAAAGCTTTTTCAATTGCTGGTACCAGATAGTTTTTTTTCTCATTCATGACTGCTATCACCACATTCAGTTAATTTTTTAGATTTCCACTTTTCGCTTCATCATTAATGTTTTGAAGCCCTCCTGACATACCGTACCATCTTGTTTAACGATTTGTATGTATAGTTTTATTACACCCCGATCCGGTTTAGATGAACTAGCTTTTTTATCCTCAACCATAACCTTAACGTGAATTGTATCACCAAAGAAAATAGGAGCCTTAAACTGCCAGGATTCAACATTTAGAAAAGCAATAGCTGTTCCTTCTAGAATACCAAGTCTAAAAAGCAGACCATGTGATATGGCTAAACCTAAAAGTCCATGTACTATTCTTTTGCCAAAAGGAGTGTTCTTACCAAACTCCTCGCTGGTATGAAGCTCATTATAGTCACCACTTAATGCCGCAAACATAACAACATCAGTTTCCGTTATCGTACGGGTTGGAGTAAAGTATTCTTCACCAATTACCCATTCATCAAAATATTTACCCGACATAGTTTTCCTCCCTTATCGTTCAGAGTACTGAACGTTAGTTTAAGATACTGTTTATTATCTTTATTCTCCGAAGTCTAAAATAATCCTCCATTAGTTTCATTTATTTTATTATTTTTTTATGTTTTATTAGTTTTTTTAAGAAACAGAAGAAAAAAAGCGGCAGAGAGAGGCGCGGTTCAATAGAGAAACTTATTGAACCATACCCAAAACCGATACGGAAAAGTAAGAGAGAGGCATTGTCCCATAAGGGATAGCGCCTCTCTATTATTGTTATTTGCGAAGTTCTAAACCATTATTACTTAATGCATAAAAATTAAAATTTCAATACTTTGTGTTAGAAGATTCGAAACGTTGAAATTCGGAGTAAGAAATAAGGCTGAATAATGTATTGCTAAACGTTATACAATAAAATATAATATTTAAAAAGAAAGGTGGTGCTATTATGGCTGCTAAAACAGCAAATGTCCTCGCTCGTGTCGAGCCAGAAATAAAGGAAAAAGCGGAAGCGATCATGTCAAAACTGGGGATTCCGGCTTCCGTTGTTATCAATATGCTCTACAAGCAAATTATCATGACGAAAAGCATTCCGTTTTCCCTGTCGCTTCCTGCCGATCCAATGGCACGGGATGAAATGGATGCCGACACGTTCAATGCAATCATGCAGAATGGTTTGGATGAAGCAAAAGCTGACCATTCTCGTCCAGCTTCTGAGGTGTTAGTTGATTTAAGACGAGGATTATAGCTTATGGCAGACAATACGTATACGGTTAAAATCACCACACAGGCGGAGGAACAACTGCAGGAAATCGTAAAATACATTGCTTCCGAGTTAAAAGCACCGAAAGCCGCCTTGCGGTTGCTCAACGAAATGGAACGTTTGATTTCGTCGCTTTCACAGTTTCCGCAGCGGGTTGCGTTGACCGAGGAAGAACCGTGGCGAACCTGTGGCGTTCGTAAAATGCCTGTGAAAAACTTTCTTATTTATTTCTGGGTTGACGAAGAAAATAGTAAGGTGCAAGTTACCGCCGTTATTTACGGCAAGCGGGAACAGCTAAAACAGCTTTCGAAGATAGATATGGAGTAAAATACTGCAAATTAAAGGTTTTTATCGTTAAAAGGGCTTGGCCTCGTTTGAAGCTAAGCCCTTTCGTGCATATTTATATTAGATAATATAGATACCATCTTTACTCTTACCCATGGTTCAATTAAAAAACAAAAGGAAGCCGCCTAAAGGCACGTTTCAATAGGGAAACTTATTGAACCATGCCCTAGACCGATACGTAAATGCAAGAGAGAGGCGTTGTCCCGCAAAGGGATAGCGCCTCTTTTAGTAGAACTTAAAGGTCGTGAATATTTATTGACATATGTTATCATATATGATAACATAATTATTATAACAGGCATATATTATTAAAGGAGGCGGCGGTTTGGATTGGCAAATAGAATTCTATCAAAAGGAAAACGGTGAAATCCCTGTTGAAGATTTTTTGTTGTCGCTGAATCCAAAGCTGCGCGCCAAAGCATACAGCGATATATTGCTGCTTAAAAAGCTGGGTATCAATATCCGCGAACCCTTTTCAACCGCAATCAAGGGTGAACGCTATAAAGGATTGTTTGAGCTGCGGGTTAAGTTTTCATCCGATATTACAAGAATATTTTACTTTCTATATGAAAAAAATACCTTTATATTGTTGCATGGTTTTGTAAAGAAAACCAATAAAACAACCCAACGACAGCTTGAAAAAGCATTGAGCTATAAATTAGATTATGAAAGAAGGTGTCAAGATGAGTAAAGCAGGAGTGAAATTTGAAGATATTAAAACAAGGTTGATGAAAGACGAGGAATTTAAGGCAGAATATGAGAAATTAAAACCTCGTTATGATTTGATCGCACAAATCATTGATGCTCGGAATCAACTGAACATTACTCAGGAAGAGCTTGCATTACGTGTTGGGACACAAAAATCCAATATATCCCGTTTCGAAAGCGGTGCCTACAACCCCTCACTGGATTTTGTCATCAAAGTTGCCCGAAGCCTCGGCAAGGAAATCCATATTACGATTAACTGAGAAGTATAGATTGCTATGCAAAAAAAGTAATAGAGGATAGTATCACGAAGATACATTCCTCTTTTTATGTTGCAGTTGTACCTATGGCTCAAATTTTATACAAAAAGGAAGCCGCCTAACTTCTGTCGCTTTTTTTGCGATACGTTACTATTAATGGGGTATAACTCTAGTTCCTGTAGATTCTGTAGCGCTTAGTTACTATTTTAAATACTTTTGATAAAAACTTGTACCAACTCATTTAATTTAACATTATCCCAATGTTTTTCTATTTTTTTTGTTTCCTTAGGGTTTTTAATTAATTCCAAAAGATACTGATTCCAACCGATTGGCATTGTAGGCTTTTCTTGGATTAAATCCTTGAGAATCAATTCCAGTGGAGCAAAATTATTGAGATACTTCTTATCGAGTTTATGCAATATACTATAGGCTTCCTGCCATTTTCCTTGTGCTGCTTTTAATATAACAAAATCAATTCTAGAGCATTGTCCCGTTGCCACTGACTCCGCTAAATATTTTTCCCCTTGCTTTAAATCACCATCAATTATATAACTTCGCCCTAAGCTATTTAGAAAATACCAATTACCTTGATGATCTTCAACTACTTTCTTCAAATACGGAAGGGCCTCTTGATACTGCCCTGCAGAATAAAGACTTAAAGCTAATTTCTCCAAATATACTTGGGAATTAGTTAAATTATACAGCAGCTCATAATAATCCTTTGTTTTCTTCCAATCTTTTTTATGATAGTTATAAAGATTGCTTAACATGTTTAGAACATGGAAATTTGAAGAATCTTCTTGGAGATATTTTTCATACCATGTGATTGCTTCATCATATTTCCTCTCTAAAACCAGCCTGTCACCATCAATTAGCCCTTCATCGGAAGTGAAAAATGTTGATAACTTTTCTTTATCAATGTGGAATTGATATCCGGAGCTTTCAGCTAAAAAATTATCATCCCGATCAAAGGCTTTAATATTCCAGACAAACTCTCCTCCGGGAAATACTATGCCAAACAGGGATGAGGGGATAACCCCTTCATCATCAAGGCTGATACCTTTAGATTGGGCAAGGTCGGCTTGAGTTAGGGTAATTTTATTTGAGGGGATTTTATCTTTTACTACACTGCTGCCATAACCTACGCCATTTTCACGCCTTTGAACACTGCCCATTTCCAGCTGATAATATGCAGCGTCCATTACCGGCTCCCAGCTAAAGGTCAAAGAGTCTAATTTTTGATAACTAGCCCTTTGTGGCTCTAAGGTCTTAATTAATGGTACTAATTGGTAGCTAGTTGTTATCTCCTTTCCTACGCCAATTTCAAACTGAGCATCGGGACGAGGGACTAGTGTATAACCGTCTAAATATGCACTCGGAAGGCCTAATCCTAAGCTGTAGCTGCCCGGTATAATTCCGGTGAATTCAAAGTTGCCCCATAAATCAGTGAAAACATAAGGGGCCTCCTTAATTTCATGGGAAGAAAATCCTTCTCTAGTCCTGTTTTCATCTATTAGGAAAATTTGTACTCTCTCTAAAGGAGCACCTTCTCTAGTTACAGTCCCTTTTATAACACCTTTTTCGTTATCATTATTTTCCTCTGCAAGCTTATTCTTAATTAATCTTGCATCTACTTCTTCTTTAAGGAAGTCCTGATTAGCCTTCAAATCTTCTTCGGGTAAATCTTTGGGTAGATTATCAAATACCTTTTTATAAGTATCTTCGGCCTTTTTATATTCTCCTAACTGCCTATAGGCATCCCCTTCTAACAAATATAGATTAGAGACCATACTAGTAGGGTTGTTTGTCCGATATACGCCAATCATCTCTAGAGCTTTTTTTGGCTGATGCATTTTAAGATATAATTCAATCAGCTTATAATTGCACTCAGAAGAGATAAATTTTCGCTTATTATCATTTTTTAGCCCCTGCAATAAATATTTTTCAGCTTCTGTAAACCGCCCCAGGTTATAATACAGCTCACCTAAACGCAAAGGTACAAATTCTGCATATTGGGATTTTGGATAGCTTTCTAATAATTTCTTATAGGAATTAATGGCAACATCAATACCTACCCCTTCCATCTGATCCATGGAGGATGTTGTCATATGTTTGGTAATAATCACTCCCCCCCCACTAAAACTTCCATAGGAAGGGGGTTCAATACTCAACGCCAGCCAGTACAACGCCTCTGGTGCAGTATAACTTTTGGGGAAATATTCCACAATTCTCTGGTAGAGAATTTGAGCTCTTTCTTTTTGTTCCGGCTCCTCAGCATAGGATCTGGCCATACCGAAGAGCAGGTTGGGCAATAAAAAATATGTCCCCACCAGAACCAGTATTATTATTACTACCATGTTAATTATTTTCACTTTATATTTAGCCATAGCTATTTACCTCCACTAGAATTAAGACTAATCCGAACAACCTGTTCACCAATCTTTTGTTCAATATAAAAGTCATTAAGCTTATTAGCCTCTAGGTCTTGAGGTGATACCCAGACAAATTGAGCCAGTACATAGCCATATATAATTGCACCCATAACCCCAGCGGTCAGAGCCTTACTCTTGGATAATTCTATTGTTTTCTGCCACCACTTTTTAGGCAGCTTTGATTTAATCTGTTTAATTTCTGACTCACTTAGCTTAATCTTAGAAAAATCGGCTATTAAACAATCCTCAATAAGCTCATCAAGATTCTTATTCTGCTCAAGTCTTTCTGCCATACTATAAAACCTCCTCAACCAGAATTTGTTTTAATCTTTCCCGGCCCCTAGATAACCTGCTTTTTACTGTACCTGGTTGACAATTAAGAATTTCAGCCATTTCCTCAATCTTTAAGCGCTGATAGTAAAAGAGAAATATTACTTCCCGGTATGTAAAGTCCAGTTTTTGAAGAGCCTTACGGATACTCTCTTGTTCAAGTTTTTTTAATACCTGTTCATCAGTTGGTTGACCTAAATCCTTTTCTGCAACAGTCTCCATATCAATTAATATTTCGTGCTGGTTTTTCTTTTGCTTAGAAAAGTCATAACACTTATTGACGGTAATCCTATAAATCCAAGTATATAGGGAGGATTCCCCCTTGAAGTTTTTTATTTCCTTAAAAACAGTTAGTAAAACTTCCTGGCAAATATCCTGGGCTAATTCCCTACTTTTTAAATAAAAAAATGCAGTCTGCAAGACTTTATTTCCATATGTATCAAGAAGCCGGGAAAAAGCCTCCTCCTGACCCTTCTTTAAGCCTTTTATTAATATATCTTCAGCCAATATTAGGCCCCCCTGATCTCTTCCTCTACTAGTTTGACTACCAAAATGGAAAAAAGGTTGCAAAAAAACCTGCACTTTCTGCAGGTTTTTTTGCTGATGTCTTGCTATTCTACCGAAAAGATTACAGGCTTACCATCTATTTCAATAACACCAAGTTTACTGGATAATTTAACAGAAATGATTTCGCCCTCCATATTCATATCTCCTTCGTAGAAAAGGCGAATTAAAACCTGCTTCTGCCCCAGCTTTTCCGTAGCAGCCTCAAAGGTCTCCGGTTTTATTTTTATTTCCTCAACAAGCATAATGCTCCAATTTTTCTCTTCTATATCTTTAAGTAAGGCAGGGAAGCTCAACTCTTTTATTTTCTCTTTATCCCCTTGAGTTGCCACGACAAACTCTTTAGCTATCTTTATAGCGTGGTTTTCAAAGTCCTGGTACTCCTCCTCAGCAATTTGCTCCGGAGTTTTGGGCTCTTCTTTAGGGCTTGTACATCCTATGATAAGACCAATAATTATTAAAAATAATAGTGCAAGAAATACATTCTTTTTCATTTCTTCTGCCTCCTTCTGTATGCAATAAGCCACCTAAGTCATTTTCAAATCGTAATATAAGTGTTGAGAGTTCAATATACCAAAAGCTGTGTATGTCGGTTCACCCTTTTGAAAAAGCTTTATTTGCGGCACACTGGTAACTTTATATTTTTCTACAGTATTTGGCGCATCTTCAACTTTGCATTCAAATACTACCATATCCTTAAAATTAGGAAGTATGTCTTTTAGATGTTGCTTAGCAATGATGCATCTCCCACAGCTTGGAGAAGAAAAAACTATTAATACTTTCTGGTTCAAGGAAATGACTTCGAAAAAATTCCCATCATTTACTCGGGGAAAAGTATACTCCATAATAATCCTCCTCGTGTTAGTGGCTAGTCTATGGTCTATGGTCTATGGTCTATGGTCTATGGTCTATGGTCTATGGTCTCTAATCTTATTTCTTATTATTCATGTAACCCTAATGGTCCGTGTTTTCTCCATTCTAAATTCTAAATTCTACAATTCTACATTTTAATTTCGTGTCCATCGTCTATCGTCTACAGAATAGACATGCAATGCTTGTGTCAGACGCACGATATTCATCCGGAAGTATTGTCAGACCAATAATATTACCGTTGTGTATGTCAGACGCAAAATTCTATCCCTGAAGTACTGTCATTTCCTGAGCACTGAGCACTGGGCACTGGACACACTCTTTTTACATCCCGCTGCTCTGAATGTAAAATCATGCTTCTTCCAGTATAATACATAGTCTTTCCCATTCTTCATATAACATTGGCAGTTCTTCTTCTGTTCTTTTAAACTCTGCTACTTTTAGTCTGCTTTTTTCTTCATCTTGATAGGTATTAGGATCAGCTAATTCTCCACTTAGAGTTTCTTTAAACTGTTCTAAGCTTTGAATTTTTACCTCCAAGTTCTTAATTTCTTCCCTAAGCTTGGATTTATTGACTTTTGGTTTCTCCTGGACTTTAACAGTCACCTTTACTTTCTGATTTTGTTCCTCATCCTTAAGCCGCTGAAGTTCATCCTTTTTTTCTTTGTAATAGGAATAGCTGCCTAAGTAATTATTCAGTACTCCCTTTTCTAACTCTAAGGTTCGCTGGGTAATCTTTTCTAACAAAAATCTATCATGGGAGACAATCAAGAGTGTACCGGGAAAATCGCTTAAAAAATCCTCAACAGCTTCTTGGGAAGAAATATCTAAGTGATTAGTAGGCTCATCTAAGATCAAAAAGTTTGGCTCATCAAGAATAATCTTTAAGATAGATAATCGACCTTTCTCGCCCCCACTTAAATCAGCCACTTTTTTAAAAACATCCTCATCCTGAAAAAGAACTTGAGCCAGTTTGTTTCGGGCTTGCCCTTCATTCAAGGCGTAATTATCCATAATTTCATCGATAACCCTTTTATTTTTATCCAGGTTTTTATGCTCTTGGTCAAAATATCCCACTTTTACCCGGGAACCTAGAGTAACTAGTCCTTGTTTAGGTAAAAGGCTACCTGTTGCTAGCTTTAAAATTGTTGATTTGCCTGTGCCATTACCGCCAATTAAAGCCACCTTTTCTCCTTTATATATATTGACGTTAAGCCCGGAAAAAAGTTTCGTCCCATCATAAGCCATCTCTAACTCTATTGCCTGCAGAACAATATCTCCTGTTTCTCCTGGTGCACCAGCTTTAAGTTCAAAAGAATTTTGCCCAGGGAGCTTTTCAATTCTCTCAAGTCTTGATAATTGGCTGGCCCTTCCCCGGGCTTGTTTGGACTTTATACCTGCCTTATATTTCAATATATACTCTTCTATTTTTTGTATTTCCTTCTGCTGTTTTTCATAAGCCTTTGCTTGGGCCAGTTCCTGTTCTTTTTTTAATACTAAATATTTACTGTAGTTACCAGAGAAAGTTTTTAGTTGTTTATTATCAAGCTCAAAGACTTTGTTCACTACCTCATCAAGAAAATAACGATCATGGGATATTAAAAATACCGCACCCCGATAGGTCTTGAGAAATGACTCCAGCCATTCTAAAGCTTGTAAATCCAAGTGATTTGTAGGTTCATCTAAAAGCAGGAGATCCGGCTCCCGTACTAAAAGTCGGGCTAAGCCCGCTCTGGTTTTTTCCCCGCCGCTAAAGGTATTGACATCCCTATTCAAATCCTCATCTTTAAACCCTAGCCCCTTTATAATACGACGGGCAATTGCCTCACAGCTGAAGCCGCCAGCTTCTTCATATTCATGGGTTAACAGACTATATTTATCTAATAGCTTATCCAGGTCCTTGCCTGACCTTTCTCCCATTTCTTTTTCTAGGCTCCGTAAATGATCCCGCATTTGGAAAACGTCGGCAAAGCTATCCAAAACACAATCCATAAGAGCGGTCCCTAGAGGGTAATTAGGAATTTGTTCGAGATAGCCCATGGTGTATTTGTTACCTATGGTAACTTCTCCTCCGCCCAAATGCTCTTCTCCTGTTAAACAGCGAAACAAAGTTGTTTTACCAGCCCCGTTTGGTCCCACTAAGCCTATTTTTTCCCCTTCGGTGATAATAAAGCTTACGTCTTCAAAAACTGTTTCAACCCCATAGGACTTGGTTAAGTTTTTTCCTTGCAATACAATCAAGCTATCCACCCCAAATATAAGGTTAAGGTTTCGCTTCGCTAGGTTAAGGTTAAATATTTCTTAACCTCAACCTTAACCTTAGTTATGTTTTTAGACTATTGTTAGCTTATCAGAGTTTTTAGATAAAAAAAAGACCTGCACTCAACAGGTCTGGGAAGAGGGTGTTATACCTGGGACAATGGTGTCCCCATCATATTAAATAGCAAGTTTAAAAACTTGCATAGGGCAATAGCTAACACATTTAGTACAACTGATACATTTTTCTTCATCAATTTCTGGACAATTATTGCCCTTTTGGATAATAGCACCCGTGGGACAAACTTTCACGGAAGGACATCTATGATTCTGCGGGCATCTGTTTTTATTAATATTAATTTTCATTACCTGGACACCTCTTATATTTATTATACCCCCCAGGGGTAATGTAAATATACCATATGTTCTGTAGTACTGTCAATATCATTATATGGAGATAATAAGATGTAATTCAAACGTTTAATTCCGCTTTTAATTAAAAGTTAACAATTATTTAATGTTTATTTAAAAAAACGAGCATATGTATCCAATTCTTTAATTACTTTATCCAGTCTACCAATCTGCTCTCCAACAACAGTTAGGCCATCTTCCTGATCTTGGGTACTACCTAGAATTTCCTGAGTAGCCGCAGTTATTTCTTCGGAAACCGATACTACTTCTTCTATTTTTACTAAAAAACCCTTCTGCTCCTTTTCTATCAATTCTATACTGTTACGTAAATTATTAATGTTATTTACAACTTGGTTCACCTTTGCTTCCATTGTTCTAAAATATGTTCCGGTCTCATTTATCTTATTATTTTGCACCTCAATAATACCCATAGTAGAATTTACTACTTTTATCGTCTCATCCATTTCATTACCCATACCGATGACTATACCCTTTATCTCAGTAACAGACTTTGCTGTCTCTTCCGATAACTTTCGTATTTCCTCAGCAACTACACTAAAACCCCGCCCATGCTCTCCAGCCCGAGCAGCCTCAATACTGGCATTTAGAGCTAAAAGATTGGTTTGATCTGCAATATTATTTATTGTAGATACTATAGTATTAATAGCACCTGATTTATCCCGTAACGCCGTCATCTTTTCCACTGTATGATCAGCATATTTTTTGGTTTCACCAGCATTAACCAACAAATTATTAACAGACGAGGCTACCTTAGCATTATCCTTACTTGTTTCTTGGCAAAAATTTGTAATATCTTGAGAGTTAACGTCCAGATTATAAACAATCTCCGCAAGTTTATTTGCAAAATGATGCATATCTTCCGCAGCGGAAACCTGATTAGTTGTCATTTTTGCAGTTTCCCCCAAAGAACTGTTTATTTCTTTAGTTGCAGAAAGAGAAGCCTTAGAGCTCACACCTAAAGCCTGATTTACTTGACCCAGCTCCTGGGAGGAGAATTTTATCTGGGCCAATACTCCGCCAGTAATAGCCAATATATTATCCAAAAGCCTTGCCATATTTCCAATTTCACCTTTAGCTGATTTATTATAAACAACACAGTCTTTACATTCCTTTAGTTTTTCCACAATGGTTCCCTGAGTTTGGTCTTTAGTTTGGTCTTTACATCGAGTTCCAGTTAACTCCCAGCATCGTAAATTTTCATTTTCATAGCCTACACAGTCATTTTTCTGACAATTTAATTCCTGCCAACACTTTATTAGGTTTGTATTCCTATTGCGTGTACCAACCTTACCATTTTCCACCTCTTCCAATGTATCAGTCATAAGTTTTACTGGGTGAAAAAGGAACTTATACAGGTATAAATTATAGATAACTACAAATACGACCCCTACCAAACTGGCATATTTTAACCATATCAATTGGCTGGCAATACTTAAAAATATCAAACCTACTATTGCCAAAATACTTGTGCCTAAAAGGAAAAACAAATTCATATTTTTCTGGATCCTTTTCACAAATTAACTCCTCCTAAAAATTTACTAAAATTATCCTAAATAAAATTCGACATTTTTTTTATTAATCCTGTTTATTGGATTAATAAATCAATTCTTTAATTTCTAAGCCGACTCAGTTCAGATCGGGCTATTTTACTAAGCATAATAGTATCCATACTATATAAAATATATCGAAAACCCTGTTTAATTCTTTGTTGTGCATCCTCAACAAAACTACTGGTAAAAATCCCCGCTATTAATCCTGCCTCCTTTATAACATCTAATGACCATACTATTTTTTCTTCCAACAAAGGATGACCCATTTGACCGGGAATTCCTAAAGATTGTGATAAGTCATATACTTCCACAATATCAGGAGAATTAACAGATATGATTGAACCTACTACTGTTTCCCCATTCTTGAGTTTGCTTTAATAATATTCTTCATATAATCACACCTCCTAAATATATGATCCTTCTAACTTCTCTAAAGAAGCTTTACACCCTCAACCTCAATATCCTTAAAAATTAGAAAATTTTTTAAATTTAAAAAAAGCTTATTATTCTTAGCTTCTATTCCTTTTTGAACATAGACCTCAACATTATCAGCTAAATGAAAATGGTAATAACCTCTATTACTATCCGGTTGGCCTATTTTAGCAACAGGCAGAGATACACCTCCACAGCATACTTTTGTGGAAATGCTATTGATAATGATTTGTTTACTTTTTTTATCCTTTAAATAATCTTTTAATTTATCGTTAAGTAAGATTTCCATAAAAACCCTCCTAGTATAGATTTTGCTCTATTATATCACTATCCTATATCCTTTTTAATACCGTTTGATTTATTTCTAGGCAGGATTTTAAGAAAAGTTAGCAAATATAAGAGATAAACTGTTACAAGCAAATATTTTCAAGGGGTGATTTTTATGAGAGTGCAGTTAGTAACCGATACTGCCGCAGATATCCCGCAACATATAATAGATGAATACAACATTGAAATTGTACCACTCAGCATTATTTTTGGTAATGAAGTTTATTTAGATGGAATTGAAATAACTACCCCCGACTTTTATGAAAAAATGGCAGCTACCAAAGGGCTGCCTAAAACTTCACAGCCAACACCTCAGGCCTTTGTTGAAGCTTTCCAAAGGGCACATAGTCGTGGTCCCGTCCTTTGCATTACACTATCCTCCGGCCTTAGTGGTACTTATCAGAGCGCTGTTTTAGCCAAAGCTATGGTAGATTTTGAAGTAGAAGTAATCGACTCGCTAAATATCAGCATAGGTATAGGCATGCAAGTTATAGAGGCCTGCCGTTTAGCTGAGAGGGGCAAGTCACTTCAAGAAATTAAAGAAGCCATACTTAAATATCGTTCAGAAATGATAGCCTACTTTACCCTAAATACTCTGGAAAATGCAGTAAAAGGTGGACGGGTTAAACCCTGGGAGGGAGGTATTGCCCAGTTCTTAAGTATCAAACCGGTTATGAGTACCCTGCCTGACGGTACCCTGGGGAACTCTGAGAAAATAAGAGGACGAAAAAAAGCAATTAAAAGACTCTTAGAGTTAGTTAAGAATACCAAAATGGATTTTTCCTCCACGGTAATTGGTATTGCCCATTCCTCTGAAGAGGACGAAATAAATCACATTATAAAAGAGATAACTACTAATCTAAACCCAAAAGAATTAATTATCACAGATCTAGGTCCTGTATTTGGAACCCATGGCGGTTTTGGGGTAATTGGAATAATTGTATAAAGTCTAGGGAGTCTAAAAGTGGGCAAGTGGGCGAGTTTAGGCGCAATTAGGGACGGTTCTTGACTTGCCTGGTGGTGAATAAACTTAGCTTAAAGTATAAAAGAGAATCCATTTTTTGTGACGTAAAAAGTATTTATTACATATTGTATTATAGATTTCTACTAAACTAAACAAGGTGATGTTCAATGAGTATATTTGGCTTGATTTTAGTTGCGACCGCAGTTGCAATTGACGGTTTTTGGGGCGGTTTTTCCTTTGGATTAAGAAAAATTAGAATATCACTGCCTTCCTTATTAATAATATCTTCCTGGTCCATCATTTGTACAATGCCAACTATGTTGCTGGGATACAGTCTACAGCGTTATATATCGGTTGAAACCGGGAAATATCTGGGTGGGTTTCTTTTACTACTTTTAGGAATTTTTACCTTAAAGGAAGGTCTGAAACAAAGAAAGGAAATGAAAAAAGAACAAAAGAATAAAATTGGCTTTAAAGATTTACTTAAAATAATTCATAATCCCCTTTTGGCTGATATTGACCACGAAAATGATATTAAACCCTTTGAGGGTACTCTCTTAGGCATTGCAGTAGCTATGGATGCGTCTATTGCCGCCTTCACCTTATCATTTTTCGGTTTTAGCCCTTACTTGACACCATTTTTATTTGGTCTAACTCATTTTATCCTCATAGGCTTAGGAAATATAATTGCCCGCAAAAATATCATAAACCGTTTAGGAGAAAAGTTTGCCTTATTGCCGGGAATCATTTTAATAACTTTAGCTATACTTCGATTTGTATAACAATCATAGCCTATGGTCTATGGTCTATTGTCTATGGTCTATTAACTATTGACATGATTCTGAGTGAAAGGAGGAATAATTATATACTTAACAAATATAGCAAGAGCAAATCTCAGGGGAGGGCCCCTTGCTCCTCAGATTAGAGGCACAGTAATCTTTCAGGATGTAATAGGCGGAGTTTTGGTTTATACAGAGGTATTCGGCCTTCCCCCATACCAACCTGCCCAAAACAATGGTGACCCTGTAGGTCCCCACGGTTTTCATATTCATGAAAACGGGATCTGCTTAATAGGCGACCCGGATAATCCCTTTCAGGCTGCCGGCGGGCACTGGAACCCGTTTAATCAACCCCATGGAAATCATGCCGGAGACTTTCCTGTTTTATTTTCTAATAATGGCTATGCTTTTATTAGCTTTTATACCAACAAATTTAGCGTCCGTGATATCATTGGCAAAGCAGTAATCGTTCATCAAAATCCCGATGATTACCGCACTCAGCCTGCCGGAGATGCAGGAAAAAGGCTATCCTGCGGAGTCATCAATAATATTTTATTTTAAAGGGGCGAAAAAATAATGAAGGGGGACGTAATTTATGTAGTCAGGCATCTCCGAAAGCCAGAGCAGCAACTGGTATTAAATTATTATAAGAGTTGTCACAAAAGGATTTTTTGGCAGCAGTTTGAGGATGGATTCCCAAGCTACAGACACTATGGAATAGATATAGGTGACGGTACTGCTGTTCATTTTCGGGGCGATAGATTCCTTATCCAAAAATCAGCTTGGATTCAAAGAACTTCCCTCCAAAGCTTCTTACTAAATGATGACTTGTGTATTGAAGAAAATGTAAAATATGCATTTACACGAGAAGATGTTAGAAATAGAGCTTTGAGTCAAGTAGGTGGGAATTTTGACGGATATAATTTTATTTTTAATAACTGCGAACACTTCGCTAACTGGTGCGCCACAGGCCAAAGGCTCTCTAAACAGGTGCTGTTAAGGTAAGGGGACACACCTTCAATAATATTTATCACCTTTTTTTCTATAGAAGCATATCATGAATTGCAGATTCATTAAAAAGAAAGGTGATAATCTATGAATACTTTACCTGTAGAAAAGGCCTGCCTGGATGCAGCAACTGAGAAATGCCCCTGTGCTGCTGCTGTTACTGGGGACTGCCCCGTATGCAATATTCTAAATCATGGCCAAAGCTGTGATTGCAGCCTAAACTGGGCAGGAATGTGTATTTATCAGTCCTATCTAACCAATGGTTCTCAATTATCCAAAACTTCTAACGATAAGATTGAAGTACTGCAGAAAATAAGTGAAAAGGATTTTCTCAAGCTTGTCTGCTTTATTCCTAGTCATTTGCAAAATATTCAAGCCTTTCAATTTGTCAAAATTACTACCCAAAATTTTAATAAAACCATTGCTATGTCCGGTGTAATTTCAAAAGTTGTACCAGAGCAAAACTTGATTTCTCTTATCATTATGGATACTAATTATGAGATTCCTTTGAAATACGGCCCTCTGGTAGCAAAAGGAACAATACTTGAATTAAAACCTCAAGGACCAGCATTACCAGAGCTGCCTTGGGGTAAGATGCAGGATGTAATTGTCTGTGTTGATGGTTTTTGGCTGGGGATGGTAAAATCCTTAATTGATGAGTTGAAAGCAAAAGGTAAAACAGTTAAAGTAATAGGCCCTTTTTCTCATAAAATCGTTAATCAGTTATTGTCTACCGCTGCCGATAAAGTAATTTCTTTCGAAAAGCTAACCGAGATTAAAGAACTCCATTATGATACTATAATCAGTATAAATACACCGGCACTTCAGAAAAAACTTCTTTCTTATGTCTGGCAGGAGAAAAACCGTAAAACCTTTATTTGCGTAAATAATGATGCAACTTAAAAAACGCCCTAGGGCGTTTTTTAAGTTTTCATTGCTCAATATCAATATATTTCTTTTTCCACTATTACTTCGTAGAGTTTATGGCCCCCTTCTTCAACTATATCAAATACGGGGATATTGACACTGTTCGTGATGCTTTCATAGAGTAGTCCCTGGTCCACATATGCTGCTTGATAATCATTAGAGGAAAAGCGGAATTGGGGGTAATAGGGGTTTACTGTAAGAGCCGTCACCCGAACTTCTTTTTTTACCCCTATTTCCAGACCAAAATTTTTTAAGCGAGTAAGAAGGTTATAAATATGTCTAACCTCACCACAGACTAAAAGCTTTATGGCATCAGGTAAAATCAGCATTTTTCCCTTTAGCTCTTCCCCTGCCTGAATTAAGTACTCAAGGCCCTGTGAGCTGATTACACCATTAATTACTACTCCTTGATTATTTAATAGAATAGCAGTTAGCCTTTGAGCAGCTTGGATGTCCAGTATCGAATCCACATTGACCATATTCTCAGTTTTAGGGAAAACTGGGTATTGGAGGATTTCCACAAGATGTTTTGTTTCCCAAGCAAGATCAGTTAGGTTAGATGTTTTAGCCGCTCCAGTAGCTAGTATTAAACTATTTACCTCAACCATGGGCGCTATCCGGTTTAAAGCTCCGTCAACAATTATAAAATTGGCCCCATAATGCTGTAAGAGAGGTAAAATCCGGCGCAGTTCCTTACTCTTATTTGGTCCAGCGATAAGAAGTGTGCCACTTTTAATAACTTTTCCCAGAATTATTTTACCCAAGGGTGTAGCTATATCGGTTTTTTCCAGCAATTGAATTTGAGCTGAACTAACCTCAAGACTTCGCTCAGCTACAGCTACAAGTGCCCCGGGCCAGACCTCAATTTTTGGCTTGGGTAATCCGGTAATATTATCCATATCCTCACCGTCATACCCAATGCTAGTTAAGCCCAATAACCTGTTCTTATCCTGTTGTACTTGGTCCATAATCGCTTTGGTAGTAGTGGTTTTGCCTGTATTTTTAGCTGTTCCCGCAATACCTAGTATAACGGCCATATTATTCTTCCCGAACGGTATTATATCCGGCCCTACCAGGGAAGGCCCCTTCTTCTTTGCTTCCTAAGACACCATCATATAATGATTGAACGAAGTCCCCCTGTTCTGCAATCTGAGAAAGAACATTTTCAATCCCTATAACCATCTGTTCCTGCCAGATTTGAGCCTTTTCTGTAGGTTTTATTCCTGCAAGACCTAAGAATCTGAAGCTTTCCTCCACACCTCTTAAGGTATCAATTTTAGAAGGTATACTTATAGGTCCTCCTGAGTATGCTTCATCAGCAGAAGCAATGGATATTGCATCAACACCTAAGCTTGTCGCTAAAAGTGCATGCAGAGCTGTAGATAGAGAGGATTGCACCCTATCTTCGGTCTGGGTTAAAAACCCGATAGGTGCACCTGGCCAAATTGGAGCATCAACTATACTTCTCAATGCATATATTTTGGCGGCATTAAAATCAATATAGTTATCATCCATCTGTCCACTTACCATTACCTCCGGTGAGAAGGCAAATAAAGGCTGCAGTATAGGCTTAGCTCCTAATCTTACCGCCAGATCTGCTACTATCAGCATCCCGGCAAAAGCTTTATAAGCTGGAACTCCGGTTAATTCCTCATTTGTAACAACATCAAAGGGCATTTTATATTTAGCAGCATATTTGATGGCATGAAAAGCATCTATAGTTAAACGGGCAGGATCTGTACCGGCCGCCAACGACCCATAACAGATATTAATCTTAGTTAAGTCTGCACCTATTTTACCGGCCAAAACAACGGTTTCAGCTGTATTTAAACCTCGGTGAGCCCTTACCTGCCATAAAGTGGATTTTTCCAACATCCTATGAATTCTATATAAATTATTAGGAGTGATAACTGTACCATCCTCCTGATGAGTGAGGTTACCGTTTAAAAAGCCTTCGGTTCTAGCCCCCCATGAAGGGTCAAAATGAACTACACCGTCAGCACCCCATCCTTCACTAGCCTTAACATGAGCAATATCCATAAAGGGACATCCCGTGCCATACTGGTTCCAAACTATAGGCAGCTTCTTAGTATGCTGCAGCTTTTTAACCTTCATCTGTTTTTGCATATTACTAATATAGGTATTTAGACTGATAAGTTCATCCTTAGAGAGCTCTCTAGTTTTAGGATGCATTACTCCCTTGAGATAAAAATCCTTTGGAATTTGATCACATAATTGGGCATAGTGTTTATAAAACTTACTGTCATCCTCTTTCTTTAGAAAGGCCTGATAATCCCAATCATTTTCTCTAAGTTTAGCCCTTTCTACCCCCGGAGATGTTTTATTAGCAGCCCAGGCTATAATCTGCATGGTTATTTTTTCTAATAAACTACCTATCTTTTGATTCTTATAGTGGTACGTATAAGGGGAGGCAATATCCACCTTTTCCTTTTTTATTTCATTTTCTTGGGGACTATATTCCCTCCCCTCCACAAAAGCAACCGCTTCCTCCACTGTAGTTCCCGGGCCAAATCCAGCATCAAAGCCTAATTCTGCTGCAATTTCCGGCCGAACAGCCATACCACCAATACCTATACGGACATTATCTCTCAAGCCTGCGGCATCCGCCAAATCTACAAAGCGGGCTAACAATTCAGCAACTCCATAACCTAAAGTGCGGCTTAAAAGCAGGGTATCAAAGCTTCCTTCCATACAAATACGAATAATTTCTTCCGCCGGAGTATCAGGAGGCAGTAATTTTGTTTCTAGACCGGCTTCATTAAGACCCCTCTTTATCATTTTTAATCCTATATCATGAACGGGGTCTAAAGGGGATAACAAAACCTTTTTAGTCATTACCTTTTACCTCCTCAGCAAATAACCACCCATATTGATCCCCTGGTCGGTGCATATAGGCCCTAGCCCTAATTCTTGCTCCCGAACCAATAAATTCAATAAATACCAGATCTACATCCTTAAAGCCCAGGTTTTTCATCATAGCTAATGCTAACTTTTTACCCTCTTCTTCACTCTCACAGACTAAGAAAGTTTCTACGTCTAAAGCATCTATTACTCTCTTTAAAGCATCAGTCACAGTCATACCCCCATATGAACAAAATATCCTACGGAAGAATAAGAATATTTTGTTTAAATTAAAAACGGAAATTTATATTAAAAATTTAATTAAGATAAAGTCCCTATTAATTATAAGAAAGACCTGCTCCGCAGGTCTTTCTGTAGCTACAGTACCTACAGATTATAATTTTTTTTACAATTAGTTCACTTTTTTGTTATATAGTCCAGTCATACCAGCTTCAGCTACCCGCTTATGAATAGCATCCACATCAGTTGTATAAAGACCTAGCTCCCTCATGCGCTCAAAGTATACTGAACCGGAGAAGGTATATTTCTTAGTAAGGCCTTCTTCCGTGGTCATTTGCTCTTTGACATAATTAATAGCATCACCAATAGCTAAAGAAGTCGGAATCTCTACTAACTCTTTTTTTGAAGCATAACGTACTGCATTATGACCGGCTAAGCTACCGGTAACAATAGCCTCGGTGTGACCTACTAAGAGACCAGCCTTTTCTCCACCACAGAAAAGATTATCTAAGCCTTTAGTCTTCAGGAAATTATCCCGTGGGGATAACGCCAAATAACGCATGGAATTACCTATACCGCCGGAATAAGGATCCTCATAACGGGCGTTTTCAAAACCGGGAATTCTCCGTAGAGTATCCAAAGGATAATAAGGAGACATTAATTTTGCATGACCTGTATCTAAAAGAATAACATTTTCTTTAAATTCAGCTAAAGCATACTGCTGGCAGGCTTTAGACTCTAAGGCCCCTTCCTTTTGCAGCTCCCTAGGAATAGGCACTACTGCAACACCCTTAGTGTACAGCTGTTTTTGAATCTCTTCAGAAAGGGATTCCATATGCAATTTGCAGGAACCACTCATGGCTCCAAAGGTACCATCAGCCTTTTTGCCCATGAATTCTTCTACTCCACACTTAGTAGCTAAAGCAATTCTAGGACCAAAGGTTGGACAGCGCAATATACACATAGCACAACCATTGCCGTATTTCAAGCAGTTACCTTGAGGTCCGGCAGTACCAGTAGTTTCAACAAATACATCTGCCTCATATTCTCTGCCTTGTTCATCAATCACAGCAGTAATGGCAGTACCATTCATTTTTACATCTTTTACTCTTTGCTTAAGTTTAAATTCCACGCCAGCTTCAGTAAGTTTTTTTCTTACAGCCGGTTCTATTTTTGCTACATCATAAAGAGTAGCATGTTTATGCCCCGGAAATTCCATGTTTTTGTGGCGAGCTGTTTCTTCTGTAGCATCAAAAAGTTCATGGGCACCCATAGCAATTGATTCTTCAGTAGCCACGAAACGGCCATTATTTCTCATTATTCCACCGACTAAGCCGGTCCCTAAAAGCATATCTGCCCTTTCCAAAACTAATACTTCAGCACCTGCTTTCCTAGCAGCTAGACCAGCAGCAACACCGGACCAACCGCCACCTACAATCACAACTCTCGGCATCTTTTCTCCTCCTTGTGGAAATATTTTGAAAACTTAATTTAAATGAGCAAGTGTGACAGTGCCCAAGCTTGCCCCAAGGCTAAGGTTAAATTTATAAATAAGGTTAAGGTTAAGGTTAAGGTTAAGGTTAAAAAGATAAATATTAAAGCCTTTTTCTCAACCTTAACCTAGCGAAGCGAAACCTTAGCCTAGCGAAGCAAATCCTCAACCTAGGTTTACCTGTAGCACTGCAGCACTATGTTTACCTAGCAACTGGCAACTAGCAACTAGTCACCAGTTATTAATTAAAGTACTCCTGCATGTTTGCAAACTATTTCAATTAGCTTAACTAAAGCTTTAACAGCATAACGAGTCTTTTCAGGAATTAACTGTCCTTCTTCATCACAGGTACCTAAACCAGGTGAAATATAGATGTTTGCATCATAGGCAATTGTTGGTATAACACCGAATTTAGTCATACCAGTCTGTAAGAGGTTTGTTCCTGAATACATATCTTCAATAGAGAAAATAGGAATACCCATTTGTCCATTTTTCCAAGTACCTTCATAGTTAACTTCAATTGCAGTAGAATTATAAACCTTAGTAATTTTAATTCCGTCTTTAAACTTCGCCGGAATATTGTTAAATTCCTCTACAACTATTTCATATAGGTCATCAACGGGTTTTGTCAATACTTCTGGTGTATCTCTTAATACCTTCAGAGCCTGGAGCTGAGTTAAGAGAGCCTCTTTACCTGGGTCAAAGGTTACATAAGCAGCTTTGCCATAGGAGGATGGGGTTCCCCAACGGTCACCATGCATGCCTAAAGCTCTGCGAATTTGTACCATTGGTTCTTCTTTACCAATAATCAAACCGCTAGTGGCAGCGCCTGTAGCCTTATCCATACTATATGTAATTACATCACAGCCAATTTTAGCAGGATTAATACCAACAAAGGGCAATCCCCAAGCATTATCTATAACATAAGGAACATTGTAGGAATGAGCTAACTCAGCAATATATTTGCACAGTAAAGGAGTACCCTCTTCATCCTGAGCACTATATCCATAACCTGGGGATGGATAGCCTAAGGAGGTGAAGCCTGTAAGCATAGCTTCGTGAATCTCCGCATGTAAAGCAATACTTTCAATGGAAGCTTCGGGATCAACTTCAGACAGCAAAGGTACTGGCCACTGCTTAATACCGTGAACTTCATATTTAGCTCCTTCTAAAGGAACAAATACCGCATCAAGATTATTTTGCCTTTTGCCGTGGAAGCCTAGTTCTCCAGCTGTTGAGCCTCTGTCAGCAAACATATCCTTATATTTTCCGGGAAATGGTCGACCATAACCACCCTGGTGATGTAAATGCTTTTCATAGGGAGCTATGTACCTGGCTCTGTAATTATCACCCCTGCCCTGCATGGGAGGTGTAAACAACGCATCAAAGGAAGTCCAAAGAGTAGCTTCACAAGTACTTGTAGCAGCAGCTTCCCACTCATCGCCATAGACATCTTTTACAACTTCCCTAATCTCGTCCATTAACTTAGCAAGAGGTATTACTTCAACAGCACCTTTTTCCCCTGCCTCTAAAATATCCCTTCTTAAAGGTGCGGGACAACCTGAGATAGCACCAGTTAAACCAAAAGTTCCTCTAATATCTTTAGGTATACCTATTTCGTCTGCAGCTTTAGCAGCATCGGCATATATCTCCCCAGTTTTGGCATGCAGCTCTTTATACATTTGAAATTTATATTTTGGACTCATTTTTCATTTCCTCCTTTTATTTTAGTGACTAGTTACTAGTGACTGGTGACTGGTGAATTACAGTACCGTGGCTAGTGACTAATCATTTATTTATTACTATTAGTGGTCCTGACTATGGACTATGGACTATGGACTATAGACTATAGACTATAGACAACCTTAATCTCAACCTCAACCTTAACCTTAACCTTTAATCTTTACTATCATCTCAACCTCACAGGCAGAATCTAAAGGCAGCTCATTTACTCCTACCGCTGCGCGGGCATGCTGTCCTTGATCACCAAATATTTGACCTATTAACTCTGATGCACCATTTATTACCTTAGGCTGCATATTAAAACCTGCCGCACTGGCTACAAAGCCATTTACTTTTATAACCCGGTCTATTTTGTCTAAATCACCTATAACACTTTTTATTACACTTAAACAGTTTAAAGCACAAACCTTTGCAGCTTCATATCCTTCTTGCTCGTTTAGCTCTTGGCCTATTTTTCCTTTAAACTTTAATTCACCATTAACAAAAGGAATTTGCCCAGAAGTATAGATATATTTATCAACTAAAACAGCAGGTACATATGCTGCTACCGGTTTAGGTGCTTCCGGCAACTCAAGTCCCAATTCTTTAATTCGTTCCTCAAAACTCACTATTACACCTCCTTTCAGAATATTTAAATATTCAACTTTTAAATACTGAACAATGATAACGATAATTATTATCAATGAACTAGTAAAAAATATATACTTTATTATTTAGGCTTTTGAAATGTAATTGTATCACCAATACTACAACCCAATTCTACTCCCGTTAACCTATTTTGGCGCTTCATAATAATATTAAGATGATTTGGCATATGGGTTTCATCAAAACCGGCAATATGACCGATAAGTTGATTGTTTAAGAATACTTCATCACCAGACACCATCACACTACCCTGTTCAACTTCAAAAAAACCTAGGTAGGAAATTTTGTCAACGCTCATTCCTGGACCTGCATCAATTTCATCGGTAAAAAGCAATTCATGGATTTCATTTTTTAAAATACAGCGGGAAATAGGTGCGATAAGCTTAAGCCCTCTATTTTCCATATAACCATCCAAAACAACTACCAATTCACCCTTTATACTTCTTTTAACCACATAAGGATCAGTTTTAAACATTCCTGCTTTATAAGGATCTATTGCTACCATGTATACACCTCAATTTCGCTACTCACTGATGAGCAGATTTTTCTACTATCATTTTATGACATTTACCAACATTTTTCAAGTCATAATTTTCAAAAATAATTATAATAAACCATATTTTTTTAAAACCTAAAGAACCCCGCAAAACTGCAGGGTTCTAAAAAATAAATCTTTAATTTTTAATTAGACACTAATCATTTCTCGGGGTTCTTACATCTTACCCCAGTATTTATTTACATCTCGAATTAAATTATCCATATGCTCAATCATTGCCTTTTCAGCGGTATTAGGATCTTTATTAATAATGGCCTCCATAATCTTCTTATGGTCCACAATTATACTACTTTTAACCTTTTTGCGAATATACTCTAAAGCAGGAGTGAGTTGCCCATCTTGCCTGATTAGATCCAGCATAGCATCAAGAACTTTATTACCTGCTGACCGGGAAATAAGCTTATGAAACTGGACATCATATTCGGCCGCAATACCCTTTTTACTATACTTTGCCTGTCGATCGATGGTATCTTGCATTTCCTGGGCAATTTCTGGTGTAATATGCAATGCTGCCATCCTAGCTAATTGACTCTCAATAACTCTCCTGGCAACTAGAATCTCGACTAATTCGGCTTCAGAGGTACTATCTAAAACTTTAAAAAACTCTTCACCATATTCTTTTCTTTCCCGCTGAATACGCATTTCCCGTAAAGCATTTTGCCCTTGTTCTGTTAAAATCCTGCCTTTAAAGCCCTCTTTTTTAGTTAGGGTCTCCTGATCCAGACCGAATAAAA
Source organism: Clostridiaceae bacterium BRH_c20a (assembly GCA_000961765.1). Lineage (GTDB taxonomy): Bacteria > Bacillota > Peptococcia > Peptococcales > BICA1-8 > BICA1-8. The sequence goes on along the minus strand of LADT01000019.1, from coordinate 46,748 downwards.
CCCTGCCAACAGTTGCTTCACTAATATTTAACCCTAAACTGGACAGTTCCTTTTTTATCTGGTTGGCACCTAAGGGCGCTTCACTTTTTTCAATTACTTCTAGAATATGAAATCTATGACTTTCCCGTGGTGTTTGCAAAACACCCACTCTCCACATAAATAATTTTTAAATTTAAAACAAGATAATTATACAATACTGATCAAGTCATCGCAACTGAAGTTAGATTAAGAAGATTGCAAATATGGTTGTGACTAGAAAACCAATCATAACCGGGATAAAGTTTCGACGGGCTAATTCCATAGGCTCAACACCACAAATAGCAGCTACAGGGATTAAGCCCCAAGGAATAATAGTACCTCCGCCTACCCAAACGGAACTAATTTGTCCAAGGGCAGCTAGAACTCCTACATTACCATCGATAGCAGTACCAAAGGTTTGAGCTAGAGAGCCCACTAATGGCAAACCGGAAAATCCGGATCCATCAAGACCAGTAATACCGCCAATTATTATGGTTATAAATGCCACTGGCGCTTTACTTAGTGGAGCATTCTGAGCTAAATAGCTTCCTAAATCTGTTAACAGTCCAGTTGCATTTTCCCCAAGTATTGCCTTTGCTGTTCCTTCACTACCTAAGAAGAAGAAGGCACCAATAACAATAACAGGGGCAAATATCTTGATACCAAACATAAAGCCGTCTCGGACATAGTCAGTAACCTTCTCTAAAGATTCACCTTTAAACTGAGCTATAGCTAAAACTGCTGTTATTGCTAGGGCAGTACCACCAATTAAAGCTGTAGCATCTCCGCCTTTGAGGTCTAACATTAACATTGCTACCACATCGATGGCAAAAACAAGTGGTATTAATACGGCAAATATATAAGAACTAGTGCTAAATTTACGTTTTTCATTCTCATCATCCTTAGTAGCACCGGCCAGTTCAGTTTGATAAAGATGGGCATTTGTATTTAAATCTTTTCTTAACATATAGAAGGCAACTGCAACAGTTACAACAGCCATAACTAAGTAAAGGGGAGCACCTGGATAGGTTACCTTAGTGGCATCGGCGAGGCCAGCTGCACTTGCCGTAATTCCAGGAGCACCTTGGATAATCCAGTCACTGGATAAACCAATTCCATGACCAAAAATGTTCATTGCAACTGCCGCACCAATAGCAGGTAAACCAGCTCTAAGAGCAACAGGCAGTAATAATGCACCTATCAGTGCAACTGCAGGAGAAGGCCATACAAACCAAGAAACAATAAGCATCGCAATACCCGTCACGAAAAAGGCAATATTTCTATTAACCATAATTTTGGCTGCAGGGCGCATAATAAGGTAATCGGTTCCTGAATCAGCCATGGCTTTACTCATTCCAACTACAAGGGAAATAACAACAATAAGTCCTAAAAATTCTCCACCGGCGGCCATTAAAGCATTAAACATAACCTGGACTGCACCCACCAATGAACCTTTGGCGGCAAGGCCAATAACAAATAAACCAATAATACAGGGCAGCACAGTATCTCTTCTGGCTACCATAACACCAATAACTAAAATTACTACTGAAAAATAAATAAAGTGCAATGATCCTAAAGTAACTTGAGTATCCACATTGAAACCCCCTTATTTTTTATGTGTAAGGTATTCCCAGTTAACAGCTACCCTCCTCCTCACTGATGAGTAGTTTTACCTATAATGCCATTTTACGACATTTTCTATGAATTTGCAATATCAAATTCAGAAGTTTTGCAATTGTATAAAAATTAAAAAAACCTGCTTCTGCAGGCTTTTAGTAAATGACTATCTCTATAATCTATGGTCTATGGTCTATGAATGTGTCCCTAAAGGGTTCGTGTTTTCTTCATTTTAAATTTTTCATTCTACATTCTAAATTCTAAATTCTAAATTTCTACATTCTACATTCTACATTTCTAAATTCGCATCTATGCTCTATCGTCCTTTATCCAAAAACTGTATTAATAAACTGCCTTACTACTTCTGCTCCTCCTACTAAGGTACCTACGGTGCTGCCTAAATTAGCAAATACAACTACCAAAAGAATATGAGTAACCTTATTACGCCAAAAACCTTTGAAAGAATAAATATCCTCAGACATGTTCTCGAAATCCTGAACATTTGGCTTTCTTATCAAAGCCTCAGTAAGACCAGCAAACCAACCCGCCGCTAGAAGAGGACTTAACGAGCTTATCGGTGCAGCTAAAAATGCTGTCAATATAGAAAGAGGATGGCCAAGAGCCAGTAATGTACCAAGAGCTGCTAAAGAACCATTCCAAAGAACCCAGCTTACCATTTGGTCTATACCTGCAGCCTTACTAACTGAGAAGGTAGAAGCAATGATTATTAGTATTACTACCGGAATACTCCATCCTATTATCTTCGCTGTTTTAGATGCAGGTGGTACCCGCGAAAGTTCAGCTAGGTCATGGTCATGGAATAGTTCATTCTTTATCCCCGGAACATGACCGGCACCTAAAACGGCAATAACCTTATTTCCCGGTGCTTCTTTTATTTTCTGAGCTAAATATTTATCCCTTTCATCAATTAGGATAGCCTTAAAAAGAGGAAATGACTGGGATAATTCATCTAAAGCTGCAGTTAACATATCCTGGCTTTTCATTTTTTCCAGTTCTTCCTCACTTACTTCTTCATCAACAAACATACTTAAAATCAGTTGGAAAAACAGCTTGAATTTCCCCCAGAGACCTATGCCCCTCCATAACCTGAGCATTGTCGTCTGAATATCCCGGTCAGCTAAACAAAGAGTAGCTCCTAGTTCATTTGCCGATTCAATACCCTGAATCATCTCCTGACCGGGTTGAATACCAAACTGCCGTGCTAATCTTTTTTGATAAGAGGACAAAATTAAGTTAATTAATAACATCAAGGCTTTGCCTTCTTTAATAATCTTAACGATGTCCATATTTTTCCATTTATCAGCATCAGAGATTGATTGGTAACGGGACTGACACAGTTCTACGCAAACTGCATCAGGTTTTTCTTCCTGAATTATCTCTTTAACTTCTTCAACACTTTTTCTGGAAACATGGGCTGTCCCAATAAGGATAATTTCTCTACCGTTTATTTCTAACCGATGTACATTGCCGCTGGTCAATATATCACTTCCTAAGCAAATTTCTGTTCAAACAAGTATAATAATATCATATTTAGCAATTTTTTAATCAACTCTTTTTATATGAGCATCTTCTAACTTATTTAAAAACTCTCCAATTCTTTGCCCTTTTATTTCTAAATCTGGTTCAATTTCCTCTAAGGGCACTAAAACAAAGGCCCGTTCTGTCATTCTCGGGTGGGGTATCGTTAATATGGGGTCTTCAGAAGAAAAATTTTCATAAAGCAAGACATCAACATCCATAGTTCTAGGGCCCCATCTTATAAGTCTTTTTCTTTGAAGGTGATCTTCAATAGCCTGACAAAAGGAAAGCAGCTTATATGGCTCTACTAAAGTCTCTACCTTCACAACAACATTTAAAAACCAGTCCTGTTCCTTAAAGCCTATAGGCTCCGTTTCATAAAAGGAGGAAATTTTGAGTACTTCTATTAACGGGTTCTTATAAAGCATTTCTAAAGCAGTTGTTACATTGGTTTTTTTATCACCTAGATTGCTGCCAAGTCCTAAATAAGCCTTAGCCATTTCTTTTTCTCCTTATTTCCACACCAAAATAATCAAATATACCAGCAACAGGCGCCTCCGGTTTGCGTACCCTGACAACTGTTTCCGTTATTTCTTCATATTTTAAAATTTCAAAGGCAATGTTTTCCGCTAAAGCTTCAATCAAATTAAATCGATTGTCTGATACTACATCTTTAACTAATTGATATATATCAGCATAGCTTACAGTATCTTGGACATTATCACTTTCTCCGGCCTCTTTTAAGTCCAAGCTTAATTCAACATCAACAAAAAATTTTTGCCCAAGATTTTTTTCTTCCTGCAAGACTCCATGGAATCCAAAAAAAGCTAAATTTTTCAGAAAAATCTTATCCATATTTTTACCTCAATGCTTTCTTATTATGGCGTCAGTAACCTTAGCTGCCCGCCAATTCTCTTTTATGTCATGTACCCGCACAATATCTATTCCCTGCATAATTCCCATCACAGTAGTAGCCACAGTTCCCTCAATTCTATCTTTTGGAGGCAAATCTAAAATTTTTCCTAGCATAGACTTGCGGGAAGTACCCAAGAGTATTGGATAACCTAACTCATTTAGCTCATGGAGCCTGGCCATCACAACCATATTCTGCTCCGGGTTTTTTCCAAAACCAATCCCCGGATCTAGGATAATATTTTCCTTCCTGACACCTGCATCTAAAGCAATATCTATTGATTCTTGCAAGGAAAGTTTAATTTCTTCTAAAATATCATTTTGATATTCAATTCCAGCCTGATTGTGCATAAATATGGCCGGAACCTGCCATTGGGCTATTACCTCAGCTAGACTGGGGTCTTTTTTTAAACCCCATTGATCATTGACTATATTAGCACCTATCGACAAAACCTCTCTAGCCACCTCTGCTTTATAGGTGTCAACAGATATAGGCACATCAATCTCCTTTATCAGCCTTTTTAGTACTGGCAAAACCCTTTCCAGCTCTTCCTCAGCGCTAATTTCCTCAAACCCCGGCCTGGTCGATTCACCGCCGATGTCAATAATGTCCGCCCCTTCCCGAACCATTATATGAGCATGGGCTACAGCCTTCTCTACATCAGCGAAGTCACCGCCATCAGAAAAAGAATCAGGAGTAACATTTAAGATACCCATGATATAGGTTTTAGATCCCAAATTTAGCGTAGTATTTCCACACTTCATATTGACAAATCTATTGAAATACATGTGTCTTGACAACTCCTTAAGGGTAAAAATTATGCGTCTGACAATCCTTTGGTGTCATCACAGCGAAATCTATATTGTTTTCTTCTTAACCTCAGCCTCAGCCTTAACCTTAACCTGCAGGGGTTACTATCTTCCAAAATTAATCAACGCCAGTGCTTCCGCTCTGGATTTTGCATCTTTTTTAAATATTCCCCGTACTGCTGAGGTCAGTGTCTTAGACCCAGGTTTTTTAACACCCCGCATAGTCATGCACATATGCTCTGCCTCAACAACTACAATTACACCATGAGGTGCAAGCTTGTCCACAATGGTATCGGCAATTGTACAAGTTAATCGTTCCTGGAGCTGTGGTCTGCGAGCTACCATTTCAACTACCCTGGCCAATTTACTTAAACCGGTTAATTTGCCTCCTTTAGGAATATAGCCTACATGGCATTTACCAAAAAAGGGAACAAGGTGATGCTCACACATACTATGGAAAGGGATGTCTTTAACTAAGACTAGTTCCTCATGGTTTTCTTCCTCAAAATATATCTCCAGATGTTTTCCTGGGTCGTCTTCTAATCCCGCAAATATTTCTTCATACATACTAGCGATCCTTTTAGGTGTATTTAACAATCCTTCTCTATTTGGGTCTTCTCCAATGGCCAGTAATATTTCCTTTACAGCCTTCTCAATTCTTTCCTTATCCACGTAAAAACCTCTTCTCTTCGGCTATTTTAAAGGGAATTTCCCTTTAGGCCAATTTATTAGTTTTCCTCCCCAAGGATTTAATACATATTTTATCATATTTTGCAGGTAAGAAAGATTTTTTTCCACATTATTTTCTTCCAAAAAATTTAAGCATAATTTATATAATTCCTTCTCCTGTTTAATTGAAGATAATATTTTCTTTTCCCGGGGTACCCATTTATTATTAAGCCTAAAATACGCAGTCAAAATTTCCTTAAATAAATAATAGGCAAGGAACTTTGCATTTAAAGCATCTCCTCTCCGATTAAATAAATCTTCATAATCCTGGGTTAGCTTAAACCTTAAATACTTTAATTCTTCCTCGGGTAATGCTCCCGGTCCCTGAAGATAGAGACTTTGGATTTGCGCCAATAGAGAACTTACTTGCATATCTAAACTTATGGGTTTACTTTTATACAATCCGTGGATCAGAAAAGGCCATTTTTCCTTTATTCCCTGTTTTAAAACACTTACCGGCAGATAAGTTATATCCCAGATAATACCGTCTTTATCTGCTACTTCCCGTTCCAAAAATTGGCCTTTTGACAAAATAACAAAAATGTCTATATCCCTTAGTTTTGTAAAATCAAGCAACTCAGCCGCTGCTCCTGTTAAAATAACAGCCAAAACAGATTCTCCACTTCTAATTCTGTGTATTTCCTTTTCAAAGCTCAAGGTATATCCGTCCATATCCTTCACTCTTTCATTTTTTTACTACTATTTTACTCTAATTTTAATATTTCCGCTGGGTTAAATGCTGCTCTTCCCTTTTTCCCAGTAATAATAATTCCTAAATGCTCTAGAACTATCTCCCCTTCTCTGCCATGCCAACGCTGACTATAATCCGCCCTAGGGATATAAGTGTAATTTCCTAAGGTATAGGGATCCATAAAATAAAAATTTTCCCGATCAAAACCAATGGCTACCACATAATGCTCATTACCCGAGTTATTATGATAGTTTGTGGACTGTTTTGCCCAAGCTTGGATTAACACGATAACAGGTATGTTTTCGTTGATTTTATCTTCCAATTGACCTATTGTCATATTTAAATGACCCTCTGCATTAAAACCAAAGGTTCTAGCTAGCTCAATTATACTTTTATACTTAGTCCCGATTTCGGGATTTGTATGTAATTTCTCTGCCATTTCTTTTTCCCGCATTGCTAAACCGTAATAAAATAAGACTGATTGCAAAGCAGCTGCTCCACAGCTAAAGGTAGTAGCTTGATAGGTAAAAGGTACTTTAATTAATTTCAACATAAGGAAAGGAGGCACACCTCTTTTTCATTATTTGGGTTGGACCCAGAGAAATATCCTTTTGCTCTAGGGTTCCCATGAATAAAACTAGTATTTACATTTCAAGAGCAAAAAATCGCCTAGCAGGCGATTTTAGTGTCTTCATACGATATTTTTCCACTTTATTCATTGAATAAGGGTAGTATTAAGCAAGATACAACAGCATACCTAAAAAGTGCACCGTACTACCACCCAAGACAAAAAGATGCCAAATTCCATGACTAAAAGGCCTGCGCCAAATATAAAAACCAATACCAATAGTATAGATTAACCCTGCAGCCAGAAGCCAAGAAAAAAGTCCGTTTGGAATCATAGCCATCATGGGCTTGAAAGCAATTATTATTAACCAACCCATAAGAAGATACAATAATAAAGATACAATTTTAAACCTTTTCATCCCCATTATTTTTAATATTATTCCCGTAAAAGCCAAACCCCAAATAATACCGAAAATTGTCCAGCCCCATACCCCTCGCATTGCAATTAAGGTTATCGGGGTATAACTCCCGGCAATCAGTAAATATATAGAAATATGATCAAATAATCGTAGTACCCTTTTGGCTTTCTCATGAAAAATACTGTGATAAAGGGTAGATGATAAATACAAGAAAAAAAGGGTAAACCCGTAGATGCTGAAACTAACTATACGCCAGACATCACCTTTAATGCTAGCAAAAGCAACAAGTATCACCAATGCAACAATACTAAGCAGGGCCCCGATACCATGGGTTATGCCATTAAAAATTTCTTCACCTATAGTATATCTGTTTACTAATTTTTCATATTCTCTATTCTCATTAGCCGTCATGGACATCCCTCACCATAAATAATTTCCACCTCTATTTTATACCATTAGTACTAATTTTAACCACCGTTTTTTATCATTTTAAAAAATAATTCCCTTAAATTAAGAGATGTCATCTTTTAAGGGTTTACTTTCTATTAATGTATATTTTGCTATCCTTGTCATTTTTTTAATTAATGCCTCTCTTTGCATAGCTTCCGTCTTTGTTTCAAATACTTCATAATATCTTAGAGTAACCGGAAGTCGTGGTCGGGTATACTTAGCACCTTTGCCTTGGTTATGTTTTTCTATTCTAGCTTTAATATTAGTTGTCCATCCAGTGTAAAGAGTACCATCTTTACACTCTAGAATATAAATAAAATACATTATTAATGCCCTCATTTTTTTTTAACTTGTTCCGCTAAGAGAAACTTTATCTTGCCTTACTTTTCACTTCTATTATTTTTCCTTTATACATATCCTTGGCTTCCATTTTTATTTTAAGTTTCTTCTCATAGTTTTCCAACAATTGTCTCTCTTCTTCTAAGATAATACAAATAGATATTCCTTCTTTACCTGCTCTCGCGGTTCTACCTGCTCTATGCAGATACTTTTCGGCCTCTTCGGGAATATCAATACTAAATATGTAATCTACATCTTTTATATCAAGCCCCCTAGCAGCTATATCAGATGCTATAAGCAGATTTACTTTTCCTGTTTGAAAATTATGCATAGCATTTTTGCGCTCTTCTTTATTTGTTTTTCCGTATATTGCTTCTACCTTTTCTCCATGATATTTCAGACTTTCAATGGCATTTTCTATTTCATATGCAATATTAATAAAAGCAATAGCTCTTTTAGGCTTTAGTATAAATAATAGTTTTCTTAAAACAGCTACTTTTTCCCTGCGCTCACAAGTAAAAAACATATGCTTAATATTTTCATGCAGGACTGTCTTATCCTTAATTTTTATAAATTTATAACTTTTCATCATTTCTTTAGCCGTTTCCAAAGCACTATTGGTAATAGTGGCTGAAAAAAACATTAATTGTCGTTCTTTTAATGTGGTCTTTATAATTGCTTTTATTTCCTCAAGATTATTTTTATCTAAAAGTCTATCGGCCTCATCAACGATAATTGTTTCGGCTGTATGTGCTCTAATTACTTTCATTTGAATAAGTTCCAGTATTCTCCCCGGAGAACCTACTATGATATGGGGTTTGTCTTTTTTTATATTTTCCATTTGTCTCTTTATATTAACATTTCCAATTATCGGGGTTGAGATTATGGGGATGTCTGAGTTCTGGGCAAGTTTCTTAATTTCTGAATTTACTTGTATTGCAAGTTCATGAGTTGGTAGCAGGATAACTGCCTGTATATCCCTTTTTGCCCATTGTATTTTTTGAAATAATGGGAGCAGATATGCTAAGGTTTTTCCGCTGCCTGTTTCTGATTCCGCTATTATGTCACTGTTTAATAGTATTTCAGGTATAGATTGTTCTTGTATTTTGGTAGGCTTTAAAATGCCGCCTTTTTCTAGCCCTTTAATTATTTTTTCATTTAACCCCAATTGTTGAAATAAATTTTCCATGTTTATTTATCAGCACCTCTTTTAAAAATCATTTTCATATTTTTTAGTTTTTTCCATTTCTACATAATTTAAGCCTAAAAAACAAAACCTTATTATTCTCAATAGTGAGTTATCTAAGCTCTGTAATTATATCATACACCAAAAAGTGCACTGGGAGAAACTACTCCAGCGCGTATTATCCACTAGTTAACTAGAATTGTAATAAAAAAATTAATTTGTAAATTTAGTAAACTCTTTTATAATAGATAGAGATAGTTCTAAGCACGAGTAATCATGGGAGGGCAAAAAATGGAGAACGCCGGATATTTAAAGGACGAGAAAAAGCAGCAGGCGCTCTTAGCGGCGGTGGTGGTGACAGGAATTACAATCATGCTGAATAACACGACTGTGAGCATTGCCCTGCCCAGCTTTATAACTATATTTAACACCGACATCCGCATGGCACAGTGGATAGTGGTGGGCTATATGCTATCTTTAGGTATGGCAATGCCTTTAGCCAGCTACTTTGGTGAGCGGTACAGCTACCGCAAACTATTTTTGACCGCGCTGGCTGCTATGGGATTGTCCTCTTTAGCCTGCGCCAGCGCCTGGGGACTTTACAGCCTGGTGTTTTTCCGCATAGTAAAAGGTGCTGTTTCCGGGGTACTTATACCCTGTACCATGACCCTGTTATACCGTAATATTCCCAAGGAAAAACAGCCCTATTACCTGGGCGTCACCGTTATGTCTCACTCCTTAGGAGTAGCGATAGGCCCCTCCATTGCCGGAATGCTACTGGAATTTTCCAGTTGGCATATCCTTTTTCTCATTAATGTCCCTATGGTGGCTTTGGCTCTATACCTGAGCTGGCGTAGCCTACCCGTAGACCTTGGACAAAATAGGGAACCGATGGATTTTGCCGGTATCCTCATGGTGGCTGTAGGCACCGGTCTGGTGCTCATTGGCTTTACCAATGTACAGGTCTGGGGCGCAACTAGCCCCAAATTCATCTTTTTTCTAGCAGTGGGATTACTGCTTAGCCTGTTATTCATCATCAGGGAGACCAATAGCAATCAGCCCATTTTAAACTTCAAGGTCCTAAAATACCGTCCTTTTGCCATCGCTCTGCTAATAAATTGTGTAATAGCAATGACCTTAGGCATAAACGGTATCCTGGTGGCAGTGTATGTCCAGACCATTTTAGGCTATTCACCTATGGTATCCGGACTGATTCTTATCCTGCCCTCAGTAGCCATGGTAATGGGAAATGTAGCCTCAAATTACCTCTTCAACAAGGTCTCTAGCAAAATTTTAGTTTTTTCCGGGCTTATGATTGCCGCCATAGGTAATTATGCCCTGAGCCGGGCAGGACTTTCCACTGGTGTTGTTGCTATTACCATATATATGAGTATCCGTCTTCTGGGCATGGGTATAGTTAAGATGCCTCTGACTGATTACGGTTTGGGAAATGTACCAAGCTCTTTGACCGGCCATGCCTCATCCATGTTTAACTGGGGCAAGCAAATAGTATCAGTCATATCTATCAATATTCTAACAGTAGTGTTGAGCATTAACACCGCCCGTTATTATGCCGAGGCGGGCTATAGCGGTGAAATTATCCAGGGCACTGCCAGCTACGCTATTGCTGCTGTCCAGGCTGTCAATGATGATTTTCTTTATTTAACATTTTTTATGGTTGGTTCCGCCCTACTGTCTTTACTCATGGACGGAAACAGTAATACAAGCACTTTTAAAAACCAGCGTGCTGTACTTAAAAATTAAGCCTACTTCCTTAAAGCTTACCCTTTGCACTCAAAAACAAAGGTACTTCTATGGCACTAATGGGCTTACTAAATAAATATCCCTGAACCCCATCACAATCAGCTTGGAGTAGGCAATCCAACTGTTCTTTAGTTTCTACACCCTCAGCAGTAATTTCCAAACCCATCAAATGAGCAATTGTAATAATAGCTTCAACTAAATTAGAATTATTTGCTTCTAGACAGATATCGGCGATAAAAGATTTATCAATTTTCATCGTATTTAGAGGCAGCCACAGAGTCGATAAGGATTGATACTCCAAGAACAGCTCCTGATTTTCCATAGCAGTTCTTAAACTATTTTCAATGTCAATCTTTCTTAAAATTTCTTCTTTCATTGCTTTATTAAAAAACTGAATGTTATTTTTACCTAGTTCTTTAGCCTTATACATTGCAGTATCAGCATTTTTCAATAATTCATCAATATTATCCCCATCATCGGGGAATATTGCTATACCCATACTGTTTTTCTATTTTTATCTAAATTTAATATAAAAACCAAAAACCACCGCAAGGGTGGCTTTTAGGAGATATTAAGTCCCCGTTCATAAACTTTTCGGATTATATAATCAATCTCCGGCTCTTGAATAATGAGGTCCTTTATCTCATATTTTTTGGCTATTTCAGCCAACAGTTGTGCCGAACTTATTTCATCCCTGTTAAATTTCAGCCATTTCCTCTGCCCTTCTTCTCGAATCAGCTCTACACCCTTTTCCTCAAAGGGGGCATCCCCTTCTAAGTCGATAATCAGAATACGGGCCGCGCCAAAAACCTCCTTAACCTTAGAGAGTTCCCCATCGTACATTATCTTCCCTTGATCAATCAAAATCATCCGTTGGCAGAGCTTTTCAATATCTGCCATATCATGGGTGGTAAGAATAACCGTTACCCCCCGCTCTCTATTAATTTTCTGAATAAATTTCCTCATCCTGTCCTTAGCCACAACATCAAGACCGATAGTCGGTTCATCAAGGAAAAGAATTGAGGGATCATGAAGCAGAGAAGCAGCTATATCCGCTCGCATTCTCTGACCCAGGGATAATTGTCGGACGGGTGTATCTAAAAATTCTTCCATTGCTAAGATATCGATAAAATCAGCCATGTTTTGCCGGTAAGTTTGTTCAGGAATCTGGTAAATATGCTTTAAAAGCTCAAAGGAATCCTGGGTAGGCAAATCCCACCAGAGCTGAGTCCTTTGTCCAAAAACGACCCCAATCTGTCGGGCATTTTTTTGTCTATTCTGAAAGGGAACAATTCCGTTTACTAAAATCTCTCCGGAGGTTGGGACAAGTATTCCGGTCAGCATTTTGATTGTTGTGGATTTACCCGCCCCATTAGGGCCGATGTAACCCACTATTTCCCCAGGGGAGATATTAAAAGAGATATCATCAACAGCTTTTTTACTGATGTATTCACGCCAAAAGAGACTGCGAACAGCTCCCAGCATACCTTCCTGCCGCTTATTAACATTAAATGTTTTACTTAAATTTTTTACAGTAATCATAGTAAACCCCTTTCAACCATTATGAACCTGTACTGTTATACTTGTTGACACCTTTTAGCCAAACTTGAAGGCTGAGCCAGAAAAAAATAATACCGACTAGTAAACTTAAACTCCCCCAAAAGGGAGGGAAAATGGAATCAGTCTTATTTAATAGTAACAGTGACGGTAAATAATTAACAAAAGCAAAAGGAAGGATAAAAGTAATGACCATCTGAATTGCCCTAGGGAAGATTGATAAAGGATAGTTTATTAAATTCCTTAATGGAAACATTATTACCCAAAAGACCCTTTCGGAACGGGTTGTCCAAAAGGCTATAGCCGAAATCAAAACCATGATTCCACCTTGGATTAAAGCACCTCCCAATAAAGCACCGGAAAAAACCGTCCATTTCCAAAATGACCAATGGAGAGATAGCTTAGAATACGCTAGGATAAAGGCTAAGATACTGAATAAAAGTTGTCCAATAGCCCCTATATCAAATTTCATCGCCATAAAATGGAAAAAAGGATGTATGGGTCTAACTAGGAAACGGTCAAAGGTTCCTTTAACAATATATTGATCTAAAGTACGAAAATGAAAGAAAAAAATAATAGAAATACTCCAGGAAAGAACAGACAGCGCAAACAGAAAAATCAGCTCCCAGAAAACCCAGCCCTCTAATGTTTGAAAGGAGTATAGCAAGACCCATATTGTTATACCCATCCCAGTATAATGCATCATCCAACCCACAATATTCATAACAAAGGCATAGCGATACTGCATTTGAGCCCGGATGCTTGCCTCTACCATATACCAATAAATATGGACTGCTTTCAAGAAAGACTGCATCATCCCTACCCCCCTTGTACTATAATTTTGTTAGCTGCCCGCGACCAGACAAACCTTAGAATTAGAAAAGAAATCACCAGCCAAAGAAACTGCACGCCCAATGCAGGCAATATTTCCTTACCGCTTAATTGTCCCACAAAAATGGAATTGGGCACGAAGAAAATACCCTGAAAAGGAAGAAATCGGGCCAAGGTGTTTAACCAGCCGGGGAAAAACCACAAGGGTATCATGGCTCCTGAAAAAAGAGAAATTGCAAAGTAAAAAATATCCTCAACTCCACCAGTCTCTACCAGCCAAAAGGTAAATAAACCGAAAGTAAGCTCCAGACAGTAACGGATTAAATAGCCTAATAGGGCCGAAAATAAAAACAACAGCCACTGACCTGGCGAAGCTGGTATTACAAGTTTTAATAAAATAAAAATCACGCTATACAAGGGAAGTATTGCTGTAATAAAATAAAAGGCTATACTCCCGAAATCTGCAAATAAAAGCCTAAATGGGTAATCATAGGGCCGTATCATTTCAGAAACAATATCTCCTGTTCTAACCTTCTCTTGTATATCCCATAAGGGGGTACCAGCACTGTGCAGACCCTGAAGCATCTGGCTGATTAATATATAGCTGAAAACAGTCTGAAAGGTAACCCCGGAAACGCTTTCTTTACCCTGGTACAATCCATACCAAATAAATCCCCACATAAATAAAAATATTACATTAGATAGCACCCGCATCCAGGCTTCAAAACGGTAAGCAGCAGCCCGTTGAAATGATTTCCTGCTAAATTCCAGGTACATCCTTAAATTACCCTTTAAGCTAATCATCCTTAAGCTCCTTTGGCTATTTCTATTCTTTACCAATATATTATACAACAAAAAGAGAAAGAAAAAAGCGACAGAGGGTGGACCTGTGGACCTACCTCTTGTCGCTTTTACTTTAAACCCAACGGGAATTACCAATATCGTTATGGATTTGCCCCTTGATATTTTTTATAACCAGCACCGAGCACCAGATTGTTATTGAATTAATTAAAGGAATTATAATCAACACCGGAAAACCTCCATTCATGGCAATGACTTTTGCTGTAAGTGCAGTCATTAAAATTGATAAAAAGACGATATAAACCGGTGCCATTAAATATCCCAAGGGTCTTTTCTTGATTAAAAGCACCCCAGATAAAAATGCTAGAGGTAAAAGAATTGACAAATCGAGGCCCTGAACAATCAAAGTTGTATAATGTTCAACATCTTTAGGAATCTCTCCTTTTAACAGTGGTGGTACAACTACTTGCAGCCACAGTAGGGCAATAGAAATTGTATTAAAGATGAGAACCCCCCCCACAAATCTGACAGGTGTTTTTTCATGAAAGCGGGTACTTAAATTCCCTATATTAAATGAGAATATTGTTAGAAAAAAAGCAAAGAAACTAGTTGAAAGGAGAATTACATAAACCAGGAACATTTTATTAAACATACCCATAACCAAGTAAAAAAGGTATGTAACCAAAAAATACCCCAAAGTCCCTGCCAAAAGTATTCTGCCTCGAAGTGATCCTTTTTGTGAAAAGTAAAGCCCTATTAAAAGTAAGGGTATACCTAAAAACATTGTGATAACATCCTGAGCAATTCCTTGGGGAGCTACTTCTGCAGACATATGCTGATAAATGCCGTTTCCATAAATTAATACTGTTTCACCGCGAACAGATGTATGCTCATATGGCCCCGGACCCTCATTGGAGAATATGCCGGCTGCAGTTGCAACTAATGAAAATACTACAATACATAAAACTAGTAACGTAATTATTCTTTGAGTTTTCATGATAAATCCTTCCCCTCATATCTTTAATCTTTAATTTTTTATATATTATTCATGGACTGTACGATCCTATTAATATTTTCCTCCGAAATATCTGTTAAGTCTTTATCTACCTTAGCTATCCTCTTGACCATGAGCCTTTCAACAGGATTCATTTTTTTAAAAACAAATTCTCCTCCCAAGAATTCCTTGGCAACAGCATTATTCAAAATTTCTAAAGGAAAAGAATCCTTTAATTCCTTCTCAGCTTGATCTTTAAACATTCCGCAGATGAATAGTCCTATGGTTTTATCTTTTAAGATACTCCTATTATCTGAACAAAAACGGCTTACTTCTTTTTGAACCTTACCTATGTATATTGAGCCACCAATAACCACTTTATCATATGCTGCAGGATCTAAAGCCTTGGAAGTTTTCAAATTACATAAATCAACTTTGCCGTTTAATTTTTCCGAAAGCATTTGCGCACACTTCTGAGCACAGCCGTACTTGGTTGAATAAACAATTAACGTACTCATCCCAACCCCCCTAAATATGTTTTTTTCTAATGAGATTATTTCTGCGTTTCTCCCAATTTTAGCAACTTTTCATATAGCTTATTTAATCCATAACACATTATATTTAATTCTTCTTCGCTTAGGTCTTCAAAAAACTCATTTAGAAAACTTTTACTTTGCTCCTGCCTTTTATCCCAAAAGGCATAACTTTTCTCTGTTAGCTTCAATCGAGTTGCTCTACGGTCCTTTTCGTCTTTTTGCATTTCTAATAGATCCCTTTTTTGAAGTTTAAGGGCAATTTGTTTCACATTTTGATGGGTACTACCCATTGCCTCTGCTAATTCACTTAGAGTAGGCGGGCTATTAAAGAACTCCTCCATTATTGCTGTCAAAAACCATTGTTTTGCAGTCAAATCATATCTTGCTAAATCACGGTCCATTATTACCTGTAATTTATTTGATAGTAAAAAAATGCTGCCAAATATAAGCTTTTGTTTTTCAAGAATATCATCTCTATCCATAAAATCCCCCCTGATTAGGTAATATATTACCTTTATAAGTAATATGTTACCTAATTGATTATTTGTCAATATTAATTAAGAACTTTTTTAAACTAATTTTATGGTTTTGATTTATAAAAAAATAAGCCCTGTTTTAAGAGGGGCTTATTTTTGTTCATCTAGCGATTTGATAATGTACTTCATTTTGGGAAAGACATTAAGGGCATTATTAAAAAATACATCCTCATGGTATTCTACAGGAATTATATCTTTAATAAATTCAACATAGGGGGCAATGGGCACAAGGGGCCAGTCTGATCCGAATAGAATTTTGTCATATCGATTGGCGTATACTAAGCCCTGCTGGATTAACTCAACATATAACCTTGTATCCTTCATCCGTAGCACTTGTTCTTTGTTTCCTGCAATAAGCCCTGATACATCTGCATAAACATTGGGATTTTTTAGGATTAGTTCAGCTGTGTCCATAACCCAGGGAACCCCCAAGTGACAAATAATAAAATTTAGATCCGGATGATTTACTGCCAGCTCATCTATAGTTAGAGGGTGGGAATATTTTAATAGACCTTGCGCTGATTGGGTATCCCCACAATGGATGGCAACAGGAACCTTGTATTTTTTTGCAAGCTCGTATATAGGGTCATAGATTGGATCATAAACGTAATAATGAAAGTATCCTGCATATATTTTAATACCTGTTGTCCAAATCTTTGTAAGTTCTTCTTCAATAATAAACAATTCTCGACTACCCTTTTGCAGCTCTATCGGATTAACTCCAACGCAAGAGAGCAAGCAATCTAGAGTTCCATCCTCCAGAGCTAATTCCATTGAATGATCGAAGGATTCATAAGGGTCTCGTCCAGGTGTATTCATAACAACTCCGGCAACTACATTTCCTTCTCTAAACTCCTTTCCTAGCCCTTTAGCACTATAATCTATTTGGGAAATTTCCCTAGAAGTTTTCTTCAAGCCCTCTCTGTTAGAAAAATGAAGATGGGCATCAATTATTTTCATAAAACATCCCTTCCCTTAAGCTTATCTGTAAATATTATTCTATTTTCTCTACTTTAACATTAAACTCCCACCTTTCGCCAATGTCAAAGTAAATGTGTAAATTAACTTAATATATATCACAAAAAAAAGAGGCATTAATGGTATCTTTGTCTAACATTGTTATTTAATTATCTTTTAAAGGAGTAAATTTATGCATACAAAAGTACTGGATATATTAAAGAAATATTTTGGCTATCATAATTTTAAGAAAGGGCAAGAGGAAATTATAATGAGTATCCTAAAAAAGCAGGATACCTTTGTGATTATGCCTACAGGTGCTGGTAAGTCACTGTGCTATCAAATACCGGCTCTATTATTAGAAGGAGTAACACTGGTCATCTCCCCCTTGATTTCCCTAATGAAGGACCAGGTAGATACCCTTGAAAATATGGGAATACCCGCTACTTTTATAAATAGTTCCTTAAGCTTTGCAGAAACAGAAAAAAGAATTTATCAAGTAAAGCAAGGAAAGTATAAATTATTATATATTGCTCCTGAAAGATTAGAATCTGCAGGCTTTGCTTCCCTTATCAGCAATTTACAAATAGATTTTGTAGCTGTGGATGAAGCCCATTGTGTATCCCAATGGGGTCATGATTTTAGACCCAGCTATCGCCACATTCCTGACTTTATTAAAGAATTGCCCACAAAGCCAATAATTGGTGCTTTTACTGCAACCGCAACTGAGGAAGTAAAAAAAGATGTGGTTAATTTATTAACACTTAATAAACCCAATATTTATATTACCGGCTTTAACCGTGAAAACCTTTTTTTATCCGTAGTTAGAGGGGAAAATAAAAGGGATTACGTTTTAGACTATGTCAGAAACAATAGAGACCAGGTAGGGATTATTTATGCTGCAACCCGGAAAGAAGTAGAAAGCATCTATAAAGAATTGTCCCTTGCCGGCTTTAATCCTACAAAATACCATGCAGGACTTAGTACAGAAGAGAGAAAACAAAATCAGGAAGCTTTCCTTTTTGATAATAATAATATAATTGTGGCAACAAACGCCTTTGGAATGGGCATTGATAAATCCAATGTCAGATTTGTAATTCATTATAATCTGCCAAAAAATGTGGAGGCTTATTATCAAGAAGCAGGGCGGGCTGGCAGAGATGGTGAGCCTAGTCAATGTATTCTCCTATTTGGTCCCCAAGACATCCTGCTGCAAAAATTCATGATTGAACAATCGGTCACCTCCCCGGAAAGAAAGAGTAATGAATATAAAAAGCTGCAAGAAATTATAGATTATTGTTATACCCCAAGCTGCCTTCGTAAATTTATTCTGGAATACTTTGGCGAAGAGGATGTGCCGGGAGATTGTGGAAATTGCTCTACATGTACTGATGATAGCGATTTAGTAGATATCACCGTTGATGCACAGAAAATTTTCTCTTGTATTATTCGCCTCAAACAAAGATATGGCAGCACCTTTATTGCCCAGGTTCTTAAAGGATCAAAAAATAAAAAAGTCCTAGAATTAAACTGTGACCGCCTATCTACTTATGGAATTATGACTGAAGCTACAGAAAAGGAAATTAGGGATATAATCAACCTCTTAGTAGCTGATGGTTATCTTAGTTTGACTGAAGGGCAGTACCCTGTCGTAAAAATTGAAGAAAAAGCCTTAGCGGTTCTTAAAAATGATCAAAAGGTCTACCAAAAGGTGCAAAAGAAAAGAGAAAGGCTACCAGAGGATAATTCCTTATTCGAACTACTTAGACAATTACGTAAAGATATCTCTAATAAGGAAAACGTACCTCCCTACATTATCTTCCCTGATAGTACTTTGAAGGAAATGAGTAAATTTTACCCACAAGATGCCCATGCTTTATTAAAGATTAAAGGCGTAGGAGAAAATAAACTGCAAAAATATGGGGATGTGTTTTTAGCCCAAATCAGAAAGTATGCTGAGGAAAACAATATATCACGAAATATAACAAAAGAGGCTAACGAAACCACTAAGATCAAGAAGAAAATTGATAAAACACCAAGCCATTTATTAACTTTAGAATTGTATCAAACAGGGTTACCTTTAGAGGAAATCGCCCGGCAAAGAGAGCTAACCTTGATTACTACTCAAAATCATATTATTCAATGCGCTCTAGAAGGACTGGCGGTAAACCTTGATGCCCTTATCCCGCAAGAATATGAAAATCTAATTTTGCAAGCTATAAAGACAGTAGGTGGAGAGTATTTAAAGCCCATTAAAGAAAGTCTACCGGCAGAAGTAGACTACTTTGCCATTAAAGCAGTATTGTGCAAGTATAAATAATACCGAAATAATAAGTCATCCTTTTTATTTTTCTTCTTTCATGAAACCGTATTGTAAAAACTCCATTAGCTGCTTGATAGTTACTTCGAAGGTCAAGCCATTGGTAATGATAAATTCGGGATTGGCTACTGCCTGGACAGCGGCTAATACTGCAGTTGTCACAATGCGGGGATCAATATCCCTAATATAAGCCTTATTTTTGTCATCCATAAAAAATTTACTCTTGATGATGTGCTGGGCCTTTTCCATGCGAAAGTCATCAATCTTTTTCCAATAATGGGGATAATGCTTGCGTAAATCCTCCAGTACCAGAGGATTGTTAATTATCCGCCCTACATGAAGTAATATGTTGTGCAACATGTGGGCCATGATTTCATCTGGCCTGTGCTGGGTGGAAACAAATTCTTCGATCTTTAAAGCCACTTCCCCCATAAACTTATCCAGTGCAGCTTCAATTATTTCATCCTTGCTGCGGAAATACCGATAAAGAGTACGTTTGCTCAAGCCAGCCTCAGCCGCTAGTTCATCCATGGTCAGCCTATAAAAGCCTTTGGTCCTGGAAATCTCCAGAAAGGCAGAAAGAATTCTCTCTTTGATAGTAACACCTCCGCTTCGCTAGGTTAAGGCTAAGGTTGAGGTTGAGAAGAAAAGAAAATAAGATTTCACTTCGTTAGATTAAGATTTCACTGCATTTCATTCCGTTAGATTTTTTAAAGTATATTCTAGCGAAGCTTAATCTTAATCTTAATCTTAATCTTAGTCTTAGCCTTAGCCTTAGCCTTAGCCTTAACCTTAACCTTAACCTTAACCTCAGCCTCAGCCTCAGCCTCAGCCTCTGTGGCTTATTAAGCGATTTTTTTCTTAAACTTCAGGGTACTTGCAATTAGTAGTACCACGGAAAAAACTAGCAGGGATACAACCTGCCCTACCAGGTAGGGGAAGCCAATCCCTTTTAATACTATGCCCCTAATGATATCCAGGTAGTAAGTAAGGGGAATCACATTGCTAAGATAATAAATAAAGGGGGGCATGGCATCCCTAGGAAACATAAAGCCTGATAACAGGATACTGGGCAGCATAACGAAAAAGCCCATCTGCATGGCCTGCATCTGAGTCTTGGCTACATTGGAAATCAGGATGCCCAACCCCAGGGAAGCTGTAATGAAAAAGAGGGTTAATAAATACAGCTCCAAGAGGCTGCCCCTAATAGGGACGCCAAAAACGGTAACACCTATAATCAGGGCCACAGTAATTTGCAAATACCCCAGGACGATATAAGGTAATATTTTCCCGATCATTAGCTCTAAGGGTTTGATTGGTGTTACCATTAGCTGTTCTAGTGTACCCCTTTCCCTTTCCCTGACAATACCCATAGATGTAATTAAAACCATAGTCATTGTTACAACAATACCTAAGATAGCCGGAACCATATAATAGGCCGTTATTCCGTCCGGGTTATACAAGGGGCGAACCCTTATATCATAAGGTGGACCAGAGAGTTTTACCTTTTTGGCGAGCATCTCCTGGGACTTGATGAGCCCAATAGAATTGGCTATAGCAATAGCCTGATTGGCAACCATGTTGTCACTAGCATCCACTAAAACCTGCACCGGTGCTGGAACACCCCGGTTTACACTAGTAGCAAAGTTGGGAGGGAAAACGATCCCTACCTTTGCCTTCCCGCTATCTATCATTTTATTCACATCACTATATTCATCAACTACATACTTAATGTCAAAATAGCCCGAAGCACTGAAGGATTCCAATAAGGCCCGGCTTTCACTGGTTAGGGACTGGTCAAAAACCACTGTAGAAATATGTTTAACTTCCGTCTGGATGGCAAAACCAAAGAGCAAAAGCTGGACTAAAGGAATCATAAATATTAGGCCTAGGGTCATTTTATCGCGACGCATTTGTAAAAATTCCTTGTGTAACACTGCTATTATTCTATGCATAACTTTCACCTGCCCTCTGACGTTTTGCTAATGCTATAAATACATCCTCTAAGGACGGAACTATGGGTCTGGGTTCTACTCCGGAAAAATCCCGCAAAGCTCCAATATGTTTTTCATCATCCAACAAAACATGGAGCAAAGGGCCATGAATAGTACAATCCTTAACATAGGGTAAGTTTTCAAAAGCGCTAATTTTCTCCATAGCCTGGGGTATGGCTAACTCCACCAAGAAGCCCTCAAGGGTATTCCTTTTTAGATAGTCAGGAGTATTCACAGCCATTAACCTTCCGGCTGAAATAAAAGCAATTTTATGACAGCGCTCCGCTTCGTCCATAAAATGAGTAGTAACCATAATAGTTGTACCTTGATTTGCTAATTCCTGAATAATATTAAAAAACATCCTTCGGCTGGTGGGACTAACACCGCTGGTGGGTTCATCCAAAAAGATAATAGCGGGACGGGCAATTATGGCACAGCCTAGAGCTAGCCGCTGCTTCCAGCCCCCACTGAGATTAGCAACCAGTTCCTTTTCACGACCCCTTAAACCAGCCATTGCTAACATCTCCCCGATACGCTCCTGTCGCACCTCCCTAGTTATGCTATAAATACCGGCATAAAAATTTAAATTTTCCAAAACTGTAAGGTCATCATAGAGACTGAACTTTTGGGACATATAGCCAATGTAACTTTTAATTTTTTCTGTTTCCCGCAAGAGATCATAACCGAGTATAGTGGCTGACCCTTCAGTGGGTTCCAAAATACCACACAGCATTCTAATGACAGTAGATTTTCCAGCACCATTTGGCCCAAGAAAACCATAAATCTCACCAGGCTTAATTTTAATATTAAGTTTGTCTACCGCTGTGAACTTACCAAAATCCCGGGTCAAATCCCGAGTTTCTATAACATATTCCATTAGACCACCTCTTTCTCTGCCAAGGAAACAAAGATATCGTCCATAGAGGGCCCGATTATCTTAAGGGATCTAATAAGAATCCCTTGCTGTTCCAGAGCCTGCCGAACATCATCTAGTGTGGTAGTCTCCTCTAATACCAGGTGATAACGATCTCCGAAAAAGTAGAAATCCTGCACTCCAGCCAGCTTTTGGAGAATAGTTTTATTTTTTGTCTGGGCCTGCAGCTCCAGGATTGTAAAGGGGAATTTTTCTTTAAGTCCCTGGGGTGAATCAATTTTCACTACCCTGCCCCTATCTATAAAAGCTACCTTAGTACAGAGTTCAGCTTCATCCATATAGGGGGTAGAGGTCAAAATGGTCATACCCTCTTTATTAAGATGATACAAAATTCTCCAAAATTCTTTGCGGGACTCGGGGTCTACACCATAGGTGGGCTCATCCAAGACCAAAATTTTCGGACGGGTCACCAGGGCGCAAGTGAGGGCCAGTTTTTGTTTCATCCCTCCTGAGAGATTGTCGGCAAAACGGTCTTTGAATTCGATAAGATTAGTAATCGCCAATATTTCATCAGCCCGTTGAATTATGACTTTCTTATCTAGTTTATACATAGCACCAAAAAAATTGATATTTTCTATTACTGTCAGGTCTCCATAAAGGCTGAACCTTTGAGGCATATAGCCTAGATTTTCCCTTTCGGCCAGTATATCAGGTGCAACACCTAAAATGGCGACCTGTCCTTTATCAGGTGTAATAAGGCCACAGATCATACGTATTAAGGTAGTCTTCCCAGCTCCATCTGGACCAACTAAACCACAAATTTCCTGTTTGGTTACGTGCAGATCCACTGCTTTGACAGCTTGAATATGGCCAAAGGATTTGCTTACTCCGGTGGCATTAATCATCTTGGCCGCCTCCGGGAAAAATCACATCAGCAGGCATACCAGGCTTTAAGATACCATTTTCGCTCTTAATCCTAATTTTCACAGCAAATACCACATTTGTACGTTCTTTTTTGGTCTGGATGGTTTTGGGTGTGAACTCACCCTTGGTAGCTATTTCCTCAACAACACCTTCAAAGCTTTTAGCTAATCCACTCACTGTGAAGTAAACCTTCTGCCCTAGGGTTACTTGGGGCAGATCATCGGTAGGTATATATATCCTAATCCAAAGGTCATCTAGATTAACAACAGTAGCTATAGAAGTACCTGGTGTAACATACTCTCCTAATTCATAATTTTTTGACAAAACCACGCCATCAAGGGGTGAGTGAATTGTCAAATCTTCCAACATGGCATCTGTGGCTTTAAGGATAGCCTTGTTCCTGTCTATTTCGACCTGAGCAGAATTAATGAGTTCCTGGCGACTACCAGCTTGCAAAAGACTAAAACGAGCTTCAGCGGCCTGTACCTGATTCTTAGTGATTTCCAGGGTCATCTGAGCCTTCTCATACTCTACCTGGGTTATGGCCCCAGCCTCAAATAGATTTTCCAACCTTGCTAAATCATCAATTGCCCTTTGAAGATTAGTCTTAGCAATATTCACGTTAGCCTCTGCCTCTTTAATCTCTTGAATCCTTGCACCTGACTGCAGATCAGCCAAACTAGCCTCAGCTTTCAGTACGCTTAATTTATCTCTTTCACGCTGGGCAACTAGATCATTGCGGCTTAATTCAGCTACCGGCTGACCTTTTTTTACCGGATCCCCTGATTTTATATCAAGAACTTTTATTGACCCAGCCAGCTTAGCATGGAGGTCTACACTAGTTGCTTCAATTGTTCCTGAAGCCTGGATTTCTTCGGGCCCGCCCTTAAAATATGTCTGCCAGGCCCATAAGGAACCTGCTAAAACAGCTAATACTACGATAAAAACCGCAGCTCTCTTTTTCTTCTCCATTAACCTTCCTCCTCAACGCGAAAAGTGTTTAATATATAAATGTACAAGTATACTAATGTCACCTTTATAGTTTACTTGGTTTTAGATTAGCATTAATTTATTAAATATACAATGAAAAATTTTCTGACTTGTTAAACAAGTTAACACAAAAAGAGGCAGCAATTAAAAAAGCTTTTATATGTAAATGCTACAAAAAGGGAATTCAAGTATAAGCACTCAAAGTTTTATTGATAGTTTAGAGGAATTAAAGGTAATTAACAGAATTATTCCCATGCAAGACCCTTTCTTTTAATAATTAACTCAATATTATCCAAAATCTACTGTTTTTATAGGAAAGGAAATAGATGTGGAGAAATTAAAAGCTGGACTGTTCTACTCTTTAGGTAGTATATATTTATCCAAAAACTTGCTGGACAATCCCGAACCAAAAATATTACATATATCTGATACACCTACTGTTCTTTATTCCCAGCTAAAAAGAATAATAACTAAAATTCAGCCTGAATATATTATCCATACCGGTGACCTTGTTGATAATATTAAGCTTAGTATATATCCCTCCAGAATAGATGAATATTCAAATGGAGTCGACGAATTAATAGAAATTCTCGAAAGTTCATCAGCTAAAGAAATACATATTACTTTGGGTAATCATGACAATAAAAATATTGTCCGCAACTTCACTAATAGAAGTACTGTTTATGAAAAGAATGCAGTGATAAACATTGGAAATATCAGCCTTAAAATTAGCCATTATAGTAATGACTTTATTATCTCCCCTAGTAATTTCAACTTATTTGGTCATGATATATCCTTAGGGAGCCAAGTTATAAATGGTAAGGTTTTCTTAAATGGTATCCAAAACATAAATATTATTGCTCTTAACAGTAAAAAGGTCTTTTCTTTACCTTATCCAATAGGTACAAATGAAAGCCGCTTAGGTAAATTTAAAATAGGAATGTAGCGTGAAATAATTGAAAATGGGGAGTTGAGAATAGAATTTTTCATGATTTTCTGTGCCTTGAATATAGGGAAAGGAATGATAGTCTATGTTATCATTAATTAGAAGTGGCCCTAAAATACTAATAATGGAAAGTGGAGCTATCGAAAGATTAAAACAATATCTTGAGGAGTACTTTGCCACCTTAGCCTGTACCTTTGACCAAGCTTTTGAAGAATCTTCAGAAGAATATACTATTATCCTTGTTGTAGAAACATTAAAGGATATTGTCCATATTGATGATATTAAATATTTATTTTTAGTTGAAGAAGATTCTGACATGTTCTTATGCTCGCTCCATAATGACCGAAAATGCAATCTAGTAAGCCAAACTAGGATAGCTCCTAGAATACTCATTATGAGGGCTTTAGGAGACATTGAAAAAATAATTGAAGAAATTAATAAAGATCATGCTGCTACCTCGGGTTCTTTCCTTGAATTGCTTGATAATAATAACAGTAGAGGGACTATATTAGCATTTACAGAGCAACCCTTGAATAAAAAATTAAGTATCAGTGATCTATATGAAAAAACCCTTTTCATTGAGGAAAAATATTCGACCTTAAGGAGAAGTATTCGAATACATGGCTTAAAGTATCTAAATGAAGGTTTAGGCAACAAGGATTGGTTTGAACTAGAAATCAAAATTTATGATAAATTTGAAGAATATATGCTCCACTATCAGCGTTTATTAAAAGTTATCGAATTTCTAGAGCTGGGAATTATATTAGGAGAGTCCTGGGGTCAAGATAATGCCCTAATCTTTAAGACAGTAGGCATCTACCGCATTCGTTTCTTTACATTTTATGAACCTGAAACCATAAAAAAATTATTAATAGGACTCGAGTATCTCGAAGATGGGACAAGGGTTGTCGATTATGACGTTTTTTATAAGCGGAAAAAAATATACTGGTCTGATGTTCGAGAAGAAAAACTCAAGGACAAATCTAGTATTAGTAAAAAATACCGTCAGCAAATATTTGTAAAGCTTGATAAAAATCAAATAGATGAAATCAGCCAAATAGAAAGAAAAATTTTAGCGACAAGATATTAGTTTGACAAAATATTTAAAAGTTAGGGATACCCCTAACTTTTTTAGTCTATTGGACAGAAATTTCCCAAAGATACAATGAAGCGATTGAGCCATAAGGAGAATACCTTTTTCGATATCGTGCAAAGTCTTCCTTGGAGAGTTTTTTAAGACCATATAAATTCATCATTCCTCTGCGTATAGCCAAATCATTATAGCTTACTACATCGGGGCGGCGGAGTGAAAAAATAAGCAGCATCTCAGCAGTCCAAACACCAACTCCATTTAGTGAGGAAAGCTTTTCTATTACCTCACCATCAGTTAGAGTATGAAGTGAATTAAAATCCACCTTACCGGATATATTAGCTTCTGCAATACCTTTGATGTATCTGGCTTTTCGCTCAGACATACCACAGCCCTGAATTTCAGACAGGTCTTTTTGAGCAATATTCTCTGGTGTAATGTTTTCAAGCAATTTATATAGTCTATTACATACAGTTTCTGCAGCCTTAGTTGAAATCTGCTGACTGATAACGGAAGAAATAATAGCGGCAAAAGGTTCAGGATTGATCTTTCGCTTTATTATGCCTATTTTATCAATAGCTGCACCAAGCTTTTTGTCTCTTTTTTTCAGGTATTCTATTTCCTCTTGACCATATTTAATAATATCCATGCATTTTATCACTCCCTTTAACCATGTTCATCAATTAATCCCCACCTAAAACCTATATACTCTTTAATTAATAAATTCATGTCAAGCTTGTCATCCTGAGCAATAGCGAAGGATCTAAATATTTACGCGACTTTTAAACTTCTATTTCTAATGCTATGGGGCAGTGATCACTCCCTAAAACATCCGAATGTATTTCAAAGTCTTTGATTTTTGCTTTAAGCCGTTCCGAAGCAATAAAATAATCTATCCGCCAACCAATATTTCTCTCTCTGGCATTATTCATATAAGACCACCAGGTATAGGCACCTTCTTGCTCCGGATATAAATAACGGAAGGTATCAATAAATCCTGTATTTAATATTTCTGTCATTTTTCCCCTTTCTTCCTCAGTAAACCCTGCATTCTTTTTATTTGTTTTGGGATTTTTCAAATCTATCTCCTGGTGGGCGACATTTAAATCACCACAGAATATCACAGGCTTTTCTTTATCTAAACTTATCAAGTAATGTCTAAAAGCATCCTCCCATTCCATTCTATAGTCCAGCCTTGCTAGTCCCCTTTGGGAATTGGGAGTATAAACGTTTACCAGATAAAAATCTTTATACTCCAAGGTTATTACCCGCCCTTCCTGGTCATGTCTGTCCAAACCTAAACCATAGGTTACTCTAAGGGGTTTAAGCTTTGAAAAAACCCCAGTCCCAGAGTAGCCCTTTTTTAGGGCATAATTCCAATATTGAAAATATCCCGGCGAATCAAAGCTGAGCCGGTCTTCCTGCAGTTTTATCTCCTGTACACAGAAGATATCAGCATCTACCTTGTCAAAATAATTTGCCAAGCCTTTTCCTAAACAGGCTCTAAATCCGTTAACATTCCAGGATACTATTTTCATGCTATCTCTCCTCAAAATAATAGATTATATGTTTCAAATCGGCACGGCATGTTGAAAAGGAAATATGGTAATAATAGCGAATAGCTTAGATATTCTGAATAAAAAAGGAGTTATAAAATAATGAAAGTGTTAGGTAATTGCAATATAACCGGGATAGGCAGCTTGCCGCTAAATGATGTTTCAGCCAGCCACAATTTAATAAAAGAGACCTTTCCATTGATTCCCCACTGGCCACAATTACCCAAGCTTGGTGAATCTGAGGGGTTTATCAATCAATACTTAACTCCGCTGATAGATATAGGCTTGGTGAGAGTAGTGGAAGGAAAAACCCCTTACTTTGATACAACGAGAGCAGACTTTACTGATTTGCTGACGGAATTTTATTCACTTTATTTAGAAGCCGTTGAAGGGAATGAAGCTGCATTGGCCAGGTTTGGCTTTGCAGATGGCTCTGCCAAAGGGTTCTATTCATTCACTCAAAGGGTTCAAGATAGCTTTTATGCCGAGGCAGAAATTATAAAAGGCCAGGTTAGCGGTCCACTTACCTTAGGCTTACAGGTAACCGATAGTAATAAAAAAGCCAGTTTTTATGATGACCAGCTGCGGGACGTTTTAACCAAAACCCTCGCCTTGGCTGGAAAATGGCAGAGTAAAAAACTGCTCGAACTAGGTTTGCCGGTAATAATATTTATTGATGACCCCGGTCTTTACTCTTTAGGTTCTTCAACCTATATTACTTTAACAAAGGAAGGAATCATTAATGAGCTGAATCAGGTAATTGAGGCAATAAATTCAACAGGTGCACTAGCAGGCAGTCATACTTGTGCCGGTACCGAATGGCCGTTGTTATTTTCTTTAGACTTAGCAGTTGTTAATTTTGATGCTTATGAGTATTTTTCTTCAATGAGTGTTTACATAAAGGAAATTAATGAGTATTTGGCTAAAGGTGGCATCTTATCCTTTGGCATTGTGCCAACATCTGAAAAGCTGCTTCAAGAGACTACTGCCAGCTTAGTGGCTTTATTTGAGCAGCAAGTGGATATATTAGAGCAAAAGGGTGTTAATAGAGAAAAATTATTACAGCAAGTTCTAATTACTCCAAGCTGTGGTACCGGTAGTCTCTCTGAAGAGTTGGCTACTTTAGTATATAAAACTATTGTCGAAGTAAGCAAGGCTATTAAAGAAAAATATAATCTTTAATAATTAATGAAAGGGTCAGAGAACACTCCCTGACCCTTTCATTAATTTAGTTTATTATCTAAGAAGCTGCAGTACTCCTTGTGGTGCTTGGTTTGCTTGAGCCAGCATTGCAGTTGCTGCTTGTTGCAGGATATTATTCTTAGTGAACTGCATCATTTCGGCAGCCATGTCCACATCTCTGACTCGAGATTCAGCAGCTTGTAAGTTTTCAGCTGATGCACCCAAGTTGCTAATAGTATGCTCTAATCTATTTTGTAAAGCACCTAAAGCTGAGCGTTGATCAGACACACTAGCTATTGCATTATTTATCGCTGTAACCGCTTTGTTGGCAGCGTCTGCTGTATCCACTAGTATACCCTTTTGTACACTAGCTTCTGATTTAATACGTCCGTCAGTAGTCATAGCAGCTGCTTCTGACTTTAAAACAGAAGTTGCAATATCAGCAGTTCCAGCTGTATTATGGGCAGCATCTTTTGTTAAGGTTAAGCCTGCAAAAGCCTGACTAAATTTAATTATATCTGCATTCGTATCAATTGCTACACTTTCTGAAGCCCCACCTACAGAAGCAACAACCTGTAATTGCCCCGTGTTTGCTCCTGAGACTGTTCCCACTTGTAAGCCTAAGGCTTCAATAGTCCTACCGGAGGTATTATCATTTAAAATTCCTACTGAAGAATTACTTCCAGAAGTAAGAGATTCAATAACTAATTTTCCTTGACTAACTGAGGCATAGTTCTGACTTGAGGTTCCAAGGGCGGTATTAGCAGAAGCATTAATAGCATTGGCTACAGCAGTTGCATCACTTCCATCAGTTAACCCTACTGAAAATTCAGTACCATCGATAGCTATCCTTAAAGAACCGGAAGTAGCATCTGCACCCCCATATGTTCCTGAAGTAAGTCCTAGTGCTGCTAAAGTTTTACCCCCATTATCGTCTTCTCCAATAATGATATTGGCATTTGAGCCAGTCCCAGCTCCGGTTTTTACATCAGAAGAAGTTAAAGTAATTATTGTACCATCATTAGCAGCCAACGCATCACCATTATCGATAACGCCGGCAGTTTCAGCAGCAGCATTTATAGCTGTTGTCACAGCGTCAATATCATCACCATCTTGGAGTGTAACATCAAAGGAAGTACCATTTACAGTTAAGCTAAATGTTCCTGCTGTTCCACTTGCTCCTACATCGGACATCCCTGTCTGACTAGTAGCACTAAGAGAAAGACCTAAGTTTTGCAAAAGGGCACCGTTAGCGGAAGTTGTACCATCAGACTCAAAGTCGCCGATAATTTTAACTGAAGAACCAGTGCTGTCGGTATTTGAAGTAATAACTATACTACCCGTGTCCTCACTAGCATAGGTTACGCCAGTAGTTCCTAAAGCAGTATTAGCTGCAGAATTGATATTATCTAACACATTGGCTAGTGTCGAACTTTCATTAATAGTAACATTAAAGGCGGTATCATCAATGCTCATTCTGACCACGCCGTAGCCGGTACCATCAACAGAGCCTGTACCTGTACCAGCAGTAGCTGCTACACCTTCAGTAAATCCTGCTACAGTAGCAGTTGCTTCATTAGTAACTGAGTTTAGTACAATTGACTGGTCGCTGCCTTTTTGGGCTGTAGTGAAAGTCATAGCATCAGTAGCAGTATCATAATTGGCAGTTATAGCCTGACCCGCAATTGCAGAAAGTTTAGTTGATAGGGCAGCAGCTAGGGAGGTGCCAGAATCATCTTGAACACCATTCTGGGTCCAATCGACACCTTCAGTAAGAGTAACATTAAAAGCAGCACCTACGCCATTTCCACCGTTTACGCCTGCCATGGTGAAGTTAAATGTTGTTGTCCCGTTGGTACCGTCCGCAGCTACACCATCTGTAGTAAAAGCTGCAACTCCGGCTCCATTATCTGTAACATTTGTTAATGTTATTAAATTATTGTCGCCTGTTACACCTCTAGTAAAAGTTAATGTGTCATTGCCACTATCGTAGTCAACCGTTACAGACTCACCCACCTTACCAGAAAGTTTAAGTTGTAGCGCAGCTGCTAAACTTGCACCATCTGTATCCTGGTCAACGCCTTGAGTCCAATCAGTACCAGCAGTAACAGTAATATCAAAGGCAACTCCTACGCCATTTCCACCGTTTACACCTTCCATGGTAAATGTAAATACTTGATCTGTAGCATCTGTTAAAGCATTTGCATCAATAGCTCCAGTCACATAAGTAGCTTGACTAGCCGCAGTCAAAGTACCATTACTGCTAGCATCAATTGTTCCAGTTGCATAGGTGGCAGCTGTATTCATTGCCTTATATGCATTAATGCTCGCTGAAGTTGCATCCGCACCTGCACCAAAAACAGCTGTTGCAACGGCTTCTGCTGCTTGAGCATCATTGATAGTTTGGGCGGCACTAGAACCCTGTAGTTGACCAGCGCTATCAGCTTGCAAGAGTGTACTTGTGATTCCTATAGTTTGACCTGCATATTGAGCTGCTCCAGTGCCATCACGAAGAACGGCAGCACTAATTCCTGCTGAATCATTTGCGATATTTGCGGTAATTACATCGCTAGTTACACCTAAACTCTTAGCATCCATCTTGCCAATAGAAAAAGAAACGTTTTGACCCTGGTTTGCACCAATCAGAACACTTTTGTCATTAAATCCACCGGCTAATAAATTATTCTGGTTAAACTCGGTAGTGTTTGAAATCCTTGAGATTTCATTAGTTAGCTGATCAATCTCAGATTGAATATTTTGCCTGTCAGAATCAGTAACTACATCTGTACCTGCCTGCACTCCCAATTCTCTCATTCTCTGTAAAATAGCATGGGTTTCTTGTAAAGCACCTTCTGCAGTTTGAATTAGAGAAATACCATCTTGGGCATTTCTTGTAGCCTGGTTCAAGCCCCGAATCTGACCTCTCATTTTTTCACTGATTGCCAAGCCTGCCGCATCATCACCAGCTCTGTTAATCCTTAAGCCTGATGAAAGCTTTTCTAAAGATTTGGCACCACCTGCTTGGTTCATACCCAACTGACGATGGGTATTCATTGCCATTAAGTTGTTGTTAATTCTCATTAATAATTCCTCCCTGTTTTTTTTGTTTTTTTTTGCGAACATCCTTTTTCGCAAAAATTGTTCCTCAATAAGCCTATGGCCACCTTGACTTATATGGGGAAATATAGATTTAAAAGGACGAGTAAATTATCCCTTTTACAGCATCCTGCTGAATAAGATAATTACTCGTCCCTGAAATCACATCAATTTATTCTAATGTCTCAAATTTCTTCCTAGGCTTCTTCAGCTAGTCTTTTGGCCTCATAAACCTCACCCCTGACAATGCTTACATCTTTGGGAGCTTCAATGGCAAAACGCAAGGCTCCCTTATCACTTTTCACTACCTTAA
Source organism: Clostridiaceae bacterium BRH_c20a (assembly GCA_000961765.1). Lineage (GTDB taxonomy): Bacteria > Bacillota > Peptococcia > Peptococcales > BICA1-8 > BICA1-8. The sequence continues at coordinate 14,210 of LADT01000019.1, read as the reverse complement.
CCTTAATATTTTCTCCTATCATTACATACTCCCCAGGCTTTCTACCAAGTACCAACATTTTGTCTTTCCCCCTTGAAGTTATTTTTGTTTGAGTATTTTTAGCTTTCTCTGGAATAAAAAAAAGACGATTTGCTATTACCTACCTCTTTGCCTCCTGCAAAGAAAGTAAGACCTAACAAAATCGTCCTTGGGTACTAAGTATTTAATTCTAATTGATAGTATAATCCGTTACTAATTATATCGTTAGTTTTTTGAAAAACTTTAGAGTATTTTTTTAAAAAAATAGAACTATTTTCACAAGCAACCTGTCATCTCTTTCAAGACCTTCCGAAGAACAGGTTTTCTCGTTAATAGTTCAAAAATAAAAACTCAACTTATATTAGAGACCGTATTTTTTAATTAAAATTAACACGCCTCTTTCTTCCCTCTTTCATCTTCTTGCTCTTCATAAATTTCTCCTCGGACTATATTTATTTCCTGAGGTGCTTCGATTGCCAGCCTTAAATCACCATTTTCACTTTTAACTACTTTTACGATAATAGAATCGTTAATTACAATATACTCACCCGGTCTTCTACCTAGTACTAACATAATATATGCTCCTTTCCTTTATTGTTTAAGAATTCTTTAAATGCGACAAATTTTGATATTAAACACCAAAACAAAAGGAATTATGACGACAATAGCGAAATGTTTTATATATAAATATTTTACTCTTAAATGATAGCTTAGAGCTTCAACACAACCTTAAGTAAACCTTAAATATTCTTTAAAAGTTAAAGATGCCAAGATACAGGAATAGGAATTCCCGAAAAAGATTTACCTCATATATTTGATCTTTTCTATAAAGTGTCTAAAGTAAGACTTCTAGTCACAAAAGCAGCGGTCTAGGCTTAGCTACCGCCAAGGAAATTGTAGAATACCAGGGTAGGCAAATATGGGTTGAAAGGTAAGCTCACTTTGCTGAGCATCATAACTTTAGAGGAGGACGTACTTTGGCAGGGGAAACAATACTAATAGTTGATGATGATGAGGATATCAGAGAAATACTTACTCTATATTTAGAAAAGGAAAGCTATCAAGTAATTATAGCTTCGGACGGACACCAAGCAATAGCAAATGCCCTCACCGCCAATCCAGATTTAATTATCCTGGATATGATGCTGCCAGGGCTAGACGGAATTGAGGTTTGCCAAGAAATTCGCAAACAGCTAACAACACCTATTATTTTCCTCAGTTGTAAAGGGACACCAATAGAAAAATCCATGGGTCTGACAGCCGGCGGAGATGACTACATAAGTAAACCATTTGATGCATTGGAACTCTTGGCAAGGGTAAAAGCTCATTTACGCAGAAGCCGAATGTTAAAAAGAACAAATAGTTCCGATAAGCTCTTAACATATCCGGGCTTAACTATAGACTTAATAAGTTTATCAGTTATGGTAAATGAAAAACCTGTCACTTTATCCCCTAAGGAATTTCAACTTCTGGCATTATTAGCTCAAAACCCTAATACCGTATTTAGCAGCGAGCAGCTGTTTCAATCACTTTGGGGTATGGAAAGTCTTGGAGATCACCGAACCGTAATGGTTCACATCAGCAATATCCGGAGGAAAATCGAAAAAGACCCCCCCCACCCTATCTATATAAAGACTATTAAAGGTGCTGGTTATAAATTCTTTATGTCTTAGGCATCCTGCTTCGGATACCACATAAATAAAGGACGCCGACAATTTAATTTGTCGGCATCCTTTATTAACTAACTTACCAGCGGAGTCAATAAATATGCACAAAGTGTTGCAGTCAATAATCTTATCAGCACACCTACAACGGCTGCTTGCATAGCTTCTTTTTCATTAAGATCTGTAACATTTGCCCATACTGCAGGAATCTGACCAAAGGGAACCTGAAGGGGGAAACCTGAGTTAGCCAAAACAAAGGAACCAAGAACAAGTGCCGGAGCAATTGCTGCTTCTTTTAAATTTGCAACCAGAGTTCCCATTGCTAGGGTGTTAGAAACCAATATTGTCAAAGCACCGGTTATAGGTTCAATTTTCAAAACTCCCATAACACTATTTAGAAAGCCTTGTGCATATTGCCAGATGCCAATGTATTCTAATGCACCTATGATTGCGAATATTACAACAGCTGCAGGAATTATTAATAGGAAGAGAAGTTCTGCACCTTCCCTTGCTGCATTAAAGATTGTAGGAAGAGCAGGAGTAGTTGGAGTGAACCTTGGCAAATTATCTAGTGTAATTGCTTTTGTATCTCTCCAGATAAATTTTAATATGAAAGGTACTAAAACCAAGGGAAGAAATAAGGTAATAATAACAACAGGAAATACACTAATACCTGCCATACTTAGAGCCAGCATACCTAACATGAAAATAGAAAATGATGCTGGAGCCTGTACCATTGTGGCAATAGCTATCTTTTGTTCATCTTTAGTAGCTCCCGCTTTTATGAGAACAGGTCCTGCAATACGGCCTGCTGCATTTACGTCTCCTAATATATTGTAAACACCTGGGACCACAACAGCAGAGTTAATACCTATGAACTTTAATATTGGAACAAATAATCTCATTAAAGCATCTGTAAATCCTAACCTTTCAAGAATTCGGCCAGTCATTACGCTGACTATAATAGCGGCCCCAATGTTCTTACCAAAGATAAAAACATTAAAGATACCAAATGCTTTGTTTACCATTGCATCGAACATTCCAGCTATATGATTAGATCCGAAAAACAAACCTATTAGTGATAATCCTACTAGACTTAAGCCAACATACTCAATACCTGATATGGTTTTTCTGCTAGTTGTCGTTACTTCAGTTTCAATTTTCGACATTTGAATTCCTCCTTTAATTTTTTTACTAAGATACGAAAGTTATGAAAAATAAATTTATAACTTAATACCTAATTAATACCTCCCTTCTATTTTTTTGTTTTAAGTAAGAACTTTTCTGTAATCATATCTGCATATTTCTGGATACTCTCACTTCCAAATTTATCAATAGGAACTGAACACATTCTTTCCCTAAAGATTACAACTTCAAGTGAAGGTAAAAGGGTTTTAATAGCCCTTGCTAGTGGCAGTCCATTTTCAAATATTTCAAGAGAATGGGGATTACCGACAATGAAATTTAGCCCTAATTCCTTAGCTTTAATTACTAATGGATTATCAGATTTAACCCTACTGATTGATGCCAAGATAGTATCAATTTCAGGATTTTCCCGCATTACATTTTCCAGATGCTGAGGGCTAAAGCCAGTATGAGGAAATATATGGAGTATATTTTCCACTTTACTCGCCCTAGTACCTAGAAGAATCTCCCCTTGAACTGCTACACTTGTTTCTTCAATTTCTACACAGCTTCTTATTTCCTTCTCAGCTTTCAGAAATTCTGTTTCAGCATCGATATTCATGAAGTCTTTAATTCTATCCAATATATCTCCTAAAGTTTTTACTTCATCCAATGCCTTACCCACATAGAGTATATTTCCCGAAACTCCCCCGTAGCCAACTTCTACACGATAAGCAGAATGTCCATGAATATAGGAAATACCTGGATGTAATCCGTGAAATGCTTCGTGAAGTTCCAATGCTGCAATTTTATACAGGCCAAGGTAGGTCTTAATTAGAACTCCACCAGAATTAGCTGCATCTGCTATAGGATGGTGTGCTAATATTGCATTAACATCTGTGGAACCTGCCAGTTCAATTGCCGACTCAGTCATAGTCATCATTACTGCAATCTTTTTGATTTCCATTTCTGGGTCTCCAAATACCAGCCCCGGGGTCTCTGTTATAGCTTTACCAGGTAAATTTGAAGATTTCACCACAACAAAAGGATTTTGTGAATTGTACATCTCACTAATAGTTTTAGGCAACCTCCCTCCCGTTATAGTGTCAAGAGCTTGTACCAAATCTGAAACTAATACCTTTTCCATAAAAATTCCTCCCTTGAAAATTTAATTGTAAAGATTATACTAGGAAACTTATTTTTGATATAAATTTTTCTGCACTAAAACAAAAAACCGCCCAAAAAAGAAAATATAAGAACATAACTCTTTTCGGAGTTATAACTTAATTGTTCCTTCATTGGACGGTCTATCAGGCTCTTAAATTACAAGCTCCCTCAGCCAGTCGTATGATCTTAACAATGAGATTAGGGCACTTTATAAAGTTCCCTTCTCCATCTATAACTTTTTAAATTGTTTTAATAGGCTCTTGCAGAATAATTATTGTACCTGCACTTTCAGTCTGGACATCATAATCTTTTAAAATTGTTATGATTTTAAAATTAAACTGCTTTTCCAATAATTCTTTTAATCTTGCTTTAAAAGCTGTTAAAAGAATATAGTTGACTTCTAGGGTAGAAAAACCCCTGCTATCTAATGTGGCCAGAGCTGGAATCCTCTTATTTTTTGCAATTATAACAATAATATTTTCTGTTATGAATACTTTCTGCCGTTCCAACCCATAACCAATAACTTCCTGGTTAACCTGGTTGTTAATCTTAATAATTTCCTGACTTAGGTTGGAGGGAAAATACATATTAACAACTCCACTTATATTTTCACTGGAAATAAACTTTCTACAAATAAATGCATATTCCTTCTTTTATTTGAGAGTTTATTATTTATTTTTTTATACAAATTAAAATACATAATTATTAAGAAAAATTTTAAAACTTAACCCCACTTAATTACTTCATTCAATTAAAAAAGTGTGGCATAACCACACTTTAAGTAAACCATCTATTCTCGATTTATAATTTTATCAGCATTTTACTATTTACAAATTCAGTTATGGATATTACAAATCTGCCTCTCTCGTTCCAATATATTTCTATATCTGGTCTTGCAAAAGGAATATCAAAGGCTTTACCCCATTTATCTACGATCCTTATACCTAACATATCTCGAATAGTACCGGGATCAAGTAAAATATTTGTTTCAAATATTACATAAACATCATCAATTTGCCCCTCATTCAATTCTAAATACTTCCCAGGTCTTGCCTCTAGTGTCCCCAAGCCTAATACCCTGTCGTCAGTTTTATAGCTATTACTTCTCCCTATGCCTGCTATCCTAGATCTCGATAAAGCTGTAAAACCATTTTTGTAAATGTCACTTCCCCTTGATTCAGGGATGATAAATCCATGGGATCTAAGGGATATCTCTACATAAGATTCATCCTTAATAAACAAGGGCTTTTCAGTATAAAGCTCAACGGATAATTTCATATCTTTCCCTCCTTTGCTTTTGGATGTTTCATCCTATGTTAAAGGAGGGCTGTTGGTTACTAAGATTTTGCTCTTTATATTTAGTTATTTAACTTTTTTTAATAAAATTACTATACTTAGCAGTTACCAGAATATTATTTATTACTGTCCCCTATAACATCTCCTCCCACTAACAATAAATTTTTATTTTTTTTTGATTCTTAAGAAAATTTCAAGATCGGAGGGGCTAGAACCTTCTCGTATAGAACAAAGCAAAAATAAATGTTATAATTAGAGCATCTTGCAATAAGGAAAGAAGATAATAATGAAAACTAATTTTAATGATCTGGGTATTTCATCCCCCATTTTAAAGGCTATAGAAGAGATGGGCTTTGAGACGCCTACAGAGGTACAAAGCAAAGCAATTCCCCATATACTGGATCATAAAGATCTGATCGTCATGTCTAAAACAGGCAGTGGAAAAACTGCAGTTTTTGGCGTTTCTATGCTGCAAATGACTGATCCTAAAGCAGCAGGACCCCAAGGTCTGATTCTCACACCGACAAGGGAACTGGCAGTCCAGGTAGATAGCGTTCTAAAACAAATATCAAAGCATCTTCCTCACAAGACAACGGCTGTATATGGACAGCACAATATGAATGTTGAAATTCAAGCTCTCAAAAAAGGCGTTTCCATTGTTTCTGGAACACCCGGTCGAGTATATGATCACATTCGTCACGGTAATCTAATAACTAGACATATACGATTCTTGGTACTTGATGAAGCGGACAGAATGTTAGATATGGGCTTTCTAGACCAAGTGGTAAGAATTATCAAAACCCTCCCCAAAAACAGGGTGACTCTCCTGTTTTCAGCCACCATACCCGCTGAAATCCGTAAAATTTGCAAAGAGTATATGAAACATCCAGAAACTATTGATATTGAGTCACAAACCAAAACAGTGGATACGACTCAACAAATATACTACCGTGTAAATAATAATGAAAAAAACTTACAGTTGAGCCGCCTACTTCTAGTTGAACAACCGGAAAGCTGTATTATTTTCTGCAACACACGAATGGCTGTCGATAGGGTTCAAAGCTTTTTATTCCGAAAGGGATATGCTTCTCAGGCGTTACATGGAGATATTCCCCAAAGTAGACGGATGAAAACAATAGAGCAGTTCAAGCGGGGAGAGTTTCATTTGCTAGTAGCCACAGATGTTGCGGCCCGTGGTATTCACATCGACGGCTTGTCTCTGGTAATAAACTATGATGTTCCTATCGAAAAAGACAGCTACGTGCATAGGATCGGGCGTACCGGTAGAGCTGGAAGCGGAGGCCGTGCCATCAGTTTGGTTACAGGCGAAGACATCATGAGCCTCTATGAAATTGAAGAGCATATCGGAGCTATGATTGAAGAAGCGGAATTTCCATCTGAGGCAATTTTCAATGAGTACAGAGCTAGCGCCAAAGAATGGGTGCAATCCAACTCACTGAAGACCGTAAAAGAAGCTCAGAATAAGCCTTCATACACAAAACCCCCTCAGCAGCATCAAAAGCACTGGGACCGACCAACCGAGGTTAAACCTAGTTATCAAAGATCCAAAAATATCTGTGCTGTAAATTCTGTTGATCAGGCAAAACCTGTCCACCCAACCTCTAAATCCGTACAACCCCATTCCACGGAGGTCGATGTGGCCCAAGCTAAACGAAGCACCGAGATCATCCAGAACCAGAAGTCTACCGCTAAGAAGCCCTTTCTTCAGCGATTACTACAGCGCATATTGAACAAGTAGGGACACTTATTCAATCAAATACCGGGGATAAAATAATCGGGTGATCACCATCAAGTTCAGCTTTAAGTTCTTCCTCATTATTAAACATTTTCTCTGTAGTATTAACTATTTTATGGCTGTCGTTATTACCAATTGAAATTACTAAAAGAATTGGTTTATTATTTTCAATGTTTTCTTTTTCATTAACTTTGATTTCTCTAAGACTAAATTTGTTTTTATAATTTAAACTTGTTTTGCTACGAGTGCATTACTAAAGAGCAAAATGGTAAAATACAATAGTTTCTTATTAAGCACCTAATCACCCCTTTCAAGTAATTATTAAGAAGCAAAATTGGGATTGATATTTTTTTACCATCTATTATCTAGCTTTTTTAATATTTCCTTTAAAGTTCGATCCATGGATGCAACCTTTATCAATAAAAAGATAAACCCACCGATAATTAGAATCCATAAACCTAAATTAAATAGAATAATTAAAGATGGAAATGAGGTCGAAATCCACCATGGTGAAGAGTTCATATGACTTTTTCCTTTCATTATCTTTTGTTGGATTTTGCGCTTATACTAATTGCTTAATTTATCAACCTTTTTTTCAATTCTCTTGACCGTCTCAATTAATTCCGTTATAAGTTCATCATCATTATTAGCCTTTTTGCCGTCCTTAACTTTATGTTCTGTATATAATAAGTAGGCTAGTCATTTCAACCCACATATTATCAATAGCAACAACTCCTCCTTTTTCCTATTTCAATGGTACGACTTTTAAATGCTGCTTCCCGTCCTCTTGTATTATAAATAACACGTATTTTCCTCCCGGTGATACCAATAGATTCCCCTTCTCCTTATATTGCTTAAGAATAGTAGAATCAAGGTTAACCAGGTCAAAAATCACTGTACCTAATTTCTTTTCCTGTAAAATATAGTGCTTGCTTTCGTCAACTTCGGTTTCCACCCCATTATGTATATCAACAACCCAGTGTGATACTTGGTTGCCCTCATATCGTGAAACTAAGATCTTATTTCCATCTGCTGACCAAGCCAATCCGGTCTGATTAATGCCGTTATTTTCATTAGAAATTTTACTTAGTTCTGCTGTGTTAAGGTTTATAATATATGGCTCACCCTCTAGTAGAGCACCTTTTATTGATTTAACCATATTACCTAAAAGGTACTGCCCATTGGGTGACCAAATGGGACGAGAGATAAATAAAGGCTCTCCGGTCCACTCTTTTATTACTTCTTGTTTTTCTAGATCGTATATCGCCAACTTTTGCCCCAGGCTGCTTCTGCCATCTCCACCCATTTCAATTGTTGGTTCTTTTTTATCCCATTTAAGGTAGGCAATCTGTCTTTTCTGGGGTGACAATGAGCCCTCAAGCAGGTTATGTCCCTTTTCGTTTAGACTGTATGCTTCTTTCTTAAACTCAAGGTCATAAATAGCTAAGGCACCTTGTTCCCAGTTTTCATAAAGCAACTGTTTTTCATCGGGTGAAAAGGAAAGTCCATACGTATAGACAGGCCAGCCATGATCAACTTCGGTGGGCAGTTTCTGTTCTGCCAGTGTTATTAAGTCGATAAGGAAAGGCTGTCTTCTTTTAGAATCATAAAAAAGTATCATGTTTTTTTGTTGGGGTGATATGCTATAAAATTGTACTTTTTGATATTGCTGCAGTTTGCCGTCTCTATACCAAAATAGACCGGGGTTATCTCCAAATCCGATTAGAACTGTTCCCCTGGCATCTGGTAAAATGTCATTAATATAAACGAGTCCGGTAGCTGCTTTTAATACAGGCTGAAGCCGCAACTCCTTTTCATTAATCACACCATAGTGGATGGAAGTATGCTGATCATCATATAGTCGCAAGGTAAATTCATAAGGGGAAATCCAATTGATATGCTGGATATTATTCAGGGGTCCTGTGCTATAATGGCCCTTTTCATTTGTAGTCCGGTATTCAGCCTCAGGCTCTAGTTCTACGGAGGCTTTAAAATCAGTGGGCACTTTTTGTTGAATGGACGGTTGTTCCGGAGCCGGAGTTTCTGATGGCTTTTGAGTTATCGCTTCTATTAGTTGTTCAGAATCCACCTGTTGCTTGTTTTCTTGAAACTCTTGATTATTAGATTTGCACCCTTGAATGAAGATTAACAGGCATAAGGAAAATAATAATAAGACTAATATCCTTTTCTCCATTTAATCCACCTCCAAATATAAGATAAACAGATAAAAATTCAACCGTTATATTTGTACCCTTAATTAGGATATCATTACAGTTAGTCAGTAAAAAAAATTACTCAAGTCTGCCCAGCTGGGAATATACTATTTCCCGTCCATCTTCACTAACAAAGAGAAACTCTTTTTCAGCATAACTTAACTGGTTATTGTTAAATTCCACCGTTTTACTACTTTCCCCATCAAAATCATAAATAACTACATACTGTTTCCTTACCTTGTTTTCCTCCCGATAACCCTTTATTACCAGCTTACTACTATCAGTACTCCACATCATATCTGAACCAAAAAAGTCCAGGCCAAAATTTTTACAGTTTAAAGTTGTGATTTTATCACCTTCAGGATTAACAACCTTGATATTCTGGGGAAAATACCTGCTGCCATCGTTGAATTCAATTACGGCTATCTTGGAACCATCCGGTGCAGGGCGAGGAATATGGGCATTTTCTAGCAGTTTTTTAATCTGACCTGAGTTAATATCTAATTTATAAATATCGGCTATTCCTTTGTACTGCTCCCGCCAGTTTTCCAAAACCAAAGTATTATTATCCAGCCAGGCAAAGTCTACGGGAAAAAGGCTTTGGGAGTTATTGTGAAAATAGGGTAGTATTTCTGTTTCGTATTTCCTAAGAACCTCTTGGCCTTTATCGTCCATGATATATAACTTGAGGGGTATCCCCATGTCGTCATGATTATTCTCCTTAGGTCTATAGGTGAAGACGGCAATTTTATCATCAGGCGCAGGCTTACTGCCCAAAATCCGCTCATTTCCCGGAACCTTTATTTCTGTTATTTGCCAGGAGTTAACATCTAACAGCTCACTGTGCTTGATAATTACTCGTGGGGATTGATTAAACCAGGAAATATCCTCCCAGCCTCCCAAAGCTTGAAAATTCTTATCAAATTCCTTTATTTCTCCGGTTACGGTATTATAAAAAGACGGGCTGCCGGGATAAGCATCGCCAGCACTGGGATGATGCCTAATAAGAGATATCCATTTCTTATCCGGGGAATAGTTAAAGTTGCCATACTTCCTTCCGGCAAAGGATTCTAAAACCTCCTCTTCCCCAGTGTCCGGATTCCAGGAGATTATGTTGCGGGCATAAATATATTTACCCTTTTCTAAAACCTCTCCCGTAGTATTATCCCTTTTGGAGTACTCTGCACCCTCTTGATCCCAACCTTCAGCGGTATAGTAAAAATCCGCTGTTCCCTTTAGAACACTGGTGTGATAGTTTGTTAATTCCAGGTCATAAGTAAATAAATCCGTAGTAAAGGAATGCCCTTCATTATCAGATTCGAGCAAATCCGCTCCCCGCCTGGTAAAGGCAAAATAATCACCATTTGGGGACCAGAAGGGTCCTGTTAAATAATCAATTTCCCCTATTCCTTGTCCATTAAGAACATCATATATATAACCGCTGGAAATTTCCGAACCTCCAATTCCTAAAAGCAGATACTTCTCCTGGGGAGACCAGTTGATGGTTGGTAAATCTCCCATAAAAGAAATTTGTTTTACCCGTGCAAAATAATTCTCATTTTTACAGTAAACATTATAACCCCCATTGTTACTGACTAGGATAATTTCATTCTTTTTAGAAGGCGAAGTGTATTTTTCTTTAATTCGCTTTTCAAACTCATCTTTCATTTTCCCTTCCTGGGGCAAATACCACTGTCCATAGCCATTTCCGGCCATATTGTTATAAGCATACTCCAATACCCCATCCTCTTCCCAGGCAAGGGGTCGGTAATGTTCCTCCTGATTACCTTTCTTTATCACCTTGGTCTCTTTAGTCTCAATATTATACATAACCAGATCTATAGTTCCGTCTAATTCCCATTCAATTGGAGGTTCGATTGATCGCACACTACCTAAGGCCACCCACTTGCTATCAGGAGACCAGACCGGTTTGCCTACATAATTAATACTGTCGATCCTGATATGTTCTTCTACATCTACAAACTCACCCAAACGTAATGCAGAGGTCCCAATATCCGCAATTATATACTGGCTATCGGGAGACCAATATAACTCTTCAATCCTGTCCTCTATGTCTTGGACTACTTTGGGCTCCTTTTCCCCTACCTGCCAGATAAAAAATTTCCCGGTCTCTTTAAATTGATCAAATACTATATAAGCTACTTTCTTATTATTAGGAGACCAGTTTTCCGAAAAGACATTGGGTAATTCTTTTAAATATGCTTTTATAGACCATTGGGAACCATCAGACAAAGCTTCACCTTTGACCTCCTTTTCTTCACTTGGTGCAGGAATACTGCTCGGTTTTTCAGAAGGCTCCTCCTTCTCTTTTCCTGAGCAGCCAACTGTTAACAAGCTTACCATTATTAAAAAAATCAAAAGTTTTTTCATAAATTGCTCCTTTCTTTCTCCCGATTCATTTATAAAGGAAACTTACTTCAGATGGAGTTTTGACTCCACCTGAAGTCTTCAGTAATAAAAAACCCAATACTACTCCGCTTAACTTATTTGGTAAGTACATAATAATAGGAAACACAGTGGAGGTATAATTCCTAGCTAATAAGGTGGCTCCCCCTTATTTTTATATAGTCTATTTAAGTTTCCTCTAATACTTTATTTGGTATCGGGACTACTAATGATTTATTTAGGGAGGGAAAAAAATGAGAAGATATTTTGCCTCTCACAGGGTGCCGTTATATTTATTCCTATTACACAGTTTTCATTGCTATGAAAGCTATTGATTGTTGCTGAGTCATCCTGAGGGAGGTACGACCGAAGGATCTTAAGATGACGGGAATGCTTTCGTTTATCGTGGTGCGGGCAACGCATGATAATTCTGTAAAACTTTGAAAATTGACCTTTATTTTGATGTCAATGTAACTAGAACTATTTCCGGTCTAATATTAAATCTAATTGGGAGACTACTTTCACCTAATCCGCCTGTTATAATCATATTAGTTTTTTCTTCACGGTAAAGTCCATAATCATATTTGGGAAACAGACCTTGTCCGGGTACAATTATTGCACCAATAAAAGGTAATCGAATTTGTCCTCCATGAGTATGCCCTACTAGGATTAAGTCAATTTTAGATTTAACCCCTTTAGGGAATATTTCCGGAGCATGGGCTAATAGTATAATGGGCCCATCATCATCAATATTAGTTAATGACTTTTCCAGGTCATCCCTTCCTGAATACGGGTCATCAACACCCGTTAGCCAAAGATGCTTATGCCCTTTTTTTAATTTAAATGAATGGTTTTCTAAAATATGTACTCCCAAGGAAAGTAAAGGCTCCCTCATTTTATATCCTGACCACCATTCATGATTGCCCGGTACAAAAAAAACTGGTTTATCCTTTAAGCCTTTAATTAACTCCAAGCCCGGTTCCAGCTTGGGGTCTGTTTTATTAACTAAATCCCCGGTTATAGCTACTAAATCAAATTGTTCCTGATTAATAGTTTTCAAGAGATATTTCTGCTCATCACCAAACCATTTGCTATGTAAATCGCTTAGGTGGAGTATAGTGAATCCTTCATATTCCTGTGGTAAATTAGAAATTCTAATGGTATATTTTCTAACCGCTATGGAAAATTCCCCCCATAGCAAGTAAGTCACCACAGCACTTCCTCCTATTATGAAGCTCCTTCTAGTTATAAGCTTTTTAGTCATGACATTCTCCTAACTTTTATCTGTCTTCCATCTTATTAGGCAGGCTGTTAAATCAAAGTCACTATTGACCTATTATAGGGACGAAGGAACATCATATTTTGTTTCACATAGTGTTAGTACCAAACACTAATAAATCATTACAAAAAAAAGATGGCAAAGAATACATCTTAACCATCCTTTTTTATTACTACATAATGCCACTGGTATTAAAATTTAGATATATGAACACTTTAGAAATGATGCGTCTTAAAAGCCCATTTTGATACCAATGCTTATCATCAACTTTTAAGCAAGAGGATTTTTGTCGGTAATAAAGCTATGCCTTACAAAAGAAGCGTTGCAGATGGCTTTAAACTCATAAACATAAATGCTCATCTATTGGAAAATGGTTATGACAGCGCAACCGAATATATTTATGAAAGTGCAGATGGAAAAAAATATACAATTACAGAAAAATTCAAGGCCTTTGTTGACCCCGCTGTCTATAACAGTTTTCAAGCCTTAGAAAGCAATTTTGGGCATAATCTTTATTTTGTTGAGCATAATGCCAGAAATACAACTAAAATTATTTACTTGATTGGCATGTATTTTGGAGAAATAACTGGCGACATCTCTACTAATGACGCCCTGAATATTTTAAAAAGCCTGGTCTAATGCGACAGGAGAACCTTTTCACCCCTGTCGCACCTTATTAAGCCAATTCAACTTAATCAACTCTTAATAGCTCTATATGTAAGTTTGATTATATTATAATTTCTAGCTGGATTGGAAAAAATAAAAACGGCCGCCATTAGTAGGGTGTTTTAAAGAAGCTGTCATCCTGAGCGATAGCGAAGGACCTTACGTAGTGAAGAATCTTAAGATCCTTCGGTCGTTCCTCCCTCAGGATGACACAGCAACAATCAATAGCTTTCATAGCAATGACAATATTACTTCCTTATGACACCCTGACATTCGGCGGCAATGCTGTGGATATAGCTTTTTACCATAATTTTGGGAGTTAGACTTTAAATTATACAATTTCGGTGTTTTGCTTAACTTCTCATTATACTTGTGATATACACAGATAATGGAATCTACTCTTTGGGTTCGCTTTTAGATTCAAGTGTTTTGATTCGTGCTTCTAATTCTTCAATTTTTGTCTCTTGATGTATAAACACCGTTATTAGAATGGCAATAATAAGTGCAACAAAAACAAGGATTGCCCAAAAGTTCTCAAAAATAAGTATTCCACCAAAGAAAAGAAAGATATAGCACAGTATAAGGCTTATTGCAAATGTTCCAAGAAAATTTTTCATTAC
>LADT01000078.1 GCA_000961765.1 Clostridiaceae bacterium BRH_c20a | reverse complement strand
ACGATATTCATTTCAACCTTTGCTTCACCTACAAGCTTATTTTCGTTAAGAATGTCCACCACTAAATGTGCAGTTTCATCAGAAATCTTATATTTTTTTCTGCTGTTATCTGCCGAGAAATCCACATATCCAGTAGATATCAGTGACTTTAACATCCTGACTACCCTTTTTTGAAACCTCAGGTATTCGGGGCAAATATCACCTTCGTCGCAACGCCTTTCTGCCGTTCTGGTAAATTCATTCATCAACGCATCTGAATAAACCTCAACTGCTTTCCTGGTGGCAAACTTTAAAATTCCGTTACACACAACTTGGTACTGTTCCATACTCACTTCTAAGATCCCATGCTTTCTTATTTCAGAAAGTAGTGTTTCGATAACATGATCAATCTTTGCTGATTCTTCCAATTGAATATCCTCCTTATCATGATGTTTTACAACTACATGATAAAGAATAATGCCGATGTTTTCATTAAAAAAATTAGTAAATATAAGATTTGTAGCAAAAAGTCGGCATTAAAAAAATATCGGCATAAGGTATATGGAAAGGGGTATTGTAACATTAGACTTAGGATAAAAATAAGCTAATTTAATATTTCTCGGTATTCTTGTTTATATTAGGCTAAATCTCGGTTTAAAGGATGCTATGCATCTGATTATTTTACACCTTTGAAATATATTACAATTCTCTCACTACTTCCTCATCTAAAATCTCTTTTCTTTGCTTCCAATCGGGCATTAAGGATGTCAGAAAATCATAGTAATCGGCATCATGGTTTCTGTATTTAAAATGAATTAGCTCATGAAGAACTACATAGTGAATACAAAATTTTTGTGCTTTTATCAACTCATAGTTAAGTAGGATAGTATTCTTTTCTCTAATACAAGAACCCCATCTTGCTTTCATTGTTTTGATCTGAATTTCAGGTTTTTTAATTCCATATTTCTCGATAACAGGGTAAACCCGTTCCAAACTTTCTCTAAAATTAAGCTCTGCCTTTTCTCTAAACCAATCATTTAGTAGTTTCTCTTTGCGGTCATAATTATTTTTATCTTTAATATTAAGGTAAATAAATCCTTGAAAGTATTTTACTCCTTCAGTTTCAGTTTCTTCAACTTTCAGTCTATACTGCTTCCCTAAATACTTAAAGGTCTCACCGCTTACATAGTCTTTTTTAGTTATATGTTCTGGCTGAACATCACAGAAATATCTTACATTTTTGAGTATCCAAGGAGCCTTATCCTTAACAAAATTCAGAATATAATCCATTGGAACTCGATCACTAGCTGAAACAACTATAGTCATATCTGGTCTAACATTAAGATTAATATTTTTAACATTTTTTCTCTGTAATTCGAATTCTATCTGTTTACCATTATAGGTTATAGAATTCTTCTCCATATATATCACCTAGTACCTTCTGAGAGCAACAGTCTTGATGTTCTCGATAATTTTGTCTATTTGGCTAAAAGTTATATTTGGAAAATGCTTTTTCTTAGCGAGATATAGTAGTCCATCTATTTCCTGCGAAATCCTTTTATGCACGTCCGGGTTATCATGCCAATCTACTTTACTGTGTTTTGCAATTATAATATCAACATCAATAGCAATCTCGGCTAAAATATTTTCATAGTTATAAATTGGTGTATCCGTCTGGGTACCTTGCCTTGAAGATTTATAAAAGCTCTTATCTTCTAAAATCTCTTTAACAACTCCATAAAAGGCCTGTGCATGTCCGTTATGTTTTATTTTCTCTGGATATACCGTTCCCGAGTAGCCTTTTCTAAAGTCCTTCATAATAGTATGCATTCTTTCCAGGTATTCAGCCTCAGAGATACGTTTGTTTTTGTATTCGTTAATTATTTCTTCAATCCGCTCAGAGAACTTCTTATAATAAGTAGGATTCTCATCCCACTTTTCATTGATGCGTTTGGACATTCTAGTTCTAATAGCATCAGCTTTAGCCCTTGGTGTCCCCAATCTCATAAGCTCATCTTCAAACTCTTCTTCATTTAGGATATCTACTGGTGCAGTAATTTGAATTACTTCCTCTGCTGCAATGTATGTATCCATTAAATTTCTCATCTTAGCTTCATATTCCTTATGGTCGATAGTATCAGAATATCTGAGCTTAACAGAAGCTCTCAGCTCCTGATAGAATTTTAATTCTCGCTTATAAAGAGCTATGTCTTTTTCACCTAGTGCATTGTAAACATGTTCAGATTCAAGAGCAATGCCCATATATTTACCAAACTGACTTAGCTCATAATAAAAATCATCTCTGATGCCTTCATCAGCAAGGATGAGTTCGTATTCTTCCTTATCCACTTTATTCTTAACAACTTTAAAAATAGCTACCACATTTGAATAAGCTTCACGTAATTTACCTACTACACTGATAACATCAACTAAAGCACCTTCTAGGTCTTTGCCATCATATTTTTCAAGTCCCGCTCCAGAATAAGTTTTCATGGCAGAATCCAATTCTTCAATAAGACCCCGATAGTCAACAATTAGGCCAAAATCCTTACCTTCATACAAACGATTAACCCGGGCTATTGCTTGTAGCAATGTATGTTCTTTCATGGGCTTATCCACGTAAAAAACAGAGGCCCTGGGTGCATCAAAGCCGGTTAGGAGTTTATCTACAACAACAAGAATATCTATTTCATTACCATCAACGAATTCACTTTTAATATGTTCCTCATACTTAATAGGATCAGTATATCTCTCCATCATCTTATTCCAATACTTCTGAACCCTGTCCTTAGGCTCCTCATCAACTTCTTCATGTCCCTCTCTCATATCGGGAGGTGAAATAATGACAGCTGTACTAATATCTCCGTACTCTTCAAAAGCTTCCTGGTAGCGAATAGCATCAAATTTAGAAGCCGTACCTAGCATAGCTTTGTATTGAGCGTCCTCTGTCTTATAGAACTTTGTAAAATGCACATAGATATCATCCGCAATAAGTCTGATTCTTTGCTCTGAGGAAGCTATGGCTTCAAACTTGCTCCATTTCTTTTTCAGCTCTTCCGCTTGTTTTTCATTTAAATTTCGGGTAATCATCTCAATTCGCTTATCAATGGCATTACGGTTAACTGTTTGCTCAACCAATCTTCCTTCATAAAGAAGCGGCACGATTGTCCCATCGTCTACCCCGTCTTTGATCGTGTACTTATGAATAAGTCTGCCGCCAAATCTTATCATAGTGCTTTTTTCTTTTTTCATCAGGGGGGTTCCCGTAAAGCCTAAATAGCAAGCATTAGGGAATACCTTTTTCATTTTGATGTGAAGCTCACCATATTGGGTTCGATGGGATTCATCAATCAGAATAAAAATGTTTTTTGATTTTACAGGCTCCTGATGCTTTGAGACTGTATCAAATTTATGAACAAGGGAAGTGATTATATCGGCCCCATTACTGTTAATTAGCTCAACAAGGTTCTTCCCGCTGGAAGCACGCTCTGCTTTAAGTCTAGAATGATTAAAAGTCTTATGAATCTGGCTATCCAATTCTATCCGGTCAGTAATAACAAGAACCTGAGGATGCACATCGGCCATTTCCGCAAGAATAAATCTTGCCAGCATAACCATTGTCAGAGATTTCCCTGAACCTTGAGTATGCCAAATAACACCTGATTGCCGGTTTCCGTTCTTATCTTTTTCTTCAATTGTCTTTATAATTTCCTTAATAGCGAAATACTGCTGATAACGAGCAATTTTCTTAATATTCTTATCATAAAGGGTAAAATATTTTATTAGTTTTATAATCCGCTCAGGATGAAACAATGACACGATACTCTTATCCTGATTAGTGGGTATCCTGTCAACTACTGCTTTTTCAAGTTCCTTCGTAAACCAATTATATTCATCTGATTCTGAATCTTCTTTCCAAGTAGACCAAAACTTTTTCGGTGTCCCTGCTGTGGCATACTGGGTTTCATTTTTATTGGTAGCCATTACAATCTGGATAAATTTAAAGAGCTGGGGTATGTATTCTTTACCTTGGTTACGAAGCATTTGACTAATCCCCTGGGTAATAGAAATAGAGGCCTTCTTGCACTCAATAACACCAAAAGGAATGCCGTTAATGAAAAGCACAATATCTGGTCTTACAGTCCCTTGAGCATCTTCCTTTTCAACACTAAACTCCTCTACAACGTGAAAGATGTTGTTCTCAGGATGTTCCCAATCAATGTAATTTATATTAAACGACCTGACACCATCCACATCGGGAAGTCTTTCCGGGTAGCTATGTCCTAAATTAAGAGAATCATAAATCTTCTCATTAGTTTTTATAAGACCATCTGTCAAAGCTTCATCAAGATTAAGCATAGCTTGTCTGATATTTTTTTCAGAGAATTTATAGTATTTACCCTTATATTCGAAACTATTGAGCCCTATTAATTTCTTATAAAGAATATCTTTTAAAAAAACTTTAAAAAAATTGCCCCGCATTTCTTCAGCTTTTTCAGGTGGCAAAGTAATATAGCCCATTTTATTTAAGACCTCTAATGCCGGAATCTGAGATATGTTCATTTCATCATAATCTTTGGCTCTGCTCACATCCTAACCTCTTTTCTATCTTAGTAAAGAGTTTATATTAATACTTCACTCTTACTATGCCGGTTAATAATAGCTGCATAAGGCCTTTTTTTTGAAGCTTTAGGGCTTCAAGCTCCCGTTGTAATAAATTCACTTGTCTTGAGAGAGTATCTAAACATCTAATTATTTTTTCCTGCTCCAAGAGTTCTGGAATAATAGTTTTTAGTTTCAATAATGGATTGATATTAATATATATTTGAGTTCCGCCCTGAGATATTGAGAATATCATTTGATGAAAGTAATCACCGTTGATCAAATAGTATAAATATTTACTTAAAACAATTTCGTTATTAACTACTAATCTTGCCGTTCTTTGGTTAAAGATGTATTTATTATCTTCATCAATTAATAAGACTCTTCCAATAATTCGTCCTTCCTTAGTTTTATCATTTAGTACCATTGCCAAATCATTCTTATTTAAGATATATTTCTTTGTTTCTTCGTTAATTTCCACTAAATTACCATTATATACATAGGTTCCTTCTATAGAATAGTTACCTATTGAAATAACGTTAAGCCCCGTTTCCTGATTGAAATATTTTTCTAATGATTTACTATTGTAACATTCCACCATGTCCCCCAGCTCTACTTCTTTCCAATCATCCTCAAACCCAGGAAATCTCACCTCACCAGTTAAAAGCTTTTCCATCAGCCCTCTTTTTTGCTCTTTTTTTAATCCGATAAGTTTCACTTTTAGCTCAATGGCTTTGTCCCAGATGGAAAGAATTGCGGCAATTTTTTGTTGTTCTTGATACTTGGTTTTTGCAATAGGAAATTTTTCTACATCACTTTTCTTGATGTTAGGGTCTTTTCTACTACTTCCAGCTAATCTCTTCCAATACCTTCTATTTGCATTAAGCCAATGTAAAACAAAACCCGAGTTATAATTAACTTCATCTATATAAAATGATGATATTGCTTGATTTGTAGTTCCTTTAATTTTCATTAAACCAGTCCTACCAATTTGATTAAATCCACCATACATTGCTATCAAAATGGAGTTTTCACTTACCCATTTAACGGAGGTTTCGCTTAAAGCACATTCTGTGATTTTCTCTTCGGTATCAAAAATACTAGAATTATTCAAGTCAGTAGTTTTTACCCATGGAATTTTACCATTAGTAAAATACTGGGCATTACTCCTTAATGGAGTTGCTCCTGTAGAAATTACATTAATACTAGATAAATTTCTCATTTCCCAACTTTTTGGTATAATTCCAATTTCACATCTTATATACCCCTCAGGAATTTCTCCATTCTTAATCTTCTCAATTCTCTCTTTTATCTCGACAGTCAAGCCAATCCCTCCTGCAAACCCAACTCTTTAAGGCAGTTTATCATTTGCGCTTCAACTTCTTTAATTTCTTCTTTTATCTTAGATATACTCGCCGTCACTTCTTCCATATCAACTAGTTCTTCTTCCTCCAAGTTATCAATATATCTTGGGATGTTCAGGTTATAGTCATTCTCTCTAATTTCAGCTATGCTCGCAATATATGCATACTTCTCAATATTTTCATACTTCTCATAAGCATCAACTATTCTCTGAATGTCCTCTTCTCTCAGCTTGTTTTGGTTCTTCCCTTTTTCATAATAGCCATCACCTGAAGTATCAATGAAAAGAACCTCTTTCCTATCTCTATTTTGTTTAAATACTAAGATACAAGCAGGAATACCTGTTCCAAAGAATAAGTTTGCAGGTAGTCCTATCACTGCATCCAGTAAATTCATATCAATAATCTGCTGTCTAATTTTCCCTTCACTGGCACCTCTAAATAATATCCCATGGGGTAGGACAACGCCCATTCTTCCACCTTCAGCTAACGAATGAAGCATGTGCAAGACAAAGGCATAATCACCTTTTGAGGTTGGGGGTACCCCCCAGCTAAACCTTTTATATTGATCCAGGGACTCCTCCATTTTGAAGTCCTTGTCAGTTCCTTCCCCAGCAAAACCCATTGCCCATTTATCAAGAGAGAACGGTGGATTTGCCACCACTACTTGAAATTTCATTAATTTGTCATTTTCCAGATGCAGAGGGTTGGAGAGGGTATCCCCCCAGGCAATTTTTGCATCATCAATATTATGGAGAAACATATTCATTCTACTTAGGGAATGCGTTTGTCCATTTCTCTCTTGCCCATAAATTTGTGCTTTGCCTGAAGGTACTTTATTGTAGGCTTTTACAAGTAAGGAACCGGAACCACATGTAGGATCATATATTCTATCGTTATCTTCAGGTTTAACAAGCCTTGATAAAAGCTCTGAAACTTCTGAAGGTGTGAAAAATTCGCCGCCTTTCTTACCGGCATCGGACGCAAATCTAGAAATCATATATTCATAGGCATTACCAATAACGTCTTCTCCAATGAGTCTTGAAGGCCGCAGATCAAGGTCTTTAAAATCTTCTAAAAGATTTTTTAGCATTGCATTTCTTTCTTTTGTACTTCCTAATACTGATTCGGAGTTGAAATCAATATTTTTAAATACTTCCCTTAATTTTGTCTTGTTTTCTTCTTCCACCCGGGCTAGTGCCTTATTAATGATTTCCCCGATATTTGGCTGATTTCTTTTATCATATATGTAATCAAAGGTTGAGATTTCATCAAGTACAAATCTGTCATATCTAATCTGTCTATTAACCATTTCTTCGTCATTATCATATTTGGCCATAAGCTCAGCTTTGTGCTCTTTGTAGATATCACTTATATATTTAATGAAGAGCATAACAAGTACATAATCCTTATAAATTGATGAGTCAATCTTCCCTCTAAAAGTATCACAAGCTCTCCAAAGAGTACCATTCACTTCTTCTTGGGTGAATTTCTTGATAGTCATTTTTAATTCCTCCGTAGATAGTTTTTTATATATTGCTCTGCTTAGTATTTTCTTTATAACTAAGTAATCTATTATATTTTCCACTTTAACTGAAGAGTTCCTGCAAAATCATTTAAGTTGAAAGGAAATGTATTCTTAATATAAAAAAGATAGTAGACACAAAATCTACTATCTTTTGCCTTTAGGGTAAACCCTACTTATGATAATCACCTATATCCTATTTACTTCACTGTCACCTTACACGACCCCTAAAAGACAAGTCAAGAACCGTTACTAATATGCCTTAAAGATTCCCATATTAACATAATAATACTAAATACACTATTACTAAATACACTATTACCTAAATAAATTCTTGAAAGTAGATTTTGCTAATTATTTATGAATTACAAAGAAGTCCTGAGTTTTTTTTCCTAGCTCATTAATCACTAATATCTCCCGAAGACAATCACTTAGTCTATCATAATAAAACCCATAAATATCTTTAAAATCTATAATCCGTGAAAAATTTTTTTCCACACCAACAATTAGCATTATTGGGCATTCTGTACTCTCAGGATTTAAAGACTCTCGTTTAAGGGTAAAGAAATCCGTTTTACTAGGTTTTATTTTTTTTGATTGATGACAATGCCAATCTCCTATATAAGTAATAGCACCGCCGGATTCATAATAAACCTTATCTACAAAATGTTGGCAATAATCTATGTCGAAGGTTATACTTCGCCTCTTGTATATTGCTTTTGGACCAGGGAAGCTTACATGAGTTACAATAATTAATTCGTCAGATTTTTTGCATCCCATCAATATTCCACCGGTTTCTGCAGATGGGTATCTTATAATTTCCTCTTGAAAGAATGTAAGAATTTTTGGTGATAATTGAACTACTTTAACCCCCATAATTCCCCCCACATATTGGGCAAGTAATGTTCCGCTCTACTTTAAAAGTTCGTACTGCTGGATAGTTATTTATCGGTGTTCCATTGTTATCAATAATAATATGGTCATACTCGGGGTTTTGATAATCACTACCTTCAAGTAAGGTCTGAACGGAAAACCTTGTTGTCGCTGAAACAATTGATTGTATATCAAAAGATGCCCCAGTAAAAGTAGGAAAGCCACAACCCCTAGGAAAAATTCCCTTTTCGGAAGTATTGTTAGATATTTCTTCAACTCCATTTAAACACAAACAGTAATAACAGCCTGTTTTATTTGGTATAGTCCGTATTATTCTACCTCCCCAAGCACCATTACTTATCCATGCATGTATAACTGGGATCTCTAGGTCTACAGCCATTTCATTTACAATGTGTGTGACCCCTTCATCCGCCATCATATCTAATATTAAATCACAACTTTTCATGTATTGAAATAAATCTGCCATTATATCTTTCTTCGTGAGACTATAATCGTTAATCATTCCGATTGAAGCAATCATTCCCTCAACTTGAATAAAAGGGTTTTGTTGACTGACAATTCGAGCCACAGCTTCTACCTTAGTTCTGCCAAGATAATTGATATTAGCTACATGCCTTACCAGATTCCCTATTTCAACAGTATCCCGATCAACTATAAATAAAGAACCGATACCAGCCTTAGATAATTCTAGTGCAATAGAAGACCCTAGACTTCCTAACCCTAAAACCATTACCTTCTTTTTCATTAGATTTTTCAAACTGGGGTTTCTTTCAAACCAAAGGGTTGGATCAAGATAATGTGGTCTTATTATGTTATTGTTTTTAATAAAACCAGTTAACCAACTATCCTTAAAATTTCCCCTAGTATTATTTTCTTCAGGAAATATAATGGATAATAATTCAAAATTATCCTTACTCTTTTTAAGAGAAAAAGACTTTAATAACTTAGGTTGACTTTCAGGTACCTGTTTTATTAGCCAGCTAAGCATCCCTTTAATATCTTGGGAAGGTGGAATAGTAGAAACCTTGACCCATATTCCCTTTATTTGCCTTTGCTTTGCAATACTTTCTAGAAAAATTGGTATTTCCCTAAACTGGTAATATTCTTTGTGAATCGGTTGTTCATTTACCATAAAATCCAGAAAAAGAGTATTGTTATTTATTATTCTAACCCTAAACTCTCCATAAGAACCAGTGGGTATTGTATTGGGTAAACCATCTGGTATTAATAAGTTTAATTCACTAAAAGATAAATATGTACTCCACGGCTCAGGTGCATCCACTTCTTTTTCCGCAATAATTTGTGGTCCTTCTAATGAATCCTCAATTAAATTCTTTGCTTGATATACCATATCTAACCCAGTAGTATCTTGTTCCCATCCATCTTGTCCATGGGGAAGCAAACAGAGATTTTTACTTTTCCAGTTTTGGTGTCTATGAAAGCTAGTTTTAGGAGATATTATATCTATTCGAAAAAACGGAAAACTAGGGGGATACACTATCTTTAATGGGTATTTTTCTCCTTTTACTTCAATTTCCCCATTAAAAACAATTCTCTGATAATCTTCCTTCTGCACCTGATCTAGAACAAAATTAAATTCTGACTTAGCTAATAATTCAACCTCTCTTTGAAAACGTTCCTTATTAATTATATACCACGGCTTAAAACTTTTCATTCGTATCTCTCCCAAAAGGAAACGCTTCCAATAGACAGGAAGCGTTATTCCCGAACATTTTAACCATATCTTTTTCCCGGATCAATTTTAGGTGGTTTGCCAGGCTTTGGATGTTCTGGATGTTCTGGATGTTTAATTTTCTCTTGAACCATTTTATAATACCTCCTTTATGTTTTAGGATATAAATTTAAAATTAATTTGTAACTAATATGGATATTTGCTACCTTTACTTCTATTTTCCTCCCAATGCAGAGGACGCAAATTTTTGGGACTGTCCGTTCCCCCTTTAGACTTTGGATTTTTATGATCAATTTCCCATCCATACTCGCCTTTTGTGCCGTAAGATTGTTTTCGAATGATATTACCAAAGTCATCCTTTCTGTAAATATTAGGGTTTTGTCCCCTTATTGATCGTGCCTTATCCCAGATTGTCTCAACTCGTTTTTGGCTTGCCATTTATAGTCACCCCTTTTTTTAACAGTTGTTATGATTTATTATAACGTTCGTTAAGTGTATTGTCAATTTTTTTTCATATGTTATTATTAAATTAGTTCAAATGTTATAAGAGGAGGTTTATTATGTCAGTTGGCCTAATAATTGCCAAAAAGAGAAGGGAATTCGGCTGGTCACAAACAGATTTAGCAAATAAGGCTGGTTTAAAACCGCCGACTATTAGCCAATATGAATCAGGTGTGAGAAGTCCTTCTTATGAAGCATTAATTAAATTATCTAATGCTTTTGGTGTTACTACAGACTACTTAATTACTGGCGAAGAAATTTCTGAGACGGGTCTTTGACAGTTGCATAAGGAAAAATCCCAGAAAGCCTTGATATAGGCTTATTTTTTTTGTTTTTTTCTTTTTTGTGTATCGCACTTTGTCGCACTGTGTTATAATATAGGGGAAAGGGGGCGATATTTGTAATGAGACTCAAGGTGACCAGGTCTAAAAATGCAGCTTCACTTTATGTAATAAAATCTGTTTACAACAGTAAGACTCAGTCAAATTCTTCAGTGATTGTAGAGAA
>LADT01000082.1 GCA_000961765.1 Clostridiaceae bacterium BRH_c20a | reverse complement strand
AATCTAACGAAACGCATGTAAAGTAATCACCCCAAATCGTCATTGCGAGCCCGTGAGGGCGTGGCAATCTCTTGGGTCTGAGATTGCTTCAGTCGTACCTCCTTCGCAATGACAACATAATATTTTTCTACCGTCTAAAGAATGACACGTCTTTATAATCTAGCGTAGCGAAATCTAAATCTAACGAAACGCATGTAAAGTAATCACCCCAAATCGTCATTGCGAGCCCGTGAGGGCGTGGCAATCTCTTGGGTCTGAGATTGCTTCAGTCGTACCTCCTTCGCAATGACAACATAATATTTTTCTACCGTCTAAAGAATGACACGTCTTTATAATCTAGCGTAGCGAAATCTAAATCTAACGAAACGCATGTAAAGTAATCACCCCAAATCGTCATTGCGAGCCCGTGAGGGCGTGGCAATCTCTTGGGTCTAAGATTGCTTCAGTCGTACCTCCTTCGCAATGACAACATAATATTTTTCTGCCGTCTAAAGAGTGACACGTCTTTATAATCTAGCGTAGCGAAATCTAAATCTAACGAAACGGAGTGGAGTGTAATCTTATTTTAATATCTTCTTAACCTCAACCTCAACCTTAACCTACAGGACGCTGCTGCGTCCTGTAACGACACGATCATGACCTGCCCAATCTTTGATGATTTGGCACTCGGTAAAGCCGTTTTTTTCGAATAACTCTTTTACCCGTTCACCTTGCAGCCAGCCGATTTCTACTAATAGCCAGCCTGGAGCTTTTAAATATTGGCGGCTTTCTTTAATAATTCTTCGATAAAAGTCTAGACCGTCTTCACCGCCCCAGAGGGCAAGGGAAGGTTCTTTTTTTACATCGTCAGGGAGCTTTACCATTTCTGCTGTAGTAATATACGGGGGATTGCTGGTAATTATATGAAAAGTATCGCAACCTATGGGGTGAAATAGATCGCCCTGGAGAATTTTTACTCGTTGGTCCACGTTATGGAGTTCTGCATTTGCTTGAGCTGTTTGTAAAGCTTCCCTGGATATATCGACAGCTGTTACCTCGGCCTCAAGCAGATATTTGGCTAAACTAATAGCGATAGCCCCGCTGCCGGTACATAAATCCAGTATGCGTAAAGGCCACTGCAATTTTCGGGCTAAACTTATTGTTTCTTCAACCAAAACTTCAGTGTCAGACCGTGGTATAAGGACATTTTTATTTACCAAGAAGTCCAATCCCATAAAGCTTTGGGTTCCTAATAGATACTGCAGCGGCTCCCCTGCATGTCGTAATTTGACAAGTTCTGTAAAGAATTTTCTGTCGCTCTCACTTAATTCCACTTCAGGGTATGCCCAGAGCTTTGCTCTAGAATATCCGGAAACCTTCGAGAGTAAAAGCTCCCCTTCCATTTGCCCCTCTTTTCCCAAAAAAAGGGCCGCCCACTGTAATAGCTCTTGCACAGTCTGCGGCTGATTAATAATATTCATTATTCCACCTGCTTTAATTTCTCTGCTTGATCTGTAGTAATCAAAGCATCAATTATTTCGTCAATAACACCTAATAAAACCTGGTCTAATTTATGGAGGGTTAAGCCAATACGGTGATCAGTTACCCTGCCTTGGGGGAAGTTATAAGTCCTAATTCTTTCACTTCTGTCACCAGTTCCCACCTGGGTTTTCCTAGCTTGGGCCTGTTCCCCCATTTGCTCATCCTGAGCCTTCTCTAAAAGTCTGGACCGTAAAACCTTTAAAGCCTTATCCTTATTTTTATGCTGGGATTTTTCATCCTGACAGGAAACTACTAATCCAGTAGGTATATGGGTTATTCTAACGGCAGACTGGGTAGTATTAACGGACTGCCCACCGGGTCCACTAGAACAAAATACATCTATCCTTAGTTCATTAGGGTCAATTTGGACATCCACTTCTTCAGCTTCAGGCAGCACAGCTACTGTAGCCGTGGAGGTGTGGATTCTCCCCCCTGATTCAGTAGTCGGTACCCGCTGTACTCTATGGGCACCACTCTCGAACTTAAGCTTACTGTAAGCCCCATTGCCCTGAATTAGACTAATAACTTCCTTAAAACCCCCCACATCAGAATAGGAGGCACTCATCAGTTCAGTCTTCCAGCCCTTATTTTCAGCATAACGAGTGTACATTCTATACAGCTCTGCAGCAAAAAGACCAGCCTCATCACCACCAGCTCCGGCCCTAATCTCCAAAATAACGTTCTTCTCATCATTAGGGTCCTTAGGCAAAAGGAGAACCTTCAGTTCCTCTTCTAACTTTTCTTTTTTATCCTCTAGTTCCTCTATCTCCAGCTCAACCATATCTTTCATATCCGAATCCAGTTTGTCATTTAACAACGCTTGTGCCTCATTTAGTTCTTCGATAACCTTTTTATAGGTGCGATATGCCTCAACAATATCTATTAAATCGGACTGAGCCTTACCATGCTTATGCAGGTCAGCGGGGTTATTAATAACCTTAGGATCGCTCATTAGAGCATTTAACTCTTCATATCTATCTTCAAGATGCTGTAATTTATCTAACAATTAATTCACCGACCTTTGTTTTAGTGAGTGGTTACTTTACTTACAGGTAACATTCACGGGGCTGACATTTCTATTGGGTAAACATTACGCGTCTGACAACTGCTTATGGGTTAATATTGGGCGTCTGACATTTACTTCTGGGTGAATATCGACAGGCTGATAAAAGTATAAGACTTAACCTTAAAATAAGTTGGGGCATAAATATCTAAACTATAGTATATATTCTCTGCCTGCAATTTGCAAGTGGAATAGTGAATACAGCGAAAATACAGCGAAAAGGTGAGCAAGCATACCGTCATCCTGAGCGATAGCGAAGGATC
The DNA here is from genome assembly GCA_000961765.1 of Clostridiaceae bacterium BRH_c20a. Lineage (GTDB taxonomy): Bacteria > Bacillota > Peptococcia > Peptococcales > BICA1-8 > BICA1-8. The sequence continues at coordinate 60,810 of LADT01000082.1, read as the reverse complement.
TTAGGTAGTGAAGAAGCTTAAGATCCTTCGGTCGTTCCTCCCTCAGGTGACAAGGCAACAACGAAATAGGACTGACAATGGTCTATGGTCTATGGTCTATGGTCTATCGACCCATAAAAAAACGCCCGCAGGCGTTTTTTTATGCAAGCAAGATATATGAGAATGTTACCAAAAATACCACGATGCTCATCATTACCGTCAACCCTACTGGGAAGCGGTAGCGGTCCTCGTTATATTCGTGTTTGGGACCTTCTACTGTTTGGGCGGCCCATTTTACAGGGTTGGCGAAATAAGGCAGGGTGCTCTTTAAGGCCCTCATTAACTGGACTGCCAAATACTCCCGAATCCAACAGACAATAGCAACAAGACTGTGGATTAAAACCTTGAAAGGTTTTCTATAGAACCAATCGGTATCTAAAGAAATCATCATCTTGGTTGCCATCTTGGGTAAGAAAATCCAGAAAACAATCAAGGCCGCTGTCAAGAGCTGTACAGTATCTATTATATGGTACAAGGCATATGGGGCATATTTCACGGGATATGGAAGCACGTTATACAATAAGTTAGGTGCTACTCCATATAGTACACACAAGAATGCTCCACCTGCCATAGCTATATACATATTAGTGGGTAGCTTGGCCGGCTCTAAGCCCTTGTCTTCACCAAAGAACATGAAGTAAAGCAATTTTAAAGCAATGGAGAGAAAGGTACCAATACTAGCTAAATACAACAGCAGCTCTGCCGCCGGCAGATGTTCATACCCCGCCGCTGAAATAATCATGGACTTACTGATAAATCCGTTAAAGAGGGGCAAACCGGATATTGAAAAAGCAGCAATTGCAAAGAACAGGGTGACCCAGGGCATTTTCTTATATAAGCCACCTAATTCCGATAGCTTCCGTTTACCGGTGGCAAAGATTACTGCACCAGCTCCCATGAAAAGCAGAGATTTGTACAGAATATGACTATAAGCATGGGCGGTAGAACCATTAAGGGAGAGCTCCGAACCCATCCCTACTCCCGCTACCATGAAGCCGACCTGGCTGACTATATGATAGGCTAGCAGGCGACGGACATCGTTCTCTAAAATGGCGTAAACAACTCCATACAGTGCCATAATAGTCCCTAGCCATAAAAGCATGGTAGTACCTGGGAAAATCCTTATTAAACAGTACACGGCAACCTTTGTTGTAAAGGAGCTTAAAAATACGCTACCGGTAACAGTACCTTCTGGATAAGCATCCACCAACCAAGAATGCAGGGGCGGAATAGCGGCATTGATAGCAACACCGGCTAAAATCAGCCAAAAGGCTGCATCTCCTGTTCCAGTAAGGCTCACAATCTCCGGCTGACCGGCAGAAACTTTTAGGAATATCCCCGCTAAAAGCAGGTTTCCACCGAACAAATGCATTAGAATATATCTAAAGCCGGCTTTACGGGATTGGGCCGTTCCTTTATACCAGATAAGAAACACTGAAGAAACAGCCATTAGCTCCCAGAAGAAAATAAGTGTAAGCCAATCACCGGCAAAAACAACGCCTAAGGAGCTACCGGCATATAATAAGCTGGCTGTTGCCTCTCCCTTATTTTCATTATGCAATGAATAAATACTCCCTAGGAGAGCCATAATGCTAAAAATCAAAGAGAAGACCCAAGCTAGGCGATCAACTTTTAAGAAAGTAAGTTCTAAATTATTAATAAAAGGGATGGTCCATACAGTATTTACTTCTAGATTGAAAACAGCAAAGATGGCTAGAGCCGGTGCCAAAACCATAGTCACCTGGCGCAGGCGCCCGGGTAGAATCCCAGCTAGTATAGCACCTAGTATAATAATCAAGCCCGGATGTAAACTAGTCATGGTCTTCTTCACCTCCAGCATAGTAATCTTCAGACCGCTGCAAAAATTCCTTGCCAAAGGTTTTAGCTCCAAGGATCAAAACGAGGCAGCCTAAGAAACCATAAATAACATCAAAGCCGATTAATTCCTGCCACCAAAACTCTCCATGGTGGTCAACAAACAGTGCTTCTACAATTAGGGATATTATAATCACAAGAGAAGCAATAGTTATAACTTTTTTTGTACTCATTCTACCACCCTCCCCCTACTAACTCGATACTCTGCACTATACTCTGAGCCGCCATGGTTGCTAGGTCATAGAAATTGGCGCCAAAGTTAGGCAGGATACCTAATACTACGGAAAGGACAGCAGTTATAACAATAGGAATCAGCATATCCTTCCGGGCCTCTCCGTACTCCGTAAATTTATCCGACTTTTTGAAAAAGCCCAGATAAGCTAAAGGCAGTAAGTAGGTGGAAGCCAGCATAGCACTTGCGATTAAGACAACCACATAGAGGGCATACCCCCCTTGTAAGGCACCTAAAGCTATATTCCACTTACTGATAAAGCCTACTATAAAGGGGACACCTGCAATACCAAAGGATGCTATGGTATATGCTGCAATAGTTATGGGCATTCGCCGACCGATACCATGCATCTCACTGATATTTTCTTTATGGGTGGTAACATAGATGGCACCTGCACAGAAGAAAAGGGTAATCTTCATAAAAGCATGGGCGATAATATGATACATCCCACCTAAAAATCCTAGTGGTGTTAATAGGGATATGCCTAAAACTACATAGGATAATTGGCCAACGGTTGAAAAAGCCAATCTCCTTTTTAGATTATCTTGATTCATAGCGATTAAAGAAGACACTATAATAGTAAAAGCTGCAAACCAGGCTAAAACTTCGGCTGCACCAATTTGCCCTAATAGCTCTGGACCAAACACATAACCTACAACCCTTAAAATACCAAAGGCTCCGGCTTTAACAACAGCAACAGCATGTAATAACGCACTAACCGGTGTAGGAGCGACCATAGCGTCGGGCAGCCAGCCGTGAAAAGGCATAACACCGGCCTTAACGGCAGCACCTACAGTCATGAGCAGAAACATAAGGCCTAACAATCCTGCAGAGCCATGCTCTAGAGTTAAGAATCCTCCCGCTAGGAAATCACCGTTACCAACAGTGATATAAGTCCAAATAATAGCTATTAAAAATAACTGACCGGAAATCAGGGTATAGGCCAGGTATTTACGGCCGGATTTAATAGCTTCAGCATTACGTTTATGAATAACCAAGGGATAAGTTGCAATAGTCAAAAGCTCATAGAATACGAAAAAGGTTAAAAGGTTTGCACTAAAGGCGATACCCATAGTTGCTGATAAACAAACAGCAAAGGATGCAAAGTAGCCTGTTTGGTGCTTTTCATGGTGACCCCGCATATAACCAATAGAATAAAAAGAGGTAATAACCCATAAAAAGGAGGCTAAGGCGGCAAACAGCATTCCGGCTGTATCAACCCTTAACTGTAGTGTAATCCCTTGAGCAACATGAATAGGAGCGATTTCTATAACCTGTCCCCCTAAAACTAGGGGCAGCATGGAAAATACAATTGCTACTTTACCAAAGGCCGCGATGAGGGTCCAGGCTTCCCGGAGGTTAGAACGGCGTTCACCGGTGAAAAGAATCAGGACTGCTGCAACTAGAGATATTAAGACTGCCCACAGAGGCCTGTAGTCGAGCAAAATTTCTGGTGCCATCTATTGTCCACCCCCCGGAATAACAAACTGAATTACCTGTGAAACAATGGGTTCGTTGAGAATCCCCAATACTAAAATACCTAAACCCAAAACAACTATGGGTACTAGCATTTGTAGAGGCAGCTCAAACATTCCCTTGCCCTTATCTTTATCTTTATCTTTAGCTTCTTCAGAGGCTTTCTTCATATAGATGTTTTCAATAACCCGGAAGAAGTAAACTGCATTTAATAAGCTGCTGATGATAATAACTACCACATAGAACCACATATCTGCTTCAATAGCACCTAATACTAGATACCATTTGCTAAAGAAGCCTGCTGTTGGCGGTAAACCAACCATGGAAAGAGCGGCAATTACCAACGCCCCCATTGTTAGGGGCATTTTTTTATTTAACTCTGCAAACTTCTCAACTGAAACATTACCTGTACGCCACTGGATACCGCCTGCTACTAAAAACAGACAGCTTTTCATAATAGCGTGGTTGATAATGTGCAAGACAGCACCAATTAAGGCTAATGAATTTCCAATTGCCAGACCTACCACAACATAGCCAATTTGGGCCACGCTAGAGTAAGCCAGCATTCTTCTGAAATCCTTCTGAGCAATAGCCATTAGCGAACCGATGATAATTCCAGCGGCAGCCAACCAGCCCATGATCTGTAAAGCTTTATAGACAGGTCCGGTAGCAGCTCCCATAATAAAGAAGAAGAATCGTATAGCAGCATACGCAGGTACCTTCCCCATTACACCGGCGATGAAGGCAGCAGCTGCCGGATGGGAATAGGTATAGGCATCGGGCTGCCAGCCGTGCAGTGGAAATAGAGCCATTTTAGTGCCTAATCCAACTACCAGCATAACGATAGCTATAATAACTGCCGGGGAGTCCATCAAAAGGGGAAGTTTTTCCGCCAAGTCTACCATATTCAAGGTTCCTGTTACTGCATATAAATAACCAATACCTAAAAGATAGAAGGAAGCTCCAATAGTACCAATTAACAAATATCGAAAAGCAGCAACAACAGCCTTATTGCCACCTGATGCGATTAGAGCATAGCCCGCCAAAGAAGAAATCTCCAAAAATACATACAGGTTAAAAACGTCACCGGTTACTACCATACCTAAAAGTCCAGTAGTAAGTAAGGCAAACAGTGAATAGAAAATTCCTTTTTTTAACCAGCCATCTTCTTTAAGATATGGTCCTGCATATATAACAACTACCAGGCTGACAAAAGAAATCAATACTGCTATAGCTCCTGCTAGAGGGTCAATAACAAGCTCTATCCCCCAAGGTGGTGCCCAGTCACCAAAATGATAGTGCCAATTACCTTTTGTCAAAGCATGGGTTAAGCTACCTATTGCACTTATATTAGCCACTAGAATAGCCGCAATTGCAACTAACCGTACCAAGGCCGTGGAAAAATAGGCAACAAGGGGAGCTACAAGAGAAGCCAAAAGGGGCACAACGACGATCAATGCTGGAAGTTGTTCTCTCATTCGTTCATCCTCCGTAGTATATCATCTTCCTCTATTTCCCCGTAGCGTTCTTGGATCCTCATTAGGAGAGCCAAAGCTACACCTGTAGTACTTAAGCTTACTACTATAGCGGTTAGCATTAACGCATGGGGTAGTGGATTGATATAGTGATCAACTGTGGTATCACTGCCCATTAAAATAGGCAGGGTTCCCCCCAGTTTTTGCCCTAGTATCAAGAAAAAAACTATTACCGCAACCTGCATTATGTTCATAGCCATTAGCTTTTTCATTAGATTATTATTAGCTAAAATTCCATAAACGCCCAATAGGAAGAGTGCGGCAACCAGCCAGTATATTAAAGAACCTGTGATAAAACTGTCCATTAGATTCCTTCCTCCTCTCCTGTAAGGGCATCGAAAATAGCTACAATAGTCATCATAACACAAAGGGTAACGCCAATCTCAATTCCCAACATGCCTAAAGCATGGAGCTCAGCGGGATCATGGACACTAAAAGGTAAACGACCATACTCAAGGAATTTGCCACCTAAAAATATCGTGGAAAACCCGATAAGGGCATAGAGGGCTGTACCAATTCCCGCTAAAATTAGGGCCACATTACCCTTAATATTAAATAATGCCTTTTCGTTTCCTTGAATAAGCCTAGATAGGATTATTCCTACAGCCAAAAGAGCACCTGCTTGGAAACCTCCGCCAGGACTATATTCACCATGTACTAATACATATACACCGTAAACTAGAGTGAAGGGAACCAGAACTCTAAAAGACGCATCTAAAACTATACTCCCAAAGCCTTTTTTCATCCTAATCCTCCCCTTTTCTCTTACCGCGCAGAATCATAACCGTTGCAATCCCAGCAACAAAAATAACGGTAGTTTCGCCTAAAGTATCATAACCACGATAATCAGCCAGAACTGCAGTAACTAAGTTAGGAGAGCCCGTCTCTTTTTTCCCTTTTTCAATATATCTAGGAGATACATGTTGGGATGCCGGCGAATTTACATCACCTACCTGAGGCAGGCTGCTAGCAGTATAAAAGAACATAAAAGCTAGAACAATCATTAGTAAAGCTGAAACTTTCTTCATTATCTGCACCCCCGTTTCAGTTTATTTAGGGCTGCAATAAAAAACACAGTGGAAACAACACCAATAACAGCTTCCGTAAAGGCCACATCCGGTGCACCCATTATTAAATATAAAAGTACAGCAAAAAAGCTAAAAGCACCAAATAGAACAACGGAGGCTAAAAGATCTTTAACAGCTAAAGCAGTAATGCCTGTCCCAACTAATAATATTAAAAGAATTGTCTGTAGGATAAATATATGCATTACTTACTCCTCCTTCCGCGTCCATGGCTTAAGATTACTTCTATAAGCTTCACGGCAAATGATATGGGTACCGATGGGATTAGCCAGCAATATAAAAATAACTATGATTAAATGTTTGGCACTGGTTAAATTGAAACCCTCATAAATAGCCAGGCCGGTAAAGCATAAAATCATCCCTAAGGTTTCACTTTTACCCGAAGCATGTAAGCGTGTATAAAAATCAGGGAGACGAATAACTCCGATTGCAGCTACTAGAATAAAGAAAAAACCCGATATTAAAAATAAACTCGCTAGTATTTTCACTTTTTGATATCCCCTTTCCCCCCGATATACTTAGCAATTACTACTAAGCTGATGAAACCCAGGATAGCATAGGAGATGGCAATATCTACAAACATATCAGGCCGCTTATCAATATAACCAATTAAGACCAATAATAATATGGTATCAGTTCCGATTACTCCTAAACCATTTAGCCTATCATAGACACTAGGTCCTTCAAAAACTCTATATAACATAACAAAAATTACGACAACAAGACCAATAATGAGGCCCATAAACAAACTATCCATTGTCACTAGATTTCACCCCTCCTTTGTTTCGCCGGTTCTCCCTCAACCTTTTCACCAAAAATCCTGCTGATGCGAACCATCATTTCACCTTGTCCATTTTCTAGTGCTTCTCCAGCACCATCTGTTAGAGCATGTATAGTATATACTCCATCTGCTACATCCATTGTTATTGTCCCCGGAGTAAGGGTAATGGAATTAGCTAAGGTAACATGGGCGATTGGATTAGACATAGACCTTTTAAACTCGACAATTTGAGGGTTAATAGGCAACTTCGGGCTTAAGACAACCATTGCTATATCAATATTTGCCTTAATAATCTCTTTTAAAAGCCATAGCCAATAAAAGGCATACCTGAAGTATGGAAAATCAAAGGGATAATAATATCCTTTATTAGTTTCCGAAGGTAGACGAAGCAAAGGAAGTGTTACCCAGGCGGAAATAAGGGAGGTCAAAAAACCTATTACCAAATACTTAGCCTCCATTTTTCCCGATAACAAGATCCAGAAAGCAAAAAGAACTGCTGTTAACACTATAAAATGCTTTATTTGAGATGTTCCAACTTTTTTATTAACGTTATTTTTCATCTGCATACCACCTAAAATAAAAGTAGTTTTACAATAATAAGTTCTAAGCAAAGTTTGTATCCTTTTAATCTAACTGTATCCAAATTGATAAACAGCAAACCCTAGCAACTACCTCCCCTCAAAATTACTCCAAATTTCCAAAAATTAAAACAGTTAGCTGCCGTTTATACCTAAGTAGCTAGACGACCTAATGTATGAAGACATAAATTTGCCTTATCACCTAATTTTTAATTTAAACATCAAAGAAAAACCTGCTCTGCAGATCTTTGGTTTGTAGCTTATAAAATTTATTTTTCCTTAAGTCAGTATAAATTCCTTTATAGAATAGCAAACAACTTAATATCACGTCAATGTTTTTGGCCTAAATTCTACTTATTGCAAAATTTAACAGAAGAATATCTCTACCAAAGAATAATTTGCTAATGATTTAAAAAACCCTTTATTTTTATAAAAACTTGCTATGCAATGTCACTATAAGTAAATTATTGGATAATACAGTATACAAAGTCTATAAAGCAAAAAACTGCCGATATAATATCGACAGTTGTTTTAAACATATTTATTGTTATTTAATGCCGTGTTTTTTTCTAAATGCTTCTACCCGACCGGCAACTGCAACAGTACGTTGTTTTCCTGTATAGAAAGGATGACATTTGGAACAAATTTCTACCTTTAATTCCTTTTTAGTAGAACCTGTTTCAAATTCATTACCACATGCACAACTAACTTTTACAGTACTATATTTTGGATGAATTTTTTCTTTCATTTCGGGTTCACCTCTTTCCATCAGTATCACTTAAACACTTATTACATTATATATTCTTTGTTTGTATGAGTCAAGGATTTTCGCTCAAGGGATAATCAGCACGTTAGTGTGTAAGCTCAGGGGCTATACAGTAGGTCTGTGTCATGGCTTATTAGTAATTCCACATGTCCGTGCGATCGTGCCACCGAAAAGGCATTTAAAAATCGATGACACGGTGACACATCCTAGTAAATTGCCATTCATCGTGACACGTCATGGAAGCTAAACATGCATGATGACACTTATTTATTTATTGGTTTCGTATAATTCCCCACTTCCACTGTGGGCAGTTCCTGGGATAGGACCTCTAAAAAGGCGGGGACACCCAAGGGTTCTCCTTTTGGAGAGGGGATTTTATCAAGGAGGACATCAGGATCAATATTCAAGTTCCTGAGCTGGACCGCCTTGACATCGGTGTCAATAATTAATTGAATTAGTGCCTCTACCTCATCTTCACAATCATTTATCCCAGGAAAAAATAATAGGTTTAGATAAGTATATACTCCTTGGGCACTTGCAGTTCGCAAAGATTCTTTTACATTTTCCAGAGTATAGTTTTGCGGCTGATAATAAGCAGTATAAGCGCCGGGCTTTGCACTATTTAAGCTTACTCTTAAAGAATCTATACCTGCCAAACAGACCTTTTGTATCCCAAAAGTATTGCCGCCATTGGTATTCATATTGATTGTGCCGCAATTAGTCTTATTCCTAATCTGAATAATAGCTTCCGCTATCAAATCAGCCTGGATACTTGGTTCACCTTCACAGCCCTGCCCAAAACTGATAATAGGTTCCCGTTCATTACCTAGGTGATGCAGACCTAATTGCACTACTTCTTCTACATTTGGCAGGAAATCAATTCGGCTTTGGGGTGAAGGGCAACATTCAGCAGGCTGAAGGGAAATACAACCTAGGCAGCGAGCATTGCAGGCAGGAGAGACAGGGATGCCTCCCTCCCATCTCCCATAAAAAATGTTTTGAGCTGTAAAACAGCTATATTCTAATGCACAATAGCTTAACTGCTTGATAATCCGGTTTTGAGGAAGCTTTTCCCTTAGGCTATGAACCTTTTCCGCTAGCTGAACAGTATTAAAATGCTTGGGATTCCACTTATCATCAATATCGGTAGCTCGGGCAGCAGCATAAAGCTTACCATTTTTATAACCTACTGCAGTATAGCCAAATAAAGGTAACTGTTGTGCCCTTTGCTCATTTATAAAAGCGGGCAATAGGGTTCGGGTATAACCCTGAGGCAAAAGGGCTCCCACCACAAAGCCAGGGCCTCGGTACTTTTTAAATTCACCCTGTCTGTCCATTACCACTGCAGTTCGATTTGGGATTATAGTCAGCCCAGCACCTTGAGGCAAAGGAATAAGTTCTTCCTCAGTTGGCTCAACAAAAGAATTGCCAAGTCTGCCCAATACATATAAATTTTCATGGTCAAATGCATTTCCTTCTTCATCAGCATAAACAAAATGAAACATATCTAACTCCTCCGACATTCGCTAGGGTCAAGCGGCTAGCACAAGCCGGGGACGGTTCTTGACTTGCGCTTATTGTTTTAGCACACCCCGTAATATCCTAATGTCATTGTGAACACGACAATCTATGGGGGCAGAGATTGCTTCAATCGTACCTCTTTCGCAATGACAAAGAAATAGAAATCCCTTAGCAATGCCTTGCAAAGCCTGTGTCAGACGTAAAATATTTGCCCAGAAGTACTGTTAGACGCAATAAAATGCCCCTGAAGTATTTGTCAAACTCCATATTCTAACCCAAAATTCTGAGCGCTGGACACTGAGCACCGGTCACTGGGCACAAAACCCAAGAGATTTCCCCAAAATAACAACTAGCCACTAACAACTAGCCCCTATGTTAATATTCACTCCCCACTATATACACATACTTTAATGGGTCTACAACTTTGCCGTCTTTGTAAATTTCAAAGTGCAGGTGGGAACCTGTGGAGCGTCCGGTATTCCCCATCAGTGCAATAGTTACCCTGGCTTGGACCCATTGACCTTCCCGTACGAGTATTTTACTGGCATGACCATAAAGAGTTTTAAATCCATTTCCATGTTCAATGATTACAGTTCGACCATAATTACCCTTACTGCCCACAAAAATAACTCGACCAGACTGTGCAGCCATAATTGGCGTACCCACCTTATTAGCTAAATCAATCCCAGTATGATATTCATTTTTTCTTAGCCCAAACAATGAGGTTAATACACCTGTAGTTGGTGAATACATAAAGTTCCTAAAATCACGGGATGAAACCTTATTAGCGGTATTGCTGGTGATAGTCACCTGTGCGGTTATTCCGGGTATAGATAAGACTGTACCTCGGACTAACTTATTAGGAGCCCAGATGTCATTAGCGAGGAGAATTTGTTGAGGTAAAATGCCATAAATACTAGCAATGCTCCAAATGGTATCACCCACTGCAACTTCGTGAGGTATTTCCAGTATTCTAGGCACCAAAATCCTTTGACCCGGTTTAATAAGCTTTGGATTTTTTATATTATTAAGGGCAGCAATTAACCCTGCTTCGCTGTTAAACCGCCTACCTATGCTATATAGGGTATCACCTTTTATTATTAAATATGGAGTTGTGCCAGTCTCACCTAGGCTATCTACAGGCAGGTCTAAAACTAATGGCTTATACTCTGTTGCTTGTACGCTTAATGGCCCAGCCAAAATAAATAGGGTTAAAAGAACAACTATCCCCTTGCTTTTCAGCTTTTGAACATTCATTAATTACTTCACTCCAATTTTTTTAAAATTAATAGCTAATCTTAAATATTTTGGGGTGAAGTAAGGGAATTTTATGCAATTTTCTCTCTGGTAAATTATTCTTGCTTACTGGATATTCAGAACGTCAGTGCTACAGTTCTACAGTTCTACAGTTCTACAGAAAAAGATAAAGATTACACTCACATTCGTTTCGTTAGATTGAGATTTCGCTATGCTAGATTCAAAAAGTATTTTGATGTTTTCTATGACATTTTCTATAGACCATCGACTATCGACTTTATCTATATCCTTTTCTGGGTACAGAGCACTGGTCACGTCTTTTCCCTTACACACTTTATTTTGTCAGCTTCGGCCACGCCCTGACCAGGTCTTTATTGGTCTTGACCTTTTTTAAAGCATCTATGAGCATTTCTGCTACTTCAGAGGTATCGCCAGTGCTAAATGTCTTTCTAAACTGCCAAACAAAGGCCACTTCTTCTTTAGATAAGAGCAGCTCTTCTTTCCTGGTTCCTGACCTTTTAACGTCAATGGCCGGAAAAATTCTCCTATCAGAGAGTTTGCGATCAAGAATAAGTTCCATATTTCCAGTTCCTTTAAATTCTTCAAAAATAACATCATCCATCCTGCTGCCTGTCTCTACTAAGGCTGTAGCTAGTATAGTCAAGCTGCCTCCTTCCTCGATATTACGGGCAGCTCCGAAAAAACGCTTTGGCTTATGCAGGGCATTAGGGTCAACTCCACCTGATAAAGTACGGCCGCTAGATGGAATTACAAGATTATACGCTCTAGCCAAGCGGGTGATGCTATCCATTAGTATTACAACATCCCTTTTATGCTCAACTAATCTTTTGGCTCTCTCTAAAACCATTTCCGCAACTTTAATATGATTTTCCGGTGGCTCATCAAAAGTAGAGCTAATAACCTCTCCTTTTACTGAACGCTGCATGTCGGTAACCTCTTCCGGTCTCTCATCAATTAATAATATTAGAATTTCAACTTCAGGGTGATTGTTGGCTATGCTATTAGCAATTTCTTTTAAGAGTTCAGTTTTCCCAGCTTTAGGTGGTGAGACAATAAGTCCTCTTTGTCCTTTTCCTACAGGAGAAACAAGATCTATTATCCGGGGAGAAATATGTTCGTTACCTGACTCAAGATAGAGCTTTTTAAGTGGATAAATTGGGGTAAGTCCGTCGAAGTGTAGCCGTTCGGGAGATTTTTCGGGGGGGTCTCCATTAACATTTTCCACACGCAATAACGCAAAATATCGTTCACTATCTTTTGGTTTACGGGCCAGTCCTGAAACTCTATCACCAGTCCTCAGGTCAAATTTCCGAATTTGAGATGGTGATATATATATATCATCCTGACTGGGCAAATAAGCAAAGGGCCGTAAAAAGCCATAACCATCTGGCATTATTTCTAAAACCCCTTGGGCTTGAAGCTGCCCATCCTTCTTAGTGCTTGCCTTTTGAATCTCAAAAACTAATTCTTTTTTTCTAAGTTTAGAGTAGCCCGCTAAATCCATTTCTCGGGCTATTTTATAGAGCTCGGCAATAGTCTTAGCTTCGAGCTCAGCCATGTTTAAAGCCACTATCATACCTCCTCTTAAAAATTGCCTATAGCAATTTTAGGTTTCACTACGTTAGGTTAAGGTTTCGCTGCGCTAGATTAAGAAATATCTAAAAAAAGGAGAGACCAACAAATTAATTCATCTTGGGAAAGGAATGTCCATTGACTAATACCGCAAGATGAATAGTCAAACAGGTGTAAAAGTGTTCTATTCTTAACCTAGCGAAATGAAATGGAGCGAAACCTTAGCCTTAACCTTAACCTTAGCTTTAAGTCTAAGGTTACCCTTCCATTTTTACATATTTGGGTTTTTTAGCAAAGAAGTGCTGGGCTTCAATAAATCGCACTGTGCCTGTCTGGCCCCGCATAACTACCGTGTGGGTAGTGGCCCGATCCTTATAAAAGCGGACGCCTTTTAGCAATTCACTATCTGTAATACCGGTAGCAGCAAAAATTACATCGTCATTCTTCACTAGATCATCTAAGGTTAGAATTTTCGATACATCTTCTATGCCTAACTTTTGGGCCCGAGCCATATCTGCATCGTTCTCCGGGACAAGCCTGCCCTGCATATCACCACCCATACACTTTAGAGCAGCTGCAGCTAAAACACCCTCAGGTGCACCACCGACACCCATCACCATATCAACACCTGAATCAGGTAAGGCGGTAGCAACAGCAGGAGAAACATCACCATCAGTAATTAGTCTAATTCGGGCTCCTAGCCTTCTAATGGCCATAATTTGTTTCCCATGTCGGGGCCGGTCTAGAATAACCACTGTTACATCTTCCACTTGCTTACCCAGAGCCTTAGCCACATTAATTATATTCTCCTCGACACTAAGCTCTAGACTGATAACACCCTTAGCACCTGGCCCTACTGCCAGCTTTTCCATATACATATCAGGTGCATGTAATAAGCAACCTTCCTCAGCTACAGCGAGCACTGCTATAGCCCCATTCATCCCTTTGGCAACAAGGTTTGTCCCTTCTAGTGGATCTACAGCAATATCAACCTTAGACCCCTTGCCTAAACCTACTTTTTCACCAATATAAAGCATGGGGGCCTCATCCATTTCCCCCTCACCTATTACCACAGTACCTTCGATGTTCATCGTATCAAACATGGAACGCATGGCTTTAACTGCAGCATCATCAGCGGCTATTTTATCTCCTCTGCCCATCCAACGGGCAGAATTTAAAGCTGCTGCTTCTGTTACCCGGGCAAATTCCAGGGCTAATTCTCTATCCATTTCTCTATCTCCTCCTACTCAATAACTAAGGTTAAGGCTGAGGCTCATTGATAATTAAGGTTGAGGCTGAGGTTAAGATTTAGTAAGTTTTTTAGACTGTTTCCTTAACCTTAACCTAGCGAACAGAGTGAGCGAAACCTTAACCTTAGTAATGCGTTAGCATTGCTACTTAACCTTAGTAATGCGTTAACATTACTATTTGTTTTTAACCTTTTCCCAGTCTTTAAGGAAATTTTCTAGGCCTAAATCCGTCAGAGGATGTTTGCACATCTGTAATATGAGTTTATACGGAACAGTAGCTATATGGGCCCCCAGCTTAGCACTCTGAGCAACATGGATAGGATGACGCACACTTGCAGCTATTATTTCCGTCTCATAATTATAATTTACAAAAACTTGGCAAATATCTGACACAAGTTCCATCCCATCATGACTGATATCATCAAGTCTGCCTATGAAAGGGCTAACATATGTTGCTCCTGCATTAGCGGCTAAAATAGCTTGGTTGACGCTAAAGATTAAAGTTGCGTTAGTTTTTATCCCCAGGGAAGATAATACTTTAATGGCCTTTAAGCCTTCCGGAATAAGAGGAATTTTAATTATTATATTTTTATGTATTTTTGCCAATTCTTTAGCTTCTAAAACCATTTCTTCCTTTGTTATTCCTACCACCTCAGCACTTATTGGACCATCAATGATTTGGGCAATCTCTTTAATGACCTCCTGAAAGTTGCGCCCCTCTCTAGCGATTAAGGTGGGATTGGTTGTTACACCACAAATAACACCTAATTCAGCTGCCTGACGAATTTCTTCCACATTTGCGGTATCTAAAAAGAGTTTCATAAACTTCCTCCTTGTTTTTTGTCCCTAACGGGACAGGTTGAGGTTAAGGTTGAGGCTAAGAAAGATATTAACTTAATCTTAACCTAGCGAAGCGAAACCTTAACCTTGTAATGCTTTGCATTACTACGCCTTTCCGCTGCTTCCGAATATACGGATTTTTCCCCGAACTATAGCTGTCATTTCTTCACGGGCTAGGCCTAAAACCTTTCTTGGGTCAATCTCTTCTGAATTTTTGGCTAAAGCATCCTTTACACCCTTCATAAAGGCTTCCCGAATATTAGTATCAATATTTACTTTTCTGACACCAAGTTGAATGGCCTTTTGGATATCTTCATCTGCAACGCCAGAAGATCCATGCAATACAATGGGTATACCCACTAACTCTTTTATTTTTTGCAGCCGTGGAAAATCTAATTCCGGCTTACCCTTATATTGGCCATGGGCCGTTCCAATTGCAATAGCCAAGGAACCTACACCAGTTGCTTCAACAAAGGTTTTTACTTCATCTGGATCTGTAAACATTGCTTCTTTTTCTGATACAGTGATATCATCTTCTGTCCCACCTATTTTACCTAACTCTGCTTCTACTGATATACCAAGAGGTTTAGCAATTTCTATTATTTTTTTTGTTATAGCAATATTATCCTCTAAGGGCAATTTTGAACCATCAATCATAACTGAGGAAAACCCATATCTGATACATTTAATTACCTGCTCAAAACTGGTTCCATGGTCTAAATGGAGAGCCACCGGAACCGAAACACTATCAGCAGCTATTTCTACTAACTTAACTATGTAATTTAACCCTGCATATTTAATTGCTCCTTGACTGGCCTGAATAATTACCGGTGCTTTTTCTGCTTCAGCAGCCGCAACTATCGCTTGGACTATTTCCATGTTATTGCAGTTAAATGCTCCTACCGCATACCCTTCAGCCTCCGCCTTCTTTAATAATTCATCAACACTCACTAATGGCATTCTTCTTCCCCCTATTATTAATTTAATACAGAACCTTCTCCGTGTCGCACATACGAAAGAGGCTTTATGATAGCCCCTTTTCTCGTTAGGTATTATATGTCATTTTAACAATTTTATTTTTTTATTCTTGTGCTGCGTTTTTTGGGCTTCTTACCATCAATGTATTTAAAAATTCCTTCCTTTAGAACAACCTCTTGCATATGCCTCACTGTCTCCCAATCCTTAAAGGACTCGGCAAAAACTATACCAGATGCTTCACAGTCATTACAATGCAGTTCCATACGGTCTGGGTATACCTCTACATCCAGGTTTTGATTGCCACAGCTACAATAAAGTTTGCCTTCATCAGCAATAAAGTGCAGATGTTCTAAGACTTTGTACATTATTTCAGGATTATTAAAGTATTCACCATACCCTAACTCCTCAGCCATGTCCTGGACAGACTTGTCCATATTTTGCACGTTCTTGCGGACCTGGTCTCGGGAACCAAGAAAGCCTATTTCAACTCCTGTCTCTTCGCATACTAATGTAAGAAGTTTTTCAGACCATAGCTCTTTATAGTTAAATGCAAAGAAATGTGTATCCTCACACATACTGCATTCTACTTGAAGCCAATAAGTTTTCCCTTTATTGCGCCCCATAGCCAGGAGGTTAGCACCACATTCGCAATTTATTGAAGCCCTCTCCGTATCACTCATGCTAAAACGGGATAAAGCATAAAACTCCATTTTGCCGCAGACCGGACAACGCAAAGCAGCTGTTGTATATGTTGATATTACCATTAGGATGGTATCCTCCTTTCGGGACAAATTACTAAATTAAATTTTCACTGGCAAATAAATATTTCTTCGTAGATAAGTAAAAATCCTGCATCAGGTATTAGGGTTTTTTAGCAGTATATCATCCACTAGTAAAATTAGCTTATCGAGGTCAAATGGCTTGCTAATTAAACCGGCAATATATGTTTTATCATATTCAAGATCATCTTCATAAGCTGTCATGAGTAATATTTTAGATTTTAGTTTCATTTCTTTAAGGCTGGATATTGTATCAAGACCATTTAATATTGGCATCTTCATATCAATAATAATCAAATGGGGTTCCCATGATTTAGCAAGCTCTATAGCCTGTTGACCGTTCACCGCCTCCTTAATATCATGTTTTTCCAGAGCAAGGGTTAGAAGCGTCCGAATCCCATATTGGTCATCAACAACAAGAACTTTCTTTTTACCAGACATGCAAATCCCCTCCCCTAATTAAGTGGCTAGATATTAGTGGCTAATGGCTAATTTCTAAGTGAATATTTGTCGATGGTCTATTTAACTATGGTTTGTAGTCGATGGACGATAGCCTATGGATTTTTTGTTTTTATTTTACTTGTTCTATTCTTGATAAATATTATTAATCCTGCAAGATTAACCTGAAAGGTTATTGAGAAATTCTTCATTTTTTTCACTATCTTTTATTATTTTAAAAGGTTTGCCATCTCGCAAATACACTTTAGGTAACTCAGGACTAATATTAGTCCTCCTGCCAGGCATCTCCACCGTCTCTCCTATCACTAAATCCGGAATAGATGTTACATCTAAAATGGTCATTTGCATTCCAACCTTCCCAATAACGGGAACTTCCTTATCTCTAATCCGTACATACGTTTTCACTCGTGGGTGGTCAATAAAGCGCAATAGAACCTTAGCTAACACCTTAATTAAATCCAACAAACCTTTGGGACGTGGGATTGGCTCTACAGAAAAACCGTGATGAAATCCAATGGGAACAACTGCAGTTTTGGCAGCGGATTTTAAAAAGTGGGCACGCTCATATCCTATTGAATGCCCTTTGGGCAGGTCATTAATATAGGTAATCTGCCCTTTTAAACTCCAGGCGTTTTTTAGCCCACCCTGAAGGCTCTGGTTTCCTGCAACCTCTTGTCCATACAATATGGTGCCTGCTCTTACCATATCCAGATGCATTTGGGGGAACTTGACCAAAGCAGCACTATTACATATATGTTTAATTGGTATCTTTAAATCTTCCTTTTCGAGGAACTTTACTGCTTCAATAAATTTCTCAAACTGTCTGTAGGCAAAGGAGCTATCGGAATACATACTGGTTGCCAGGTGAGAATAAATACCTTGAACCATGATATTATCATTATTTTTTACCATTTGAACAAGCTCAGCCAATTCGTTATACTTAAAACCTGTCCGACCAAAGCCTGTTTCTATTTTCAGATGGACTGCAATACTAAACCCTTGGGTAACTATATTTCTAATAGTAGTCAAGTCGGATAAGGTTGCAGTGAGGACAAACTCTTGAAAATAAAAAGCATCTTCCGGCAAAAAAGGTCCAAAAACCAGTATAGGTGTCTTAATTCCAGCTTCCCGCAGCTTTATCCCCTCAGCAATTTCTGTCACACCTAAATAGTCTACTCCACTACGGGCCAGCGCTCGACTTACTTCAATTATTCCATGTCCATAAGCGTCTGCTTTGACAACGCCCAAAACTTTAGTCTCTGGGCCCACTTTTTCTTTTATCTTTATAAAATTGCTTTCTATGGCATCTAAATCAATTTCAACCCATTTGTACAATTTGAAACATCCTTCCGGGTGAAGATTGCTTGTCTGATATTAACTTCTGGGTGAAGATATGGCGTCTGATTTACTTCTGGGCGAATATTACGCGTCTGACAGTACATCGGGGTGAACATTTTGCGTCTGATAAAAAATCGTGCCCAGCGCCCAGTGACCAGTATTCAGAAATGCAGGGTTGAGGTTTCGCTACATTTCATTTCGCTAGGTTAAGGTTAAGGTTTTTTAGAACCAAGTTTCAGACCCATAAAACTACCGCAAAGTTGGTGTCAGACGCAAAAGCTAGTCCCATGAGTAATGTCAGACGCATGAGGTTGTCCCCAAAGCATTGTCAGACAATAAAACTAACCTCAAAGAAATGTCAGACGCAAAATTTTAACCTGTGAGTATATCAGACGCGTAAGCTTAACCTACGAGCAATTGTCAAGCGCGTAATCTCTTCTTCAGAGCAATAAGCTTCCTGATTCCCTTTTGATATACTGGTTCGGCAGTATGCCATAACCAATAATAAAAGGGCGAATATACTAGATCGAACTCACCTATAAATTCGGAATATACACCGTTAAAACCTTTTTTAAATTTAAACAGCCCATAAAGAGGGTTGTCCTCTGTCAGATTTCCCGGAACCCCTCTGAAATCATACAAGGTACAGCCCTTTTCCTTAGCCCACTGAATCATAGTCCATTGTATTAAGTAGTTTGGCATAACATTACGATAACTATTGCTTGATGCACCATAAATGTACCAAGCCTTTTCTCCAAAGATGAACGCCAAAGTCCCTGCTATATAGCGGCCTTCATGCTCGGCCATAAAAAGTTTGGCATAACCTCGCTCCACCAAATAATCCCACATATCTTCGAAATATCCATAAGAACGAACGAGGAAATTATCTCGCTCACAGGTTTCTTGTAATATATGATAAAAATCTTTTAAATCACTTTTAGGGCATTCGGTATTTATTGTTACACCCTTCCGCTCAGCCAAACGGATATTATATCTGGTTTTAGTATGCATGTTTGCCAAAAGGGTTTCCTCATCAGGGGTTATGTCTAAGCGAAATACGTATTTGGGCTGTACCCCTTCAAACCTATCACCTTTTTCGGCTGAACGAAAGCCCTTTGTTAAAAGTAGTTGCTTAAACTCTTTATTATCTGCCGGAATATCAGGGTCAATCTTTAAGAAAATGGCATTATGGTCCTTAGCCAGCTTCTCTACTTCTGCTAGTAAAAAACCAAAAACCTCTTTATTTTCTATATCAAAAACAGGACCTCTGGGTGCATAAAAAATTGCCTTCTTTAGTCCCGGGATTATTCGTTTTAGCACAGAAATAGCTGCAATTGGCTTTCCGTTTTCCTCAATAAGCAAACGCAAAGGCTTCCATCCGGTTTTAGCCTTTATCTCGCCCCATTCATATGACTGAAGAATGTGTCCTTTAGGTATGGAAGCAATGAAACTGTTATAATACTCTCTTTCATTTTCGGTTATCAGTCGGGCTTGCAATTCTATCACCTCTTTTACTATTGGGTTAAGCTTTTAGGTCAGTGTGGCGGCTAATAGGCAACTCTGCATGACAGTGCTACAGTGCTACAGAAAAAGATGGGATTGCTTCAGTCGTACCTCCTTCGCAATGACAAATTTTATCGATTCCTGTCTCTGATCGTCATTGTGAGATATCCATACTACTTATCCAGTTATACCAAAAAGCGAAACAATATTTGTCCCGTCATTGCGAGTGGAGCGAAGCAATCTCATGTTTGTGTATTTTTATCAGCATTTTATTAAGTTCTTACTGAGCACTGGTCACAGGTCACTGAGCACGAGACATTCAGATTATACTTTCACCCATAGTCTTGCTCTAATGTACATAATCTAAACTGCGAAAAACCCCGGGGAGCTCCCCCAGGGCCTTAAATTACTGCTGATGTTTATTGCGTTGGTAGGCGGCACCGACAAAATCTCTAAATAAAGGATGGGCTCTATTGGGCCTAGATTTAAACTCCGGATGGAACTGAGAAGCAACAAACCAGGGATGGTTAGTAAGCTCGATAATTTCCACTAGGTCCTTTTCAGTATATATACCACTGATTTTCATGCCATTTTTCTCTACTTCAGCCCAGTAATCATTATTAAATTCATAGCGGTGCCTATGTCGCTCAGATATTTCCTTTTCATTATATGCGGTAAAAGCTTTAGTTCCCTCTAAAAGCATGCAGGGATATTTACCTAACCGCATTGTACCACCTTTATCTTCTATCTCTTTTTGTTCAGGCAGGATGTCGATAACAGGGTATTTTGTATCTGGATTAAACTCAGTGCTGTTTGCATCTTCATAATTCAGGATATTACGAGCAAACTCAATAACTGCTAATTGCATGCCAAGGCAAATGCCTAAAAAGGGTATATTATTCTCCCGAGCATAACGGATAGTCGCTATCTTACCCTCTATCCCGCGATCACCAAAGCCACCAGGCACCAAAATACCGTCAGCACCTTTTAAATACTTGTCCACATTGTAATCATCAACATCTCCTGAATATATCCAATCAATATTCACTTTTATATTATGGGCAATTCCAGCATGAATCAAGGATTCGGCTACACTCATATATGCATCCCTTAATTCAACATATTTCCCGACAAGGGCAATTTTTACATGACCAATAGGGTTTTTTATCTTTTCTACAATAGCTTTCCATTCTACCAAGTCTGTCCCATTACACTTCAATCTAAATCGTTCAATAATAATATCATCTAATCCTTCTTGTTCAAAAACAAGTGGAACTTCATAAATTGAATCGGCATCAACCGCTTGAATAACGGCTTCTTTATTAATATCACAAAACAAAGCTATTTTTTCTTCCATTTCCTTGGATAAAGGTCGTTCACTGCGACAAACAATTGCGTCAGGCTGGATACCAATACTTCTTAATTCCTTTACACTATGCTGAGTGGGCTTAGTCTTAGCTTCTCCTGCAGCTGAAAGATATGGTACTAAAGTAACGTGGATATACATACAGTTGTCACGGCCCACATCACTTTTTATTTGCCGAATAGCCTCAAGAAATGGTAAGGACTCAATATCACCCACAGTACCGCCAATCTCAGTAATAATAACGTCTACATCAGAACTATTTGCAAGTCGGTAAACCTTTTCTTTAATCTCATTAGTGATATGGGGAATTACCTGCACAGTCCCACCTAGGTATTCACCTCGGCGCTCCTTGGTAATAACCGACCAGTAAATTTGCCCAGTAGTAATATTACTTAAGCGACTGGTGCTCTCATCAGTAAACCGTTCATAATGACCTAAATCAAGATCAGTTTCTGCGCCATCATCCGTAACAAAAACCTCTCCGTGCTGATATGGGCTCATCGTACCGGGATCCACATTTATGTAAGGATCAAATTTTTGCAGGGCAACCTTAACCCCTCTACTTTTTAAGAGCCGACCTAACGAGGCAGCAGTTATTCCTTTTCCGAGGGAAGAAACGACTCCACCCGTGATAAATATATATTTAGTCAAGTGTATTCTCCTCCCATTAATGACCAATCTGTCTGCACAATTACTTTACAATTTTATCTTTATGAATTTAGCCTGTCAAGGGGTAGTTTACGCTACAAGAAAGTAGAGTATACTTCAAAACACATCTGTTGTTTTGAAGTATACTCTACTTTAGGTTGAGGTTAAGTAGTAATGCTAACGCATCACTAAGGTTAAGGTTTCGCTCACTCCGTTCGCTAGGTTAAGGCTAAGTAGTAATGCTAGTGCATTACTAAGGTTAAGGTTCCGCTCACTCCGTTCGTTAGGTTAAGGTTAAGAAAATTATTTAAAACCTCCTCAGCCTTAACCTCAACCTTAACCTGATGTAGTAAATAGCCTTTGGCTATTTACTACATCCTCTCCGGTGCGCTTACTCCTAACAAGGTGAGAACATTACGCAGAGTTATCCGGGTAGCATTAACTAATCCCAGACGGGCTTTTTTCAGTTCCTGGTCATCAGTCAATACCCGACAATTGTTATAGAAGGTGTGAAAATTACTGGCCAAATCATGGGCATACCTAGCTAAACGGTGAGGCTCTAAAGCTTTTGCTGCTTGAGCAATTTCATCAGGCAAATCAGCTATTTTCCTGATCAGATCCAGTTCAGCCTTTTCCTTTAATAAGCTAAGCTGGGACCTATGGGCAATCGGCAATTCTTCGCCTGATGCACTTAAGATACTGCAAATCCTGGCATGGGCATATTGCACATAGTAGACAGGATTTTCCGATGACTCCTGTTTAGCTAAATCAAGGTCAAAGTCAAGGTGGCTGTCAGGGTTACGCAGGACAAAAAAGTACCTGGCAGCATCCTTCCCAACTTCCTCAACCAATTCCATCAAGGTTATATACTGTCCGGTGCGTTTGGACATCCTCACGATATCGCCACCTCGGAATAGGCGAACTAGCTGCATCAGAATTACAGTCAGGTTATCGGGATTATAGCCTACCGCTTGTACGGCTCCCTTCATCCTGTCCACGTGACCATGGTGGTCAGCACCCCAAATATTTATAACCCAATCAAAGCCCCTGTCAAACTTATTTTTATGATAGGCTATATCAGCAGCAAAATATGTTGGTGTTCCATTGGAGCGAACAACTACTTCATCTTTATCCTCTGAGCCGAAACGGCTGGATCGAAACCACAAAGCACCCTCGTGTTCATAAATCAAGTCCTGTTCTTTTAACTGCTCTATAACTTCATTTATAGCTCCTGAATCATGTAGTGTGGTTTCCTTAAACCACACGTCATACTCAACACCAAAATTGCGCAAGCCCGCTCGGATAGCATTAATCTTTTCATCTAAAGCAATCGCAACAAGCTTTTGCCTTCTTTCATCCTGTTCTAAATCTAAATAAGCTTTACCCTCATTTGCGATAATACGATGTACAGTATCAATAATATCCTTACCATGATACCCTTCTTCAGGGAAGGGGAATTCAAGACCTAATTCTTGAAAATAACGTGCTTCCAAAGATTTGCCAAAGTTCTCAATTTGGTTGCCGGTATCGTTGATATAAAATTCTTTGGTAACGGAATATCCTGCTTTAGCTAAAAGATTAGCCAATGAATCTCCTAATGCTGCTCCCCTGGCATTACCCATATGTAATAGCCCTGTTGGGTTGGCACTAACAAACTCTACCTGCACTTTAATATTTTTACCTGCTGCACTTGACCCGTAATTACTATCTTCTTCTTCAACTAAAGGTAAAACTTCATATAACCATTGGGAATTTAGGTAGAAATTAATAAATCCTGGTCCGGCAATTTCCACTTTTTCTACGCAGGTTCCTGCCTGTCTATATTTATCTGCTATTAGTTGAGCAATTTGCCGGGGATTCATTTTTGCCTCTTTTGACATAAGCATAGCAATGTTAACAGCAAAATCACCGTGGGTTTTTTCCCGGGGAACCTCTATCACAAAGTTAGGGACTTCACTGTATTGAAGCTTACCTTCAGCTTTATTTACTTCCAGAGCGTTGATTATTTCTTTTCTGATATTTTCCTTTAAACTTTCCACAAGACTCATAATAATACCTCGTTTCAATAAGTGCTAGTAACTAGTGGCTAGTGGATAGAATACGTTAACAGTAAAACCAATAATATTATTTAGATTAATATTTAGCTGTTGTCATGTCAACATATTTTAAAAAGTTCAATCTTTCCTAATAGGTTTCCCAAAAATACTGATCCTAAATTAGTCAAGTCACCGTCAGCCACTATTGTACATATAATTACCCTCTGTACCGCAAAGTTATATTTTATTTATAAGTTTATATTATCATAATTTCTAAAGATGGGGGAAATCTAAAAAAGCAGCTATTAGTAAATGGTTTATGGTCTATGGTTTATGGTCTATGGTTTATGGTCTATGGTTTATGGTTTATGGTCGATAGCTTTTAGCCATTTTCATTTTAGTATGGGAGGAAACGAATATGCCCTCAATACTTGCCTATTTTGAAACAACAGCAGCTGCCCAAAAGGTGAAAGAAATACTGGAGAAAAAAGGTGTAGAAACTCTACAAATTGATCGGATAAGTGAAATGCCTATTCAAAATTCCGGAGGCTATAACAATCCTATCAATAATGCCACCTCCTTAGCAGCCCTCACAAATACAGGAGGCAGCGGCTTAGCCGGGGATGTAGGACCACTTCTAAGCGCCTCTCCCGCTAGCAGCGGTTATGGTGGAGACCGTGTTGGGTCTAGGAATATTCTACTGACCATAGTTACGTCAGAGGATAGGATTGATGAGTGTGTCCGTATTATCAAAAACCACAAAGGTTTTGTATGAGGGCTGCCTAAAAGCGGCCCTTGCTGCATTCCTTAAAAAGCCTGATATCCTCAACGTATCTATATACGCCTCCGGTCTCAGGCTTTTTAAGCGCCTTGCAATCATCCGCTTTTAAACAGCCCTTACATTTTTTTAATTTAGCAATCAAAAATAACCTTAATCCGATTCCAAATTAATGCTCTCAGTTTTATCTCTTCCGTTTCTCCAATTATTTTCTCGCCCACTATTTAGATGAAAAAATGCCCCGCTTTGCGGAGCATTTTTTTATCTAACAGTTATTTCGAACTCTCGGGGCTTCGTTAAGCGGACTATACGGAAATCCTCACCTGTGTCGGCATTAATAAATAAGATGAACTTTTCTTCCTTCATTTTACCTCGAACTTCATAGCATAAAACTTCTTGGTTTTCCTTAAATTCCTCTGGTACCATTGCTAGATTTACCTGCTGTACTTCAAAATTCGAATTCATGCTGCCGGTTACTTGTTCCTCTGCAATAGTCGGAGCGGGTATTGTCCTCTCATGGTGATAGGCAAGATAACTGGTCTGATCAAAGCTTATAATTTGACCAGTGTCTAAAGCTACATGGGTTTTGACCATGTCAGAATACAATCTTATCTGCTTTTCAGTAGGCACAAATGTAAATACAGCTGTATTTGTATCCGTATCTATATCTACTAGCTCCATCCCAGTAAGGTTATGCTCCTTTAAGAAATCCTGTGCATTTTCCTCTGCTGCCTGGAAGTCAATGTTCGCTTCTTTAATTGACCTCTCCATATACATTTGTATAACATGGCCACCCTTTTTAGTTACCTCTATATAGGTAGGGATATCTTGGCCCTCCTTAAATGTTCTTACTCCAAAGATAGGAATCTTTCCCTCGGCACTAAAAGAAATTTCCGCTTTGGTAATAGGACCATCATGATTATTCATGAACTCCTTGGCAATAGCCACTGCTTCCTCTTCAGAAATTTCCTTCCCAGCAATGGGCCTCGGCTCCGGTTCAATTTTCTGTACCCCTTCATCAAACTGCAAGTCTGGAAATGCCTTTACTTTATCTTCAATTATCCTAAAACCGTCTACAATTGTATTATCAGCTAAATCCTGGCCTCTACGCATAACTACTGTTTCCACTTCTACAAAGCTCAAATCCCTGTCTAATACCGCCGCTTCAACACTTTGCAGTTCATTTCTAACAACTTTAGACCTTTCATAGAATTCCTGTAGTTTGTCCCACTCTTTTGACGTCAATTTTTGTTTTTGCAAATTATTGGTTTTCAATATGTAGTAGCTATACTCAGCAATATCATTGATTAGCTTGTCAGTTTTGTCCAGTTCCACCATAGAAATCGGTATTCCGCCTAGGTTGGAGTTGGCAGCAAAGGATTCCCGCCAGAGGTTTGTTAAACTAAGCATAACCTGTTCGGGGCTGGAGCTGATTAATGTTTGAGCTAGCTGAGAATTAATTGTATCTACATTAAAAACTAATTCATGGAAACTCCTTTGATACTGGCTTTCTGCCCTCCGCATTAAATCTTCATTTGCCCTGTACTGATTATATGCAAAATAACCTGTGACAAGTAAGGCTACTGTCAATATGGGAATTAGAATCTTACGCAAAGCTTAATCCCTCCTTTCATATACCAAAAACATGTTTGCCTAGACGCAGCATAATTCTTCTGCTCCAAATCCACTTGGATGTAGCAGTAACAGGGTTCCAGTAATATAACGCACCATAAGTAGGGTCATAACCAGTAATTGCTGACCTTGCAGCTTTCAACGATGATGCGGAAGGTGGATTAAAATATTGACCATCTCTTACAGCATCAAATGCTCCCGGTTGAAAGCATACTCCATATACAGTATTCGGAAATTTGCTGTCTTTTACCCTGTTCATAATTACGGCACCTACAGCAACCTGGCCTATGTAAGGTTCCCCTCTAGCTTCACCACTTATCATTTTAGCCAATATTGCTACATCATTACTGCTGGTAGCTGTATTACCTCCCTTTTGGGCGGTTATCACTCCCGGTTTAGCTTTATTTAAGGCAGCCCAGGTTGATGCTCCTACTACACCATCATTCTTTAAACCAAATTGATCTTGAAACCATTTCACAGAGCGAAGGGTTTCCCAACCATAAACACCATCGGCTTTGCCCTTATGAAAGCCTAATCCTTTCAACTTGCTCTGCAGTGTCTTCACATCCTGACCTGTAGAACCATAGACAAGTGTTCTATTTCCTATTACACTAACAAAATCCATAGCTACTAAAGCTATAAAGGTGGCCAAAATCAAAATAAAGGTCAATGCTTTTATTCTTTTATTAGCAAACAAAAACTCTACCTCCCTTCAAATTAAATCTTTTCAAAAATATTATTTGTAAATTAAAAAAAACTATGCCTCAGAGGCATAGTTTTTACCGTTTAAGTTATAGGGCTCTATCAGAATATGTTTTATCTAGCTTATTGGCATCTCGCTTTATTAAAAAATAATAGCTAAGCTGAGCTACTCCAAAAGCTAAAAATACTGCTCCCGGTGAATACCAAGGAATTACTTGAAAAATACTTGTCCAACTCCGGAAAATTAGTAAAGAGATAATACCTAATAATGTAAAGGTTAAGCCACTTCTTAAGCCAGGATATGGCTTTTTTTCTTCAATTAGCCCCCTCTCAATTAATAACATTTTTTGCTTATGATCTGTTAATATTGCTAGAATGGCGATTGTAAAACCACCAAATATGGTAATTATTGTAGTAATAAAATACATACTTTCCAAGAATAAAACCTCCATAGGAATGGGGACAATGTCCCCAATTAATACCTATAGTATTAACAGAAAATATCAATAACAATCATCCCCCGTGCAAGGTTGAGGTTTCGCTTCATTTCATTACGCTAGGTTAAGGTTAAGTGTCTATTATAGAAGAAAAACGCCCGAAGGCGTTTTTGTAGCTACTGTAGACATTAATGTCCTGCACCCTGCCTCGTGCATCCTGCTTCCTGCAGGAGGTGTGTCCCCTTTCATTCGTTGGGGACATTCCTCAACATAAAGTGAATCCCAAAATGAGGTGTGTCCCCTTTCATTCGTTGGGGACATTCCTCAACATAAAGTGAATCCCAAAATGAGGTGTGTCCCCTTTCCTTAATATGGATTTTGCGTTTCCAAATAGTTGGCAAATTGCTGTTGAGTCTGTTGAATTTCTTGCTGAGAAGCGGGTGTAAGCTTATACCATCCCTCTTGAAACATGGTATTAAATAAATCCCGGGCACAGTCATGGCTTTCATTAAGAATTTGCTTTATTTCATTGTAAAGCTGTTGGTTACTTGCTTCCCTCAAAAAAACATTGAAATTGTCGGTCATGTACTTCTCTGTTGCAAGGATATCATTACAACGGTCACGATCATTCATTTCTGGTCCTTTAACTTTAGGCAAAATATTGGACTGTGGATTTTTGATAACATTTTGCTGCTGTTGAAAGTTCATACTTGTAACCTCCCTACTGCAAAATTTGACTAGTATTTCTTAATGCACTTTTAGGGTCTACCTGATATAATAATCGCTGATAATGCCGTAAATGCATTTGACCTGCTGTATCAATAGCCTGGCTAATTTGGGGACTTGTACACTCCTGGGCAAAATGCTGGCATTTCTTAAAGGCAGTTAGCTCCCAAGATAAAGCATCCTTTAGATATGCTAAGTCTTTGGAGGTAATAGTTGTAGGGGGTTCCGCCATTATTTGCTGTCCTGATCGCTGCTGTTGACCAAAATTTTGCTGCATTAATTAATCCATCCTTTCAAATAACAAATATATGCTTTTTTATTATTTGAACATGCATTTAAAAAAATTAGAGGCAGATGTTTCCAGTTAAAAAGCACCTATTTAAAGGTGCTTTTTTAAAGGTTACGCTTCGCTAGGTTAAGGTTTCACTCAACTACGTTTCGTTAGGCTAAGATATTAATCAATTCACTGTTCACAGGTCACTGGGCACCAACATACTGTATAACCCATAAGTCTATTCTTCTGTTACAATTTTAAAGCCAATTTTGCCTGCTACGCCGGCGGCCATATTTTTTCTCCACGCATGGATAGAAAGACTATCCAACAATGCCTGCCCTGCTGCCCTAAAGAGGCTCTCCCAATGGTGATGTCCGTGATTATCTCGACCCTTTAATAAATCCAGATGCAAAGTGGCTTGGGCACCCTGAACAAAGCCTTCCCAAAAGGCAACTAAATCCTCGGAGTGGATTCCCTCTGTTGTTACCGGTACATTAATATTATTAAAATTCAAGTCTAAGTAAGCTCTACTCTCAAAGCTGAACACTGCTCGAGCCAAAGATTCATCAATTGCTGCCACAGCTTGCCCATAGCCCTTTGAGCCATCAATTAATCGCTTTTCTAAAAGTTCTTTAAAAGCCCTCCCCATGGTAATTCCCACATCTTCGCAAACAACATGATTTAAGAAAAAGTGATCCAATTCCACTTCTACCTCAATATTTAATTCACACCGCCAGGCGATTTGCTCCAGCATATGATTAAAAAAAGCTAGGGGAGTATTAATTTTTTTCTTTCCCTCAGGATTTCGAGGACCATCATCGAGAATAACAGTTATTCTTGACTCTAAGGTTTGCCGTTCAACGTTTACTTTCATATTTTTCACATCCTTTTTGCTTTTTGGTCTAGCTTTTTGGTCGCGTGACCAGGGCTCGGTTGCTCAGGGTTCAGTAACAGACTGACTTTGGCATGACGTCTACTGGGATAATCATGAAGTCGGCATGACGGCTATTGGGATTCATATTCGGACGGCATTACGTCTCGTGGGTTAAACTGCACGTCGGCATTAAAAATGCTGACGAAATAAATTGTCTATAAAGTTATCATGCCGACCTAAAGTGTTTACCTAATAGACGTCATGCGGACCCAAAATCTAGCGTAGAAGACGTCAAGCCGACCTAAAAAAGCTCTTCTTAGCCGTCACGCCGACCCAAAAATTAATCTTGTAAGCCGTAATGCTGACCTAAATACTGCCCCTAAAGTAATAATGCCGACTGATTATCTTCACCCATTAGCCTCAGCGATCTTCGATCGCCAGGGCGTGGGTTTCGAAGCCTTCTTCTCGGG
The DNA here is from genome assembly GCA_000961765.1 of Clostridiaceae bacterium BRH_c20a. Taxonomy (GTDB): domain Bacteria; phylum Bacillota; class Peptococcia; order Peptococcales; family BICA1-8; genus BICA1-8. Next base: position 30,982 of record LADT01000082.1, on the reverse strand, counting down.
CGAAGAGGGCGGCCATGTCTTTTACCTTTTGATAGCCTTCTTCTGTGACATAACCTACTGAGGAACGTTTTATAAAGTCAAAAACTGAAACGCTGGAATAGGTTTTAGCGGAACCTCCCGTAGGTAAAATAGCATTTGGCCCCAATAGGAAATTTGCTAAGGTTATGGGAGCATTATGTCCCAGCAGAATTTCTCCGGCATTTTTAATTCTGGGTAAAATCCCCCAGGGGTCCTTAACCATTAATTCCATGTGCTCGGGCCCGTATTGATTAACAACATCTATGGACTCCTCTAAGCTTTGTGTTAAAATTATTCCCCCGTAATTGTTAAAAACAGTGTTAACAAAGCTTCTCCTCTTCTCAGAAAGCTTTGGTAATTGCTTCTCAATAATTTTCTTTACTTGCTCTGCCAACTCAGCAACATGGGTAACTAGCAAACTAGCAGAATCAGGGCCATGTTCTGCTTCTATCATTAAGTCCAAGGCTGCCTTTTTGGCATCTGCTGTTTCATCAGCTAGAATGATTGCTTCACTAGGACCTGCCGGAGGACCCACGTCCAAGACACCGTTTAAGATTCTTTTAGCAGCAGTAACATAGGAATTGCCCGGACCAATAATTTTACTGCACCGGGGAATTGTTTGAGTACCATACGCTACAGCAGCTACTGCCTGGACACCCCCAGCTTTATATATTTCACTAACGCCGGCTACTTTGGCCGCCGCTAAAACACTATCATCAAGCTTTCCTTGAGAGTTAGGAGGTGTAACAACAACTATACGAGGTACTTTTGCCACTATAGCAGGTATTGCAAGCATTAATAATACTGAGGGAAAACTGCCCTTACCTCTAGGAACATAGATACAAACATCGGGAATAGGGTTTGTTTGTTCACCTACCATTACACCAGGTACAGTCTCAGTAAACCAAAGGGGCTCCGGCATCTGACGAGTATGAAAGGTTCTGATATTTTTTGCAGCAAACCAGAGGGTTTCTTTAAATGCATCTCCTATCCTTTCATATCCCTCATCTATCTCTTCTTCTGTAACCCTTAAGGATTGAGGTGTTAGGTGAGCACCGTCAAACTTCTCAGTAAAGCGGCAGACAGCCTCATCTCCGCCTTTTTTTACCTCATTTATGATCCCTAAAGCTACTTCCATCTGCTCACTGATATCCTTTTCAGCCCTTCTTAATAAGCTAGCCTTGGCATTTATATCCATATTATTCCATTGATAGATATTCATCTTTTAACCCCTTCTTTCCCTTAAAACATTAAGCACCTCATGGAAATCAAGCTGCCGTTCTTGAAAAAGGACTAGCAAATGGTAGATGAGATCAGCTGTCTCTGAAGCCAGTTCTTGGTCACTAGAGTTTTTCGCAGCGATAATAACCTCTGCAGCCTCTTCACCTACTTTTTTTAAGATTTTATCTAGGCCCGTATTAAATAGATAAGTCGTATAGGAACCTTCCGGTCTTTCTTGATATCTTTGCTCAATAACTTTTCTCAAATGGTCTGGAAATATATCACTGCCTTGATTAAAGCAGCTCTCAGTACCTAAATGACAGGCAGGACCTTGAGGGTCTACTTGAACCAGTAAAGTGTCTTGATCACAATCTAAGGAAAGTTTAAGCACCTTTTGAATATTCCCGGAAGTAGCACCTTTGTGCCACAATTCCTGCCGGGATCTGCTCCAAAACCAGGCTTCCTTTGTTTCTATAGTTTTCTCTAAAGCTTCCCGGTTCATATAAGCTACCATTAACACCTTGCCCGTAAGATAATCCTGGATAACAGCAGGCAATAGCTTTTCCTGATTCCACTTTATTTCTATATCTTCTAATCTGTCCACCGAATTGGTATCCCCCTTTCCTTTAGGTATATTTTTATCTGCTTTATTGAAGTTTCCTGATAATGAAAGATTGAGGCCGCTAGGGCTGCATCGGCATTAGCCTGGACGAAAACATCTTCGAAATCCTCTTTAGCGCCTGCGCCACCTGATGCTATAACAGGGATAGAAACCGCCTGGGCTACTTCCCCAGTAAGCTTTAGATCAAAGCCCTTTTTATGCCCATCACAATCCATACTTGTTAATAAAATTTCTCCGGCACCATTTTTTTCTGCCTCCCGAGCCCATTCCAATACTTTTATCCCTGTGGCACGGGTTCCTCCGTGGGTATATACTTCCCAGGTACCCCATGGTCCATTAAATTTGGCATCAATGGCAATTACTATACATTGATTGCCAAAGATACGAGCACTTTCTTCAATAAGCTTAGGATTGAACACTGCTGCAGTATTTAAGCTAACCTTATCAGCACCTGATCTCAAAACCCTTTTTATGTCCTCGGTGCTGTTGATGCCGCCACCGACTGTAAAAGGAATACTGATAGTCTCCGCTGTTTTTTGGACTATTCCCAGCATAGTTTTCCTACCTTCAACACTTGCTGAAATATCCAAAAAAACCAGCTCATCAGCCCCGCTGGTATCATAATATGCCGCTAGCTCTACTGGATCTCCGGCATCCCGCAGATTAACAAAGCTAACACCTTTAACAACCCTGCCCTCTTTAACATCTAAACAGGGGATAATCCTCTTAGTCAGCATACTAAGCCCTCCTCAGCCAGGATATTAAGCTCTTTAAGTTTACACCACCGGTATAGAGGGCCCGACCAATTACTGTTCCTTTAATTCCCAAGTCTTGCTGCCGTGCCAAATACAATACATCATCAGCTGTAGCTATTCCACCAGCAACAATAACCTCTTTCTTTGTCAAAGCAGCAAGGTTTAGAGCTTGAGTAATGTTTGGACCTGAGAGTGTACCATCCTTTTCAATATCTGTATAAATGAACGTATTCACTCCCGTTTGAGCCAATTCTAGGGCAGCAGTGGATAGATCCCTTCCCGATTCTTTTAGCCATCCGTCACTATAAACCTGATCACTACGGCCATCCAACGATACAACAATCTTCTCAGGACCATGTATATTTAACAGGTTTTCTACAAATCTATTATCCTTTAAAGCCTGTGACCCAATGATAATCCTAGCAGCACCACTATTTAGATAGGCCTGAGCAGCCTCTAAGGTTCTTATGCCTCCTCCAACCTGGATATTTATCTTAAACTTTTCTAATATTTCTGTAATTATTTGCAGGTTTTCCGGTTTACCTGTCTTAGCCCCATCCAAATCAATAATATGAAGCCAATGGGCCCCTGCTTCATACCACTTTTGAGCCGGCTCTACAGGGTTTTCATAATATGTGCTTTCGAGACTATAATCCCCTTGATAGAGCCGTACACATTTCCCGCCTCTAATATCAATAGCAGGATAGATCGTAAAAGACATTTTGCACCTCCGTTTTTTTACTTATGGGTGATTCTTAGGGTCACGTGACCAGCATTTTGGGGACGGTTCTTGACTTGCGTGATCATTTGTGAATCGTGCTCGGTTGCTCAGAGTCCTGTTCCCAGTATTCCAGTGCGGAAAAAACATTTGTTTGACATCTGCTTACGGGTGAACATCATAGGATGCATCCTATGCATGTGAATATCACCTGAGGCATCTGCAGCACAGGAGGCAAGAAACAGGAGGTAAGAAGCAAGAACTAATATATAGCCCTTATCTTGACTCATGCTTCCTGCTTCCTGCATCTTGAATAGGATGCTTCAAAATAAACTGACCTTCATTGATGGATCATGCAGTCTAACATTAAAGTAGATGCATCCCAGAAGACTGCCATTCATCGGATACATCATGCAAAAAAGCAGATAAGCAGATGCATCCCAATATTTTACCTTTTATCTGAAGCCTCTATCAATTCGACCCAATTCTTTAGCAGCGTCATTCCCACGGGGCCGCTTTTTTCTGGGTGAAACTGCATTCCCAGCACATTATTTTTACCTACAACAGCTGGTATTTCTTCACCATAAAAGGTAGAGGCCAAGACAACTTCCGAAGCTTCAGCAGCGTAATAGGAATGAACAAAATACACATATCCATCAGAGATATTTTGAAGAAGGTTATGGTTACTAATAATGTGAAGTTTGTTCCAACCCATGTGGGGAACTTTAACCTGGCCCGTAATCCGCCTAATAGTTCCAGGCAGAATCCCTAGCCCCTGATAAATTCCATGTTCTTCACTTTTTTCAAATAATAACTGCATTCCTAAGCAGATCCCCAATAATGGTTTTCCGGCATTTACCCAGTGGAGGATTGCCTCATTTAAGCCCTTGGCCTTTAGGTTATTTATTGCATCACCGAAGGCTCCCACCCCGGGTAATACCAGTGCTGTACAGTTATTGATTTCTGTGGGTGCTGTAACAAGCCTGTGATTGGCGTCTAAACGGTTAAAAGCGGCCGCTAAACTAAAAATATTGCCGGAGTCATAATCAATTATCCCAATCATATCTGTATACCCGCCTCTAGTTTACTTACCAATTCTTCAATAACAGAATTTTTCAGGTGAAACATTGTCTGGTTAACAATTAGCCGGCAGGAAACATGGGCTATAACTTCTAATTCAACTAGACCGTTTTCCTCTAAAGTCTGACCGGTCGATACAATATCTACAATATAATGACTCAGGCCCAATAAGGGTGCCAGCTCTACCGAACCATTGAGCTTAATAATTTCTACCTGTTCGCCTTTTTCCCGAAAATAATTGGCTGTCACTTTAGGGTATTTAGTAGCAACCCTTGGTAATTCCCCTCGCTGACAGGTCTTGCCGGGCTTTGAGCAGATTGAAAGCCTGCACAGACCTATACCAAGGTCCATCAGCTCATAAAAGCCTTCTCCCTCCTCTAAGAGGACATCTTTACCAACTATACCTACATCGGCTACTCCATATCTAACATATGTCGGTACATCTTGAGGTTTGGCCAGGATAAACCTGATTCCATCATCAACATCTTCTAAAATAAGTTTTCTGGTTTCTTGAACCTCTTTATTAATAATTCCTGATTGGCGCAGCAATATATTTGCTTCTTCTAATATGCGCCCTTTCGGAACTGCTATTGTAAGCATTCTATAACCCACTTCCTTTAATTATCTAAATCTATTATTTGGTCAAAATCGGATTGGAATTTCTCCGTTACCGTTCCTTCTTGAGCCATGACGACAACCCTTCCCTGTGCCCTCAGTAGATCGGCTTGCCGGATAGCCTCCTGGCGTTGGTCTGGGGAGTATACTAAAAGAGTTTTGCCTTCGGGGTAATTTTGTCCATTCTCTTTAATAACTACCCCAAGGAGGTCGTCAACATTTACTGCAAATCCGGTGGCTGTTCCGTCCCTTCCAAAATTCTCCAAAAGATTATCATAACGTCCCCCAGAGCAAATAGGGTAAGGATGCCCCTCACAGTAAACATGATAAATCATCCCTGTATAATAATACTGTCTGCCAACCAGGCTCAAATCCAGGCTGACATAATCAGTTACTTGATATTGGGTAAGAATACTCCATAATTGGGATAGCTCTTGAAAAATATCCCGCCATTCCGGGGAGTCAAACCAATTTTCGGCTTCAATAACAGTAGCAAATGAACCCCGGATTTTTAAAATCTTAACTAAATATTCTTTATAAGACTCATCTATCTCAAGAGTATTTACTAGGTTTTTATAGCCTACATAGTCATTGTCTAATAAATACTGGAATAGCTGATCCTGCCAGGAAGGGTCACAGCCTATCTCTTTAAGCAAAAGCTTTAAGAACTTGGTATGGCCCACCGCAACCTTAAAGTTTTTATTAGTACATTTTAATATTGTCTGAATGGCTAGGGTAATAACCTCAGCATCGCCTTCCAAAGATGCCAGGCCTATAAGTTCCATACCAATCTGGTTAACTTCAGCTATACCTTTACTTCCAGAATTACGGTAAACTTTGCCTTGATACATTAGCCTGATTGGAAAATCAATATCCTTATAAATTGAAGCCGCTAATCTAGCAATAGGTGTCGTAAAATCCGGTCTCAATATTACATTCTTACCTAAGGGATCCAAAAATTTAATCAACCTGTCATCCTGGATTTTTGAAAACAGTCCTACTGTCTGGTGGTATTCAACAAGGGGCGTTTCTATTTCTTCATAACCCCATTTTGCCAGAAGTTCAATTATCTCAGCAGATATTTGCCTGATCAGTAATAGCTTTTCGGGCAGAACATCTCTAGTCCCTGTGGGTTTTTCAAAATTCAATGGCACAAGCATCACCCCGTTATCACTTCATTATAATAAAGCGTCAATGTATTGCATTAATGATACCATAAGTTATTTAAAAGGTCAACGGAATTTGCGTAATATTAAAAAAGTTTGCCCTAGAAATTAAGAAAGACGCGCCTTATTAGTTCCTTCTGCGCGCGTCTTTCTTCCAAAACCTCTTTGCCAATATTGGCAAAAAAATATAGATTCTTATATTTAAAATTGGAAATATATAAAGCTGTTTTGCTCATTTTGCATAAAAATAACTAATATCACTATAAACACGGTGTAAGCTAAGCCTCTAAGTGGTGCGGGGAAATATTGATACCAAATTTGGGTAACCAGATTATGTTTTTCCCGCAGTAAATACTCTACGATATGAAGTGCAAATAACATAGCGCTAAGCACAAAATATTTCAATAAAACTTTATCCGTCAAAAATATCATAGGATTAAGTGTCAGCATCTCTTGCACCATATTTATTGCACTACCCACACCCTTTGCCCTAAAGAAAACCCATCCAATACAAGTTAAGTGGAAAAAGACAAAAGCCTCAAGACAACCATATAGTCTATTATCCTTTAGATCTTTAAAACCCAGGTTATTTGTTATACGTACATAAATTTTATGGGCTATTAACAAAAGTCCGTGAAACATACCCCAAGCTATAAAGGTCCAGGCCGCTCCATGCCAAAGCCCGGAGATTGCCATAGCCAAAAACAGGTTTATCTGCTGGCGTACTTCCCCTACTCGGGATCCCCCTAAAGGAATATATATATAATCCTTTATCCAGTTAGAAAGAGTAATATGCCATCTTCTCCAAAATTCAGTGGGATTTTTACTTAAGTAAGGTGTTTTAAAATTCAAGTCCAACTTGATTCCAAATAAGTGTCCAATTCCTAAAGCCATTTCACTGTATGCCGAAAAATCAAAGTATATTTGAAAAGCAAATAAATAAGCTGCAATCCATATTTCACCACTACTTAGTGCAGCACCTCTATTAAAAAAACTGTCGGCATAGACAGATATATTATCGGCTAGGACAATTTTTTTAAATAATCCTAATGCTAAATAGGTGATGCCTAACTTTATTCTGCCGTAATCCAGGCTGATTTTTTGCAGCCTTTCAACCTGTGGTATTAAATCTTTGCCCCGCATAATGGGTCCGGCAATGAGTTGAGCAAAAAAAGATATAAATACCCAAAAATCCAGCCAGGACTTACAAGACTCAATCTTACCTTTATAAACATCAACAAGGTAAGCTATCATCTGAAAGGTATAAAAAGAAATCCCTATGGGAAGAAGCAATTTTGTAAAAACTGAGCCTTCCCATATCAGATTTACAGACAAAAAGTTCTCAAGGTTCTTAAGGAGAAATACCGAGTACTTAAAGAAGGCTAAGTTCCCAACATTTAATACTATTCCCAGCCACAAAAAAATCTCCCCATAAGTGCCTTTCAAGAATAGAGAGACTACATATGTTAATATTGCTATGACAATAAACAATACTAGATACCCTAGACCACTGGCTCCATAAAAAATAATATTAGCGAAGGCTAAAGTATATATCCGCCAGGCAGGAAATAAATAAAATATTATCAAGCTCATCGTCAACATAATCATAAATTCCGGTGTATGAAAAAGCATGGTGCACCTCTCTTTTACTTATGGGGTATACTGAAGGTCAGTGCTACAGTGCTACAGTGCTACAGCAAAAGATTACACTTAATCCACTAGTCACTAGTCACTAGTCACTAATAATTCTTCATAGAGTATTTCCGCAAGCATTCGGTAGCCTTCTGAGGTCAAATGAATATGATCAGAGAAACTTGACTCTCCTATTTTTCCCTGAAGATTCAAGTATTTGCTATCTTTTATCCTAAAATAATTATCTATTTTCTTTAGATTTTCCTGGTAGCCATCCTTATTTACTTCCTCTTCCATCAATACCTCATTGACAGCTGCCAGGAATATTAGAGTATTTTTATCCTGCTGACGTTCCATAATTTTTTCCAGAAAATAAATTTGAGGATTAGTAGTGCTCATATCAAAAGGCTTTGCAGAGAATCCTCTTTGATACTCATATTCCTTTAATAGCTCCCTTAAACCCTCTTTTTCAGACCAGACCCGAGCATCTCCTAAAGCATCACTTTGATGTTCACCACTTACTGCTTTTTTCAGGAAGTCTTTATATTGAAAAAGGCGTAGAGATGGATATATTCTACTTTCCAAAAAACTGCTAAGATAGCTCACAAAATTCTTTTTGCCTTTAGAGTAATCATTTGCAGTAAGATTAACCTGAACTTCAGCATAGCTTCCTGATCCATATTTTTCAAGTTATCGCGAAACCAAAATACAATAGGAGGATCTGGGTCTCTTTTCACAAATCCGGCATAAGTTATATTTAAAATAACATTATCCGTAGAAATACCGTATTTATCCAACTTTAAGAGCATAGTATAAATATCTCCTACCTGCATAGCAGGCATAGAAAGGTTGAAAAAACGAGTAGCATTTTCCCCATTTTTCTCCCGGTTAATTTCTTCTAAATAATAGCCTATAGACTGCTGCGAATCACCCGGACCACTAAAAGCTACTGAATCGCCAAGGATAATCACATACTCCTTTAAATCTTTATTTTTTACCTCTTTAGATATCTGCTCTAATATGGTATCGATATTATGAATATTATTTTTTACAAGCTCATAATCCATCCTATAACCGTAAACCATATCTAAAGGAACAATATAATAAAGGGCAAATTGAATTATAAGCAGATATATAAGTACATATTTAAAAGTCCGCAATTAAGTCTCACCTTCCCTTGACTCCAACTCTTATATTTTAACAGAGCATATATAATGTGGCTACATTTAGAAATAGCAAATTATTGGGTTTATGGCCGATGGTCCATAGTCTCAGAATGATGAAAACTCTTATGAAATTAATAGTCTTTGCAAAACTGGCTAGCTAGGAGAAACCAGAGGAAATTCCCCTGGTTATTCTGCACCCCTGATTATCCTAATTTTTACTTGACACTCTGTAGTAGATGATGCTAAAATTACTAAAATTACATAAGTATAAACACTGTGAAAGAGAAGAGTAATTGGTCACCTGCTGACCTCAGAGAATCGGTGATGGTGAAAATCCGATGCAGCAATCCAATGAAGCCACTCTAGAGTGTTCTTCTGAAAAACCAATCGAGGTTGAGTAAGCAGAACCGGTCTCCACCGTTATGGAGAGTGAGTTTTACTGAGGGGGTCTGTATAAGACCAACTAGGGTGGTACCGCGAGATAAGCCTCTCGTCCCTATTTTTTTTAGGGGCGGGGGTTTTTTATTTTCTTAGTGACGATTTACTAACCCATTCGTCTATTCGCTTTTAAAAACAATATAAAAATAACAAAAATAGGAGGTTTTTGAATTAATGGGTGATTTAAAACGAGAGGTTTTGCAGCTATTAGAAAATGACAGCCGGCTATCAAAGGAACAGTTAGCTAAAATGCTTAATGTCTCCAAAGAGGATATTGCCCAGATCATTGAAGAACTGGAGCAGGATAGTGTTATTTTAAAATACCACACTGTAATAAACTGGGACAAGCAGTCTTCTCCCCGGGTGAGAGCATTAATCGAAGTAACAATAACTCCTCAAAGGGAATTTGGCTTTGATAAGATTGCAGAGCGTATTTACCGTTTCCCCCAGGTTAAATCAGTCTATCTAATGTCTGGCTCCTATGATTTATGTGTAATTATTGAAGGAGAAACCATGCATGATATTTCCTTTTTTTTATCAGAAAAGCTGGCAACATTAGAGTACGTAAACGGCACACGAACCCATTTTGTAATGAAGCGCTATAAAGAAGACGGTGTTATCTTTAGCGGTGAAGAAAGCGACAAAAGGCTGGTGGTTTCCCCATGACAGTAAATCCAAATTCATTTATTAATGAAAAGGTTAGAAAATTACCTCCCTCAGGCATAAGAAAGTTTTTTGATCTGGTAAGTCAAACGGAAGGGGTTATATCCCTCGGCGTTGGAGAGCCGGATTTCGTTACTCCCTGGCATATTAGGGAAGCCTGTTACTATTCATTAGAAAAAGGCTTTACTATGTATACCTCCAATTATGGGATGCCCGAATTAAGGAAGGCAATTAGTAATTACCTAAAAAAGTACCAGACCGAATATAACCCGGAAGATGAAATTTTGGTTACAGTAGGTGTAAGTGAAGCTGTAGACCTGGCGTTAAGGGCTCTGATATCAGCAGGCGACGAGGTCTTAATTCCTGATCCGTCCTTTGTCTCATATGCTCCGGGGGCACTGCTGGCTGATGGAATCCCCATACCCCTAGGTACATTTGAAAAGGATAATTTTAAACTAACGGGGGAGGAATTGAGATCAAAGATAACTTCCCGTTCCAAGGTTTTGCTATTAACCTTTCCTAATAATCCTACTGGTGCGATTATGACTAAAGAAGATCTGGAAGTGATTGCTCAAGTTGTTGAGGAGAATAACCTGGTGGTAATATCCGATGAAATTTATAGTGAACTTACTTATGAAGGGAAGCACTTTTCCTTTGCGGCCCTGCCCGGAATGTGGGAGAGGACAGTTATCTTAAACGGGTTTTCTAAGGCCTTTGCCATGACCGGATGGCGGATAGGCTATGCCGCAGGTCCTAGGGAAATAATTAGTGCCATGATGAAAATTCACCAATACAGCATCATGTGTGCCCCTATCATGGGCCAAAAAGCGGCATTAGAAGCCTTAAAAAATGGGGAAAGTGAAATGAAAAAAATGGTTCAATCCTTTAATCAGCGCCGCAACTTGATGGTAAACGGACTACGGGAGCTTGGCCTGTCATGCTTTGAACCAAAGGGCTCTTTCTATGCCTTTCCTTCCATTAAGGAAACAGGACTCTCTTCTGAAGAATTTGCTGAAAGATTATTGACGGAGGAAAAAGTTGCTGTCGTACCAGGCAATGCCTTTGGTGAAAGCGGGCAGGGCTTTATTCGCTGCTGCTATGCTGCGTCTGTAAACAATATTAATGAGGCCCTAGAGCGGATGGGGCGCTTACTAAAAAGGCTCTAAATTAGCTCGGGTAACTTTTCGGGTTTCGTGCCCAGTGCTCTGTGACCAGTGACCAGAAAAACACTTTAATATGACAAAGATCCAAGATTGTCATTAATCGAACAAACTAAGCAAGGGTATCAAAATCGAAACACATGATTTTGATACCCTGCTTACCTGAGCGATAGCGAAGTATCTTACGTACTGAAGACTCAGATCCTTCGGTCGTACCTTCCTCAGGATGACACCAACAATTAGTAGCTTTTATAGCATTGCTCTACTAAAACACAGTAGCTATTGTGTTTTTTTTAGATAGTTTTCTAGAATTACTGCCGGATGATTCACTGTAACCCCTGTACCATGTTCAATCTGAAGCTTACATGTTCCGCAGTCAGTGATTACTAAGGGTACCTGGCTTTCCTTAATATCCTGAAACAACGGGCCCCCGATGGCCATAGACAGAGCATACTTTTCCTTTTTAAATCCATAGGTGCCTGATATACCACAGCAATAGCTGTCTTCAATAATTAGTTCTTTTATGGCAATAGCCTTTAAAAGATTAGCAGCCGGCACACCGATGCCTTGCGCTTTTAAGTGACAGGGAACATGATAATAAGCCTTAGCTATTTTTTGACTGGAGCTAAAGGGAAGAATCCCTTCTTCATCTAAAATCTCAAATAAGTCCCAGATATTTTTCCTGAGCCGGTTGCTTTTCTCACCAGGCAGCATGTGGGCATACTCCTCCTTTAAAGCCAGGCCGCAGCTAGAGCAGGTTGTGATTATCTTAAATCCTTGCTGGATGTATTTTAGGAAAATATCCGTGTTTTTTTCTGCTAATTTGCCTGCTTCCTCTAAGAGGCCGTTGCTGACCATTGGTGTACCACAGCAGGCAGCAGGGGCCAGCTCAACCTGATAGCCACAGGCTTCTAATATGTTAACGGCAGCCTGAATGATCTGGGGTTCATTATATGAAGCATAGCAGCCGGCATAATACAGAGCCTTCTTTTCCTTTTTTTCCTTGCTAATTATGACCTTCTTCTTCTCATATTTAGGAAAGTGCCGATTGGCTACACCCACTAATCCCATACTCAGCCTTGTAAGGGGAAATTTGAGGCCAAAATTGGTCAAGGAAGGTATTTGGCTGCCAATTTTACCCCACCACACGTTGTGAGCTAAAATCCAATCTCTAAATTTATTTAGAGATTTACCCTTTAGTTTAGCTTTGTTTTTTATATTATAATAAGATGGCTTAACACCGTGGGGACAGGCAATATCACATCTTTTACAGTTAGTACAGTAATTCAAGGCTTCATCTATTTCAAAAGGTGCTTTACCACCTCGAGCTAGACGCAACCTTTCTAGCTCAGGCCCTAGCTGTTTAGGACCGGGGAAGGCTAGGTAATTTGCTACTACCGGACATTGAGTATGACATGTACTGCATTTTAGGCAGTGGTCTAAATTACGTTCATCACCTTTACTCATCAGAGAATCCCCCCTTAGCTGCTAAAACCCCCGCCTTATAACCTGATGCTAAAGCGACTCCATTACCACTCTTTTCTACAAAGGGATCATAGCTGGCTAAAGTAGCACCAGCAACAAATACGTTTGTTAAAATTACTGCTTGGGTCTGAGGATTGACAGGCTGTAGATTATCATTGACCATTACTCCGGCATGAGATAGAGGCTGCCCCTCTGAGTTAAAGAAATCGTTCAATAATTGTTCCTTAGATTTTTTTATTGGCAGATTAAAAACCTGTTCCTTAATTTCATCCGGCAGTACCTTTAGGCCTTCACCTAGGATACCCCCTGTAGCCAAGCAATAATTATAACCTTTTATTTTTTTCACACGCTCGTTGGCTATAATACCGACCTCTTCACACCTTCGGTCAGTACACTTGACATAAGAAACCGGGAAACCAATAATAAATTCTACACCTTTTTTCTTTAAATACAATTTAAAGCTTTGAGCTAAGCGATAGCCCATAACCGAGGGTGGTAAGGTAGGGATCTCCAAAACTTGGCATTGGAGCTTTTCTTCTATCTCACTTATTACTTCCTGCCAGCGATTAACTCCCAAAACAGCTGGAATCAGCACTAGCTTGTTTTGTACATCTGCTTCTTTGAGCTTTAAAATTAGTCTGTTTCTTATATCTGGCTTTTCTAAAGTTAATGCTAAATCATAGCTGTTCAACTCTCGACCAACATTAAGCCCTAAATCAACCCAGACTGACCTTATTTTTCGACCCAACTGCCGTTCCAGGTTTTCCGCAGCATAAGCGGGGTAAAAATCAACCAATTCCTTAATACCTACTACAACTATTTCCCGGGAAAATACGACATCTTTCTCCGCAGATTGGGGATAAAGAGTAGTCGGAACCAAGGCTCCAACGGCTGTAGGCATCAATAAATTAGTTTCTAAAGAACCTGTATAAGGAAGACCCATTTCCCTGCTTGCCTTAATAAAAGCTGCAAAAGAACGGCTAATATTTTCCTTGCCGATACGGGCATAAGGATGATCTGTTTTTTCCACAATGAGCTGTTCTAAGGCTTTTCCTGGGTTGAGGACCGGTTTGGAGGAAGTAGTAGGATAATATCCTAGGAAGTCAATATAGCCAGAGGCGGAATACAAATTACCCATACCTTGAGCAACAACGATAACCTTTTTTCCGCTTTCTGAAGCGGCTAATGCTGCGCTAAAGCCAGCTAGTCCTGCCCCTATTACTACTACATCATACATCATGTCTATCACTATCCAATCTTTCTAGGTTTAAAAGTCCCAGATAAATACCCCTTGTTAACTGGGCCTCTTGAGCCTGTTGACCCCATAAAACAGCCTTACTGCCTTTCCAGCGTTCCTCGATGTGATCTTTTAGAAGTTTATTGGCAGCTTTTACTTTTAAACCCCTGCTTTCATGGTAATAACCTGCCGCCCGAAAGGTACAAAAGGTACCCTGGCAGGGACCCATTCCTAAACGGGTTAAACGTCGTACATCACTTAAAGAAAATTGTTCTTTTTCAAGAACAGCTTGATCCAGCATCTTTTTAGTAACCATTTCACACTGACAAAGATACTCACCAGGCTTAGCTCCATTTCTGGGAACCGGGGCATAAATCTTTTCCAGGTGGGTAATGCAGGGTTTATCAATACCTAAACGGCCTGCCACCATATCAACCGCAACCTTGGCCATTAAGCGGAAAGTTGTTAATTTACCGCCCACTACAGAAACCATTCCTTGTAATCCTGTAAACCGGCTATGGTCAATGAGGGTGAAGTCCCTTGTGGCTTCCCGACCTACCTCTCCGCCTTCAGGCTGATAAATGGGACGTACCCCGGCAAAAGCTCTAATCAATCTCATCTCTTTTAAGTCAGGCACTAGATTACTGCCTTCCGCTAAAAGCTCCAATACTTCCCCTCGGGTAGCCTCATTATCATCAGGGCTACTGGTAAGCCGCGATGTTGTCCCGAAAACAGTAACACTACCGTGGGGTACGAAAATATCACCATCGCCCGGCGGCCTGAGGTGATTTAGAACCCTATTTGTTATCCGATGATTAAAGATGACCAATACTCCTTTATCAGGACTAATATTTATATTCTGTCCTGCTAGGGCCGCAATTTGACCAGCCCAGGCTCCTCCGGCATTTATAACATAGTCACACCCTACTAGTTCTTCCTTTCCCGTACGCTTATTTTGTAAATAAACACCACGGACCTTATTTTGCTCTAGCTTAAAGCCTACTACTTTAGTATAGGTTTTAACCTGTGCACCGGCTTTATTTGCTGAAAGGACATTAGCGGCAGCCAAGGTAAAGCCATCTACTGCTGCATCAGGTACATAATAAGCCTTAACTATATCAGGAGTAAGGGCGGGTTCTTCTTTTAAAAGCTCCTGAGCTGAAACTTCTCCAGTATTTATACCCGCTTTTTCACACCCCTCTAACCACTGATTAACATAAGATAAATCATCGTTTTTGGTGGCGATAAACATACCTCCAGTATCTTCAATACAATCGGGAGCAATTTCTTTTAGTATTATATTTTCCTGGATACATTCTTCCGCTGAATGCAGGTCTTTTACTACATACCTAGCTCCACTATGCAATAGCCCATGAAAACGACCGCTAGTTCCTGTGGCCAGATCATTTTGTTCTACCAATAAACTATCAATTCCTCTTAGGGCCAAATCCCTTAGTATTCCGGTTCCAGTGGCCCCTCCACCAATAACTACCACCTGAACTTTATTAGTCATTTTTATGCCTCCTTAAGCCCAACCTTTGGACCTTTCTACCGCTTTTTCCCATTCACGGAAAAGCTTTTCCGCAGTTTCCTGGGCCATGGATGGTTCAAAGGTTTTATCTAACTGCCAGGAACATTCAACATCTTTAATATTTTCATACATTCCTATGCCCAGGCCGGCCAGATAGGCAGCACCCAAAGCTGTTGTTTCATTAACCTGAGGACGATCAACAGTAGTCTGCAGAATATCAGATTGAAACTGCATTAAAAAACTATTTGATACAGCTCCACCATCTACCCGCAGGCCTTTTAGCTCCATCCTGGCATCAGCCAGCATAGCTCTGACAACATCCCGAGTTTGATAGGCTATAGACTCCAAGGCAGCCCGAGTTAAGTGGTATTTATTAGTACCTCTTGTAATACCTACTATTGTGCCCCGAGCGTACATATCCCAGTGGGGTGCACCTAATCCGACAAAGGCAGGAACTAGGTAGACACCACCTGTATCCTTAACCTTTAAGGCAAAATCCTCTGATTGAGCCGCATCCTCGAGAATATCCAATTCGTCCCTAAGCCACTGAATAACAGCACCAGCTATAAAAATACTTCCTTCTAAAGCATAGTAAACTTTACCATCTATTCCCCAGGCAATAGTAGTTAGCAACCCATTTTGGGATTGTACCGCCTTTTCCCCGGTGTTCATGAGCATAAAGCACCCGGTACCATAAGTGTTTTTTGTCATTCCCGGTTTAAAGCAGCATTGACCAAACAATGCCGCCTGTTGGTCACCTGCTACGCCGGTTATGGGTATCTCTGTACCAAAAAGCTCCTGGATTGTGGTGCCATAATCACCACTGGAAGGGTTAACCTCTGGCAGCATACCTAATGGTACACCTAGACGCTTGGTTATATCTTCATCCCATTTCAGTTCATGAATATCATACATCATGGTCCTAGAAGCATTAGAATAATCCGTAGCATGAACTCTGCCCCCGGTTAGCTTCCAGATTAGCCAGGTATCAATAGTACCAAATAATAGTTCACCCCGGTCTGCCTTCTCCCTAACTCCTGGTACATGCTTCAAAATCCACTTTGCTTTTGTTCCGGAAAAATAAGCATCTAACACTAAGCCTGTTTTTCGGCGAATGATCTGATCCCAGCCTTCTCTTTTTAAACGCTGGCAGGTCTCGGCAGTACGACGGCACTGCCAAACTATAGCATTATATACTGGTTTACCGGTATTTTTATCCCAGACGACCGTAGTTTCCCGTTGATTAGTAATACCGATAGCTGCAATTTCCGAAGGTTTTATTGCCGCAGCCTGGATAACAGTCTGAGCAACTTCTAATTGGCTCTGCCAGATTTCCTCTGGATCATGCTCTACCCAGCCAGGCTCAGGGTAAATCTGGGTAAACTCCTTGTTCTGCTGTTTGATAATCCTCCCGTCTCTATCAAAAAGAATAGCCCGGGAGCTGGTAGTCCCCTGATCTAAAGCCAGAATATACTTTTTCGCCACATTTAGCCCTCCTCTATTCACACTAACTTAATCGGAGAAGTTTCTCCTAGTTTTCCCTTATAATAAATGATTGAAGTTAATATGCATATTACTCCGAAAAAGCTAAACATAAAACTGTACCCATACCACTTTACAAGCCATCCGGCTAACAAACTTCCCGACATAGGCCCTAATCCAAAACAGATAGCACCAAAGACAGTTTGCCCCGTAGTTTTCAATGAAACTGGGGTATATAAATTAATATAATCAACCGCCGCAAAGTAAAAAACACTATATGTTAAGCCTTGCGTTAAGGAAAGTACAAGTAAATAGTTAGGACTAGCGATTAGTGCCTGTATAATCCAGCGAATACCATATATCATAGCTGCAAAACAGAGTAAATGCTTATGTGAATATTTACTTAAGATTTTTTGTGCCGAGAAAAATACCGGCACCTCACTCAATGCAGCTAGTGCCCAAGCCCAACCTAAATTGCTTGTATCTCCACCCAAACTCTTAAAATACAAACTAAAAAAAGAATTATATGCACCAAAGGGCAACTGTACCAAAAAACCTAAAAGGAAGAAATATATTAAATTTTTATTGGATATTAAACTCTTTAAATCCGGGAAAAAATTTAAAGGCAATTTAATTTGCCTGTTTTTATCAGGGAAATTAAAAACATTACCTAAGGTAATAAAGTATATTAAAACAAAACTAATGAAAATCCAGATTGTAGAATAGTTTTCTAAAACTTTCCCCATAAAAATTACGCCTATAGCAAATCCTATAGAACCCCATAAACGGTATAAACCAAAATTCGCTACATCCGCCCCTAAATTTGCTAATACTAAACTATCAGAAATAGGGGTGATAGGACTTTGGAAAAAATAAAATACACTAACCGCTAAAATAGTCAATAAAAATGAATGAGCCAAGTAATAACCCCATACAGTAAGCATCGACATTATTAGGAGTAGTATCAAAACTTTTTTAGAAGCCTGTAGCCTATCTGACCATAAGCCCCAAAGGGGCTGACTAAAAATCATGATAAATGGTCCCAGAGAGAGTATTAAGCCAATTTCCCCTACATCAAAATTCCTAGTAGCCAAATGTAAAGGTAGAAATGGAATTAGAAAGGAAATTGCCTTATAATATAAAAAATAATGTAGCCCCAGCAAATATCTTTTTTGCATACTTATTCTCCATTAATTAAGTTAAAACAAGTTAAGGACGGTCCTTGCTTGCTAATCAGGCAAGTAAGCCGTCCCTAACTTGCACTATACTGCGTCACATTTCTAAAACAATGGGCCTTGCAATAACCTGACCATTTACTTCTATCTCCTGAGTAGGCCACCATTTGGGCACAGTGTCCAAAATTAATGGCCCGCCTTCTTTTTGCACTAAAATTGTACTTTCGCTTTTAGTTCCTTGTAATGTGGGGTTCCAACCAAACATTTGATTTGCTTGAACTAATTCATTTCTCTCCCCTGCTCTAAATTCCCTGGGAGCATAGCCTATTGCTCCACCCTGATGGTGTAATTTCCATTCATTAGGATAACCTAAATCAGCATATTCCTTTTTACAAGCTTCAAAGGCCAAATCGCTATGTTTTCCTAATATGGTATTAGCAATCATAAAAGCATCTACTTGGTTTACTTTTATCTGCTTTTCCTTCAATTCTTGTGGTATATTTCCAAAGTAAAAAGACCTAGTCAAAGTAATGTGAATACCCCACTTTTCGCCTACGAGGCTCACTAAACCATACTGTTCCAGTTTTTTGTCAGTTACGACGGGATGGCGGCAGGTAAATACTCTTTCATCGGTACCAATTAAAAGTACCGCTGGTTTAATCCCTTGCCAAAGAAGTCTGCAGTTTAATTCTGCAGCCATCTGCTGTTCCGTTATTCCCGGTTTCATTCCGGCAATAAAAACAGCGGTTTCGTCTGAACATACTTGGGCAATTTCTTTAGCCTTTAAGACTTCTGCCTCTGTTAAGGAAAATCTTAAACGGTCTATATCATCACTAATGGATTCCATACCGGCAATAGGAAGATCACTGCCAATTTTGGCTTCTCCTACTACCTCTTTAATAGCCTGGACAGGGTTACTGAACCAATCATAGGTTACAGGCTCAAAATCTTGACCATAGACCTGTTCTGTTGTAATCCGTTCAATTTCATTCCGAGGGGCAAAAACATATTTTTTATCTTTCAGGATTAAAAGAATGGAACAGCCCCGTTCTGAACCGGTTACAACCCTATTGGTTCCACCGCCTGTAAACCAAGCATAGTTCATATATTTAAATAGACAGATTCCATCCAAATTCAGCCTATCTGCTAAGTCCCGTACCCGCTTTTCTTTAATACTAAGCTCCTCTTGTAAAAGGTGTTGACTTATTTCCATCACCATATCTCCTCTTTTTTCAGTGTGTGAGTGTGATAGTGTGTAAATGATATAGTTATATTATTGGGTGTCGTGCTCAGTGCCCAGTGCCCGAAAAGCTCTTTAATCTAGCAAAGCGAAATCTTAATCTAACGCAACGAAGTGGAGTGTAATCTTTTTCTGTAACACTGTAGCACTGACATCCTGTATAGGCCCTTGAGTTAAGATTAATATTCCACTACTTCTAAATTTAAGAGGTTACATAAAATTTTAATTTCTTCTTTAACATCACCATATACTAAGGCAAAATGGGGTTCCCATCCTGCAGTTACTGCTTTATTAACAATTTCAGCGGCATCTTTATCGGCTTTAACAACTACTGAGGTTCCTAGGAATTGTTGTGGTTCATCTAAAGCCTCACCGGTCATAAGGAACATTCGGAAGGTACCATCGGGTTTCCTGCCTAATCTGATTACTGTCACTCTGCCTTCTTTGAGGCCAAACTCCATAGTAGGCCCAATTTTCCGGTTGGGATGAACCCCTGCCCTTGCACCGGTATCTTTACGGGCTAAGGAGCAGGCTCCTGCACCACAATGCCAGAAGGTAATTGCATTTTTATTTTCATCTAAGGATACAGGGTCACCAAAATAGGGCGCAGTACCTGTGCACTCCTTTAGAATAAACATGGAAATAGCACCATAAACATCAGCTTCACAGGAGGAGACTACACCACTTTCTGTTAAGCCTGATAGTACGCTGCAGACAGGTGTTGAGTATTCGACAAAGAAATCAGGCCAGCACCTAGAAGCCAAGGCTTTAATCCCTTTTTCTTCAACAAAAGCGTGATATGCTGCAGCCAAACGACCGAATTTATCTAAATTTTCTGCAGGGATTTGATCTAGGCCTTTAATGTTTTCATGGGCGCCAGCCAAATGATTTTGGAAATCCTTTTCTTCCAAGGACTTTGCTTTGTTAATAATATCTCTGACCTCAATATACTCAAGCTTTGCTCCCACAGCATTTTGCACCTCGGTATCAAGGGCGTTGGAGAAATAAAAACCGGAAGGAGCATTCCCTATTACGCCAACCGTCAGATTTATAAGACTGTATTGAACCTGGCAGGCTTTAATTACAGCAGAAATTTTCTGCTGCACTTTTGCTTCTTCTGGACTGCCAAAAATGTATTCAAATTTTTTGCTTCTATTAAAAAATAGGTTGCCCGCCGAGAAGGCTCCGGTTAGGGAGTTTAGGCGAAGTCTGCCGCCATCAATAACTGGTTCCCTTAAAGTCCACAAAAGAATCGGGCAATCATATAAACGCACCACTTCTGCAGCAAAGGTAGAATCTACAAAGGTGGTATTTTGTAAAATAATTAAATCTGGCTTTTCAATATTTTTAAGGTAATCAGCAAGCATATCCAGTGATGTTAATAGTTCCTTTGGCATTAGAACCTTGGGATATATTTTTTTAAACATCTCCCGGGACTTTTGAAAGCTATCGTTGGCACTTTCCATATGAAAATTGACTCGCCCAATTGGTAAAAAGGCTACTTTAATACTCATCGCAGAACACGCTCCAATTTATTGAAAGTTTAAAGAGATAATAACCTATCCTTTCATAGAGCCGGCAGTCATACCTTGAATAAACCAACGTTGGAAGAATATATAGATTATTATCATTGGTATGGATGCAGCAACAACACCCGCAAAGATCATAGGATAGTCAGTTAAATATTCACCCTGAAATTGCAGTAATGCTAAAGGCAAAGTTTTTAAGCTAGATGATTTGATGAATAGTAATGGATGCAATAAGTCATTCCAGGTGATTACGAACGAAAAGATAGCCGTAGAAGCTATAGCCGGTAATGACAACGGTATAACAATTTTACTGTATACCTGCCAGTGTGAAGCACCGTCAATCATAGCTGCTTCAAGCAACCCTTTGGGTAATGTCTTCATAAAACCAGTAAGAATAAAAACACAAATAGGTATCAAAGTGGCAATGGTTACTAGTATCAAGCCAGAATGTTTATTTAATAAATTTAAATCAGACAATAATACATAAGTTGGAATCATTTTTACCTGGGTAGGCACCATCATCCCCAGAGTCACAAACCCAAATAAAATATTTCCTACCACATTGGGCATCCTAATTATCGCATAGGAGATCATGCTTCCTAAAAGCAAAATAAAGAAAACAGAAGTAAAAGTAACAAAAAAGCTATTTTTAAAATAGATTAACATATTTTCATTGGCAAAAAGGCGAATATAATTAAGTATGCTCCACTTTTCGGGAATTCCTAATGGATCATTATATAACTGCTTTAAGGTTTTAAAACTGGCAAAAAATACCAGAGTTAAAGGAAGCAGTATCAATAAAGTATAGGCTACTAAAGGGACCTGTCTTGAAATTCTTTCATTTATATTTATAGGTTTTATATTTTCCATAGTTACATCGGTCTCTGTATTTTTTCTAATCATACTGCACCCCCTAGTAATTAACCTTATTAGATTTGAGCAGTCTGAATTGCACAATAGTAATTACCGCAATTATTAGCATGAAAACTACAGCAATAGCCGAGGAATAACCAAATTTAAAGTTATTAAAAGCTTCATGATACAGGAATAGAGATAAAATTTCAGTTGCATAAGATGGACCACCATCTGTTGTTGCTAGAATTAAATCAAAAGCTTTAAAAGATTGTAGGGTAGTGTAAGCTATTACAATAGTAGCTGATGGCGCAAGTAATGGCCAAGTTACATTACGAAAAGTTTGCCATTTAGTAGCTCCTTCAATCCGAGCTACTTCATATAAAGACTTAGGAATTGCATGTAATCCGGCAATAAAGATAATCATTACCTGTCCGGCATGAGCCCAAACCTGAACAAAGGCCAAGCTGTATATAGCAATATTTTTATCACCTAGCCATGATTTAATTAGAAAATCTAAACCTAAGGCAGATAGGACGGCATTTAACGAACCAATGCTGGGTTCATAGACAAATATCCAGACAAATGCCACAGATACAGATGATATTATTGTTGGTAAAAACAATACTGCCCGGTAAAAGACATTTAGTTTTGTATTCTTGGCAAGCAAGATGGCAAAAACCAATGATATCAGAGTCTGAAAAACTACCACTGAAAACATATACTTGAGGTTATTACTAACAGATTTTATAAAAATAGGGTCATCTGTTAATAAAAGCTTATAATTTTTAAATCCAACAAAATTATAATCAGGGGACAACCCATTCCAGTCGGTAAAACTTAACCCTAGGGCAGAAATTGTAGGAAAAATAAAAAACAGAATATAAAAAATTATGCCCGGGAGGATGAAAAAGGATAAAGCTTTGTATTTTTTCATAATTTTCCCTCCTTGCCTATTATGCGGAGAAGAGAGAGGACTACCCTCTCTCTATCCTATCAACTGACTTTTGTCTATTTATTCTTTAATGCTCGTTCTACTTCAGCTTGCGCTTTCTGCGCAGCATCTTCCGGTGACATTCCGCCAATTACATCAGTAACTGCATCTAAGGTAGCTTTTGATACTTCAGTAATTTTTAAAGTATACCGTGGTTGGAATAATGTTTTCTTATCTAACCAGGTTGTTTGAGCGGCTAATTCTTCACTTTCATATTTAACATCTTTTATGGTCAACATTTGACCTGTTGCTTTCGCGTAATCTGCAGCAATTTCTGGTCTAAACAGGAACTCCATAAACTTTTTAGCTGCCTCAAGATTTTTAGAATTTTTATTAAGACCAATCATAAATGTTGCTGTGTGGATACCTTCATATTTCATTTTATCCGCTGGTACAGTGATTGGAGCATATAAACCCTGTTTTAAATCCGGATTAGCTTCTTTATTAGTTGCCATCATGTAAGAGCCTTGAGCAAGCAAGGCACCTTTTCCTTGGGCAAATAAGGCGGCTGCACCGGCTTTCTTCGTTCCTAAAACATCTTTTTGGAAATATCCTTTATCATTTAGTTCCTTGAATTGTTCTAAGGTTTTTACAAACCACTCATCAGTAAGCTTTGTTTCTCCAGTTTCTACCTTACTTAAAGTATCATCTTCGGGCATATTGTTCATTAACATTGGATTTATAAACTGACCTGGCCCAATTTCACTGTCAAAAATAATTGGTGTAATACCTTTTGCCTTTATTTTTTCGGCCATTTCTAAAAACCCAGCCCAGTCTTTCGGAAGTTTATCTTCTGTATAGCCGATTTCTTCTAGGATAGCCTTGTTAAAAACAGGAATATTAAATACTAATTGGTAAGGAATTGCATATTGTTTGTCTCCATCCTGACCTGGCAGCAATAATTGATCAGGGACACGGCTTATAAAGTCTTCACCATTAAGTTCGTAAAATACCTGAGTAGTTAATAATCCCGCAAAAACCGCACCAGGCATGGCAGTGAAAATATCTGGCCCACCCTGGGCCCGTACTTCAGCCTGTATTTTAGTTTGATACTGTTGTGAATTTGATATATCTTGTTCTATTGTAATGTTAGGATTTTCTGCTGTAAACTTTTTAGCAATTTCATTAAAGGCATCTCTGTCTTCACCACGCCAATGGGCAAAACGCAAAGTAACTTTTTCATCTTTTGCTGTGTCGCCTTTAGGTTCTTCTTTCGGCGCACAACCCACAACAACTAGGCTTAACACTAGTAATACAGCTAATAAAGCAGAAAAAAATCTAAACTTTTTCAAGAATCCCCACTCCTTTTAGTTTTTTACGAAACATTAAATTATTACTTATATATACTAAAATCAAACTACATTAATTTTCTATCTACCACCCCCCGCATTCCAGATTTTTTGACCGCTGTCTTTACTAAAAATATGAATACGACTCAAATCCAAGTATACTTGAAGTGATTGTCCAACTTTGCCCTCAAAGTTACTATCAAAAAGCTTAACTTGAAATTCCTGATTTTCTGCCTTCATGAATAATATTTTTTCTGCACCCAAGTCTTCAATCAGTTCGATTTGACAATTAATAGGCTTCGACCAACTGCCTTTATTCTTAGTATCCAAACTAATATTCTCTGGTCTAAAGCCAAGGATTACCTCTTTTTCATTAATTTGACCTAGTTTTATAAGACTGTTAAAGCCAATTTTAAATCCATCTGTTTCAAATTCAACCTGGTCGTCTTCAGTAACTAACGAACCTTCAACAAAATTCATGCTAGGAGATCCTATAAAATCAGCAACAAATAAATTTATAGGGTTATGATATATCTCTTCAGGTGTACCCGCCTGTTGCATAAATCCATCTTTCATAATAACTATTCTATCACCCATTGTCATGGCTTCTGTTTGATCATGAGTTACATAGATTGTTGTTGTAGCAAGTTTGCGCTGTAGTTTTACTAACTCGGCCCGCATTTGCACCCTTAGTTTAGCGTCTAAATTACTGAGGGGCTCATCCATTAAAAAGACTTGCGGTTTCCGTACGATGGCTCGTCCTAAAGCTACCCTTTGCCTTTGTCCCCCCGAAAGCTGTCGAGGCTGTCTCTCAAATAAATGGGTAATACCTAATATTTCTGCAGCATTTTCCACTCTTTGTATTATTTCATCTTTGGGATATTTCCTTAATTTCAAACCAAAAGCCATATTTTCATAAACAGACATATGGGGATATAAAGCATAATCCTGGAAAACCATAGCTATATCCCTATCTTTAGGTTCCATATTAGTAACATTCTTTTCTCCAATATAAATATTGCCTTTTGTTACTTCTTCAAGTCCCGCTACCATTCTTAGGGTAGTACTTTTACCACACCCCGATGGTCCAACAAGAACTAAAAACTCCCCATCCTTAATTTCTAAAGAGAAATCGGAAACTGCAATAGTATTCTTATTATAATACTTATAAACATTTTCTATTTTTACACCCGCCACAACCTGACACCCCTCTCAAGCATTATTACAGCTAAAGATACAATATTTTGTTGTTGATTAAAATGCCTCAAAAATGTATAATGTATGCTTTTACAGACTTTCTTTTAAAAGATTGAAAAAGGAAAGAATTTCTTGTTGAATATTTCTAATAATCTGAATAAAATAGTGTAAAATTTGGTAAAATAACTAATAGCATAAAGGCCTCAATATAATATTGTAATATTACTTAATTGCAACTTTATTATGGTATAACCCGAAACGTGTGTCAATATAAAATTAACTTTAACTTAACTTTAGATCTACTTAAGTTTTATTGACATCCCAACTAATCTGGCATAGTCAGGGATCGGGTCGCCTATCAATGGTAAACAATAATCAAAAAATTCCTTAGTTACAAAGTTCCCGGCTTCGTTTATAAAATGATCCGGTATAAAGTTTTCGACATTAGCTACCTTCTCCAAAGGTGCTTTGCCGATTTCAATTTTATATTCTGCACCAGGTATTCTATCTAAAGTAACCATAACATCAGTAATACCTTGTGAAAAGTATTCCACAGCAGCTTGACCTGCCCGAAAAGCCTCGTCCACATCTGTTTTGGAAGCTAACGCAGCCATTGCCCTTTGGATTGTCCCCGGTCTATTAACCCGGGTTTTAATGCCTAGTTTTTCCTTAATTAACTTAGCCAGATATGCACCAGGTCCATCACTTAAAGAAATAGCTTTATGCCCAAAGGCATCTGTTGCTGCATCCTTAGCCCCAATAAATTCCCCATCTTTATCTCTAACACCTTCACTTAAAGCTACATAAACATAACCGAGTTTATCGTACACAGCTTTAACGTCCGCAAGAAACTGTACTTCATCAAAGTTACGCTCCGGCAGGTAAACTAAATGGGGGGCATCCTCATCACATCTTTTACCTAAAACACTAGCAGCAGTAAGCCAGCCGGCATGACGACCCATAATTTCAAAAATGGCCACATCATCAAAGGTCTTCATAGCCTCCAGGTCACGACCTGATTCTATAGTACTTAGGGCAACAAACCTGGCGGCACTTCCAAAACCAGGACAGTGATCAGTAATAGGCAGGTCATTGTCTATTGTCTTAGGAACGCCAACTACCTGCATATCATAGTTTCTTTCTTGAGCTAGTTTAGATATTTTATGGCATGTATCCATGCTGTCATTACCGCCAATATAGACAAAATATCTAATATTGTTAGCCTTAAACAGGTCTAATAATTGTTCATATTCTTCATCTTTGCTTAACTTATGACGGCAGCTGCCTAAAACTGAAGCAGGTGTATATAAAAGCTTTTTTACTAAGTCTTCGGGCTCTTGGGTTAAATCATATACCTCTTTATTTAGTGCACCTTCAATGCCGTTTTTCATACCATATATTTTTTCAATCTCCGGTATTTTTTTAGCTTCACTCAGTACTCCGGCTAGGCTGGCATTAATAACAGGGGTAGGCCCACCGGATTGACCGATTAGAAGATTACCTTTAAGTTTGGGCATGTGTTTCACTTCCTTTATGGATAATTATTGCGTCGGCATGACAACTAAATGGCTTTACTGCATGTCGGCATGACAACTTTCGGGTATTATTTTAGGTCTGCATTACGACTTATGTGCTAATCTGAATGGCGGTATTACGTCTCATGGGCCATACTATTCCGTCGGTATTTTATACTCTTTTGATAAGGACACCCTTCAACACAAACTATTTAAGTCGTCAAACCAACCCAAAGTGCATCCTCATTGACGTCATGCCGACCCTAATATTAACCACTAAGACGTCACACCGACCCCAAATGCATCCTTATAGACGTCATGCTGACTCAATATTTTACCCCATAGACGTCACGCCCAATTCTAAATCAGCTTTCTCCACCCGTTAGCAAAGAACTCTAAGTTTTCTTTGACCATTTTGGCCACTGCTTTTTTACATGCTTGGGGAATTTCAACCATATCATAAGAGGATACATTCTTTTCATGGGTGTTTATAAATGCCTCAATGTATGTTTTCTTAACTTCAGTACCAATATTTATCTTTTTAATGCCCAACTCAACACCTTTTGCAAATTGAGCCAGGGTCAGCCCAGTTCCTCCATGGAGAATTAGAGGTACATCTTGGGATATGCCAGCAATAGTTTGTAGTCGCTCAAAATCAAGTTTTGGTTCACCTTTGTAGAGACCATGAGCATTACCTATAGATACCGCTAGTCCATCTACATCTGTTTTGCCCAAAAATTCTTCAACATGGGTCGGGTCGGTCATTTTAGCTTGTTTTACTTCTTCTCCGTCCTCGATTCCAGCTAAGGCACCTAGTTCAGCTTCAACGGAAACACCTAAAGCCTGGGCAGCTTCTGTTACTTTATTGGTAATAGCTATATTTTCCTCTAAAGATAAATGGGAACCGTCAATCATAACTGCACTAAAACCAAGTTTAATGGCTTTTAAACAGGTTTTATAATCCTTTGAATGGTCAAGGAAGACACATACAGGAACACTAGCTTCTTTTGCCAGTTGCACCATAATTTGTCCAACATAGTCATTTCCAGGTTTATTCAAAGGTCCAGAACCAATCATTAAGATTACAGGCAGACCCGCTTCTTCTGCCCCCTCTATAATACCCTGGGCAGAATATTGATCATACGTGCTAAATGCACCAACCGCACCATCGTGTATTTTTAAAATTTCTTTTAATGTAACTAAACCCATGAAAAATTACCTCCAAACTATTCTGATGATTTATTTAATAATAATTTTTTTAACAAATATATAATATTGTAATATTATATATTTCAGCTTTTATTATATTTTTTTACTTAGGACAATGTCAATAAGAACTTTTTTAATTTTATAAATGACCGAGTTAAAAGTTATGTCAATGGGTGTATCAACCAAACCAAAAAAATGGCCGACTATGTCGACCATTTTTAACCTGCCCCTATGTATCGAAATTTGTTGTCCCAATTACTAATCCCTCGTCCCCCATACTGACCGAACTATCAAGCTGAACCCTGTAGCTATACATATCTGCCCTATATTTGTTAATAGAAACCTCTAAGGCATTTTCTCCACTAAAAACAGTCCTGCTCATGACTAAAAGGGGTGTCCCCAAAGAGATATTTAAGGCCTTTGCTACAACTTCATCAGCAATAGATGCGGAAATTATTTGATCAGCCTTTTCTAAGGAAATGCCCAGGCTGCTCTGAAGAATTTCGTACATCCCTTTAGATGTTAGGTCATGTTTAGTAAGTTCAAGACCAATTTCGTAGGGCCAATAGCTATCTAAATATACTACTGGAATACCATTCATTTGCTGAACTTTTCTAATTAAGATAAGCCTTGTCTCATCAAAATCCTTAAGTTCCGGGACTTCCTCTAAGAGCTCATCTGTGATCTCTACCTCTACCACCTTAACCAGTTTGGCACTAGGAACCATACCTTTTGCTCTTATTTCTTCAAAAAAGCCTGTCAGCCTTTTTAAAGTTTCAATCATCTCGCCTTTGACAAAGGTTCCTTTTCCCGGTTTCCTATCCAACCATCCTTCTTTTACTAGTTCATAAATAGCTCTTCGAACAGTTGTGCTACTGACACTATATTTTTCCATCAATTGTTTATCAGTTGGAAATAAATCGCCCGCTTTCCACTGACCTTTTTTCAAACCATCTCTAAGTTCATGAGCAATTTTATAATGAAGCGGCGCCGCATCGTGCATTGTTACACCTCCGGTAGATTACAATATTACAATAATCGATGGCTTTATTATATTTGTTTAATTTGAAAAATTCAACAACATTCACTTGTGTTTATTTTTTATAGCTTCCAACCTATATATTTTTAGTCCTTGCTCCACAAACTTCAACTCGTATTCTGTGGGCACATTATCCACAAGCAAGTTTCGGTAAAGGTCTAAGCTTATATTTTCAAGTCCCCAATTCTTTGCGCAGAACTGATTTAGAGAAAACTCAAATAAGTCCTCATTATCTGTTTTGAAATGCACTTCCCCGCTCTCTTGCAGGATAGCCCGGTAAATGTCTAAAAAATTACCGTGTGTTAATCTCCTTTTAGCATGCCTGATTTTTGGCCAAGGATCACAGAAGTTAATATACATTCTTGCTACTTCCTCATTTGCAAAAAAACCGGCTAAATCTCCAATATCTCCCCAAACGTAGGCTAAATTAGGCAAATTATAAGCTAAATTTTTTTTAACTCCCGAAAGCAAAACCTCTTCCTTTATCTCTATCCCAATAAAGTTAATATCAGGATTTTTCTGGGCTAATGTAAATAAAAAAATGCCCCTGCCCATTCCTAGCTCAATATGAATTTGGTTATTATTCTTAAAATACCCCCGCCAGTTTCCCCGATTAGCCTTTGGATCTACGACAAGAGGAGGGGCAAGGACCAACAAAGCCTCTTTGGTGCCTGCCTTTCTGCGTACCCTACTCATAATTCACCTCATTTTCCCAAAAAAGTCTTTTTTTACTTAAAGGTCAATATTAAGGGATGCATCCCATGCATGTTAAATTGTATGAGGCATCTGCACCTGGGTTTAGCTTCAAGGATGCATCAAAATGATTTGTCATTCATCAGATGCATCATGCAGTTTGACCTAAAAGCGATTCATCCCAAAAGCGATCTTTCATCGAAAGCTTTCTTCCAATTGTGTAATTATTTTTTTATTTTACCACTTTATTAATAAAAGTATATTAAAATTTATAATAAATGGCAGGCAGGAAAAACTACTTTACTGTAAGAACTTATGATTATAATACACAAAGTTCAAAATCAGGAGGTATTCAATAATGGAAAGGAAAAAAATTTTAGTAAACAATATTCTGCCCAAAAATGGTCTGGTGGAATTATACAATTACTTTGATGTAATCGCACCTAAGGATACGAGGTTTACAAAAGAAGAGGTTATTGAGCTTATTCCCGAGTGTCATGGGTTCTTGTCTGCTGCTTTTAGAGTAAGCAAGGAGATTATTGATGCGGGAAATAAACTAGAAATCATTAGCAATTTCGGCGCAGGCTTTGATAACGTTGATGTCAAATACGCTACTGAAAAGGGAATTATGGTCACAAATATCCCTAATACCGTTACTCAGTCCACAGCTGAATTAACCATAGGTCTGATTATTTCGTTATTGCGCAGGGTAATTGAAGGTGACAGAAAATTGCGAGCTAAAGATCGTCAAGCCTGGGGAGGGCCTACTCATTTCTTAGGAGATGGTCTAACAGATAAAACCCTAGGAATTGTAGGTATGGGGCGGATTGGTTTAAGGACAGCAAAATTAGCTCAAGCCTTTGGAATGAATGTTGTCTATCAAAAGCGGACTCCCTATTCACCTAGAGAAGAGGAAGAATTAAATCTAAAATACATGCCTTTAGATGAATTAATCCAAAAAGCAGATGTTATATCTGTGCACTGTCCACTAACTCCTGAAACCTATCACTTGATCAACGAAGAGAGATTGAAGGCCATGAAGCCTTCTTCATATTTAATTAATACTGCCCGGGGACCGGTAGTTGATGAAAATGCTTTATTAGGGGCACTTAAAACAGGGGAAATTAAAGGTGCGGCCCTAGATGTATTTGAATTTGAGCCTAAAGTTGCAGAAGGATTATTAAGCTTAGATAATATAGTTGTAACACCCCACATCGGCTCCTCTACTTTAGAAACTAGGACAGACATGACTAGAGAATGCG
>LADT01000038.1 GCA_000961765.1 Clostridiaceae bacterium BRH_c20a | reverse complement strand
AGGTCATTATGCCAGTATTCAACTTGAGGATGTTCTTTTACATCCAGATACATTTCTAATAGATGGGAATATTTAAAAGAAAAACTAAAATAAAGGTGTATCTCTGGCTTTGTCCTTTCACAGGGGCGTAATATTACTTTATCAGGATAAAAAAAGTATCTATAGTCCTCATCCCGCCAGGTAAGTTCAACATTACCCAAGTTTAACTTTACATTGCCCCATTCTTCTATGCAAAAATCACTTAATAAACCCCTGCCGACCTGAAATTGACCAACCCTATACCCTAATGTATGGTCAGGTTTACCCATAAAACTAGTAAAATGCTCTAAAATAAAGCGACAAGGTAGACTTATTTCTTCTATTAGCCTGCGTTCAGTGGTTAATTTTATTTCAAATCTTGTCCATCTTTCTAAGCCAGGATATTGGGAAGGTATCTCTGCCAAACTTTCTTTAACATGCCTGAAAGTCCTAGACAGATCCTCATATACTTCCAATAGTTTATTATCTAACACTTTACGTTCTTGATGCATTCAATGCCATCCTCTCTTAACTACAACTATTCCTATAGTTGATTCTACCTAATCTCCGCCTATTTTTATTAGTATATCATGTTTTTGTTAATATGCAATTTTTACTTAGTGACCATGTACGTCTCTAAATACCATTAAATACCATGCATTAAATTATTATTGTCACTTCTACATTTTTTATTAACTTTTTGAGCAAAATAGTATATATGATAAACCCAACACCTAAATATAGAACATAGAAAAAAAGATGGTGGTTGAGTTAATGTTTAAATTAGAACAGCGAGAAGAGTTTTTAAAGGGTTCCATAGCAGGTATTGTAGGAGCAATCGGAAAATATGGGTTTAATGAACTTACCCAATTTTTGGGTATAGCCAAATATGATAATAATGCTACTGCTATTACGGTCATCATGAAAAACTACGAGCATAATATCCTTTTTTGGCTATTTGGCTTTATGACTGCTCTTATAATTGGGGCTTTTTTTGGTGTAGTCATTTCTTTTATGTATACATATATATTTTCTCAGAAAAAAATTTACTTAAAAGCTGCGGGTATAGGTGTAGGGATATGGTTAGTAAATTTCGGTATATTCTCTAGAATATTTTATTATCCACCAGATATTAAGTTCCTCCTTGGTGATGTAGTCTCTATGCTTTTTAGTTTAATCATTTATGCAGTAATTACTGTATTTATTTTAATGAAAATGGGTTTTTTTAACCCTGGCTTTGAGAAGAAGGTTTTAAAAAGAAGGTTAGATTAATACATTATTTCTCATATAGTTGTTAAGTCAGATCGGAGATATCAAATATAAAATGAAGAAATAGATAAAGTAAAAATTAAGGAGTTAACATTTATGCTTTTTAAAATAGCAAGCAAAGCAGAAAAGCAATCTATGCTTAATGTTGAAGAGGCTTTTGGTCTTTGGGATATAACTACAACAAAATATAATGGCATTGATATGATTCAAATATGGGTAGTTCAAATATGGATGATTCCTATATGTATAGGACACTTTTCACGGGCATGATAGGGGCTGCATGGTTACATTCTTTAGCAATAAAACAATGCACCACTAATGACCGATTAAGAGGAATATTTAAGGATTTATTGGTACAGGAGATAGATATAATAGACAAAATGATTTTGTTTGGCAAAGTAAAAGGTTGGCTAGGAGTAGTCCCTCAGTATAAACCTATGCTTTAAGAATGTGCAGTTTAAATAACTTCATGCTTAAAAAAATTAAGAAGATATTAAATGACAATATTAGAAATACCTTCTTAATATAAAAACTCAATAAAAAAGAGGGGGTATCGTCGTTTTTGTTGAGTACATATTATAAGTTAATTTGGTCGGGGTGACAGGATTTGAACCTGCGACCTCTGCGTCCCGAACGCAGCGCTCTACCAAACTGAGCCACACCCCGCCATAGCGTGTAAATTTACACGCTATGAAATATATTATAATCTTTCCTTTTTGTTAGTGCAAATCAATAATCAGCTATATTTAACGTCCGAATAATATTGCCTGCTGCCCTTTCAGTCAGTTGAGATCCATTTTTCATGCACGCTTCTAAAGTCATAGGTCCTTCTACTATAGAAAAAATAGAGTTAATTCCTTCCTTATATAGTATTTCTACACCAGGACCAATACTTCCAACTAAAGCAACTACCGGAATTTTATATTTTTTTGCTATTTGGGCTACCCCATAAGGGGTTTTTCCATGGACTGTTTGGAAATCTATCTGGCCTTCACCTGTAATAACAAGGTCAGCACCTTTTACCTTTTCCTCAAGCTTTGTTGCCTCTATTACCAGTTCAATTCCTTTTTGCAATCGGGCATTACAAAAGGCCATTAATCCCGCGCCTAATCCCCCTGCAGCCCCTGCACCAGGCTCATTCTTTACATCAATTCCAATATTCCTTTGTATGATTTCTGCTAAATGGGCTAAATTCCCATCCAGTATTTTAATCATCTGGGAATCAGCCCCTTTTTGCGGACCAAAAACATGAGAGGCCCCTTTTGGCCCACAAAGAGGGTTATCAACATCACAAGCAACCTTAAAAGTACACCTTTTAATCCTTTGGTCTAGCTGGCTTATCTTAATCTCCTTAAGAGCTGATAAGCTGCCGCCGCCGAATCCTATTTCCTGACCTTCTTGATCTAAAAAGCTCCCACCTAACGCCTGGGCCATTCCAACTCCCCCATCATTAGTAGCACTACCGCCGATACCTATGATTAACTCCTGACAGCCATGGTCTAAAGCAGCTTTAATTAGTTGACCGGTACCATAAGTTGTAGTAATTAGAGGATTTCTTTTATCTGAAGGAACCATTGTTAATCCAGAGGCTAGAGCCATCTCGATAACAGCTGTGCGTCCATCCCCTAGAATTCCAAAATACGCCTCGGCATCATTGCCAAGTGGATCTAATACATTTAATTTTACTATTTTGCCCATTGTTGCATCGACCAAAGTTTCTACAGTACCCTCTCCACCATCAGCCATAGGAATTTTTACAACTTCAACACCACTTAAAACTCCCTTTATCCCCCTTTCTACTGCATCAGCAACCTCTTTGGCAGACATACTGCCTTTAAAGGAATCAGGAGCAATTACAATTTTCTTCATACTCAAACCTCCATATTAGTTGGGGACATTACTCATTCAGGAAGCAAGGAACAAGAAGCAAGAGGCAAGTGACAAGAATAGACTTTTATCCTGTATGTTTCTTGCTTCCTGCCTCCTGTAAAGAGGTGTGTCCCCTATATTCGTTGGGGACATTCCTCCGCAAAAAATGAATCCATAAATGAGGTGTGTCCCCTATCCAATTAACATACAAACCAACGTGGTAATTATGCCTGATACCATTACATAGTATAAATTAATATTTAGGGATACGGCAAGTGGACTTTCTCTTGTTAAACCTGTCATTACTAATGTTGGTATGGAAAAAGGTGATAATAGATTGTACATCATATAGCCAGTCAATAATGTAAGGGCCATCTGCAGTTCATTTAAAGGAGTAGAAGCAACAGGGACAGTCACAGCAATAGCAGAAATACTTACTAAGGGATGAACACCTATTATTGAAAGGCCCGCAATAACCAATAGAATAAAGAGAATTATAGGAACTGAAGTATTTATTCCAAGTTTTTCGATTAGCATTGGAATATATTGTTTAAAGGGCGAATTGCCTAGGGCATAACCGAAGAAACCTATAGCTGTAAATAAAAAAACTTCATTATGCTTATCAAGAAGTATTCCAGTATAATACTTATTCACCTTTTTCTTTAAAACATCTAGTTTCTTTAATCCAAGGGCAAAAATTACAGGTGCGATAATGGAAACCAAGGGCACTACTACTAAAACGCTCTTGCCAATAATAAATTCTAACAAAACTATAAATATAATTAAACTTAACAAAAGGAAAACTAATTTAAATACTTTTCTCTTATCTATTTGTTCCGCCTTCCCAATTTTACCCCTGAATTGTTCCTGTTTTAAATACTTTCTCTCCATAAATAGTCCAATTATATTATTAAGCATAGCTAATAAGAAACCAAATGGTGCTAGCTTGTACCAGGAAATATCTATATAGTTTAAGACAATAGCAATTGAAACAAAATTAGGTGACCACAGCAAATTAACACAGAAGCCCCTTGTTAAAGCTCGATAATACAGTCTTTTGTGGTAATTCTGACTAGTATTACCTAAAATTTGGTGTACCAAAGGAATGCTTGCTAAGTTTAAGAGCATCCCAATACTATTAATAATAAATAAGGTAGTCACATAAAAGCTCTTAGGTGACGTAATATATTTCTCAGTTAGACTTGAGATAATTGAGTTGAAATTATCATAATCAAAAATGACACTTAATAGGGGAACCGTCAATATCAAACTTATTAACCCAGCATTATCTGTAAAACCTCTTATTACATCCCCGATATTTGCCTTATTATAAATCATTAATACTGTCCCTATTACAAATAAGACGAGTGCTAAATATTTATTATAATCTTTTAAATTTGGATAAGACGTGATTAGAATTAGAATAACAATAGGTAGCATTATGGTTTTTAAAATACTATAAGGGAAAAATGCATAAAGCAAAAACAATACCATATACCCTAATAAAAAAATCTGTTTGTTATTATCCATTATGTTCAAAAATTTCATTTATAATTACCCCGTAAATAAACCCCACCTCTTTTTAAGGCAGGGTTTATTCTTATTATTTATAAGCTTTTAAAGGCTTCTAATGTATTTTGCATAAGCATAGCAATAGTCATGGGTCCTACACCGCCAGGTACTGGAGTTATCCAGCCTGCTTTTTCAGCGGCAGACTCATATTCAACATCTCCAACTAATTTACCATTATCTAGTCTATTGATTCCTACATCTATGACAACTGCACCGGGTTTTATCATGTCACCAGTCACAAAATTAGGTCTGCCTATGGCCGCTACTACAACATCAGCCTCCAAGAGCTCAGCTTTTAAGTCCTTAGTACGTGAATGACAGATTGTAACAGTAGCATTTTCATTTAATAATAGAATACTAACAGGCTTACCTACAATGTTACTTCTACCCACAACGACAGCCTTTTTACCTTTTAAGTCGTAGCCAACTTCTTTTATAAGATGGATACATCCTTTAGGTGTACAGGGGACTAAACTCTTTTCTCCCACAAATAATGCCCCTGCACTCAATGGATGGAAACCATCAACATCCTTATTGAATGAGATTTTATTTATAACCTCTTTTTCGTCTAAGTGTTTTGGTAGAGGTAGTTGAACAAGAATTCCGTGAATGTTAGTGTCGTTATTTAACTTATCAATTAAGCTTAATAATTCTTCTTGAGATGTATTTTCAGCAAGTTTGTAAACCTCGGAATGAAAACCCGCTTCCTTACACGCTTTTTCTTTATGGCCAACATATACCTGAGATGCAGGATCAATTCCTACTAAAATAACGGCTAAACCTGGAACCTTTCCGTCAACCTTTAACTTATCAACCTCAGCTTTAATACTTTCTCTTAGCCTTTTGGCTATTTCTTTGCCGTCAATTACCTTTGCAGTCATAATTAACCTCCTCATATTCACCAATGTCTACATATTTTTAAACCCAAACTTTAGTTTAATATTCTTCTTACTCATTTAATTTCCTGCAATTATCATTAATTTCCCTACTTTTTTTTAGAAAACAAGATTTTTAGTGATAAGTTTTTTATAATATCTCGGTTTTAATATCAATTAATTGAAATTCCGCTTCCTTTTCGATAAAATTTATTACTTGGGAAATTTGTTTATTTAATATTTGAGTTCCGTTGCCCACTAGGGCAATGCCAATTTCTGAAACCTGCCATTCTTCCAAGCTATCTATTTCTGCTACTGAGACATTAAACTTATTTTTTAGCCTTGTTATTAAACTTTTAACAACTCTGCGCTTATCTTTTAGGGAGGCAGATGCAGGAATAAAAATTTTAATTGCAACTGATCCAATTAACATTGAACAAACTCCTTGTGTTTATTTTGCACAAGATTCCATGAAGCTTCTATGGTTTTCTCTGCAGCATCCGGTTTTTTAAGATAGGCGGCCATTTCCTTCATATGCCTTAATCTTAACTGGTTACCGCAAAGGAAATTCAACTCCCGCACCAAGTGCTCTACCTTCCCCACTTTTATGGCTACACCCTTATTAATGAAATAATCAGTATTGCGATCCTCTTGGCCAGGCAAGGGTGAAATAATAGCCATAGGAAGCTCCATTGCAAGAGCTTCTGCACAGGTTATTCCTCCCGGCTTAGTTACAATAATATCAGCAGCCGCCATCAATTCAGCGACATTGTCTATGAAACCATACACCTGCAGCCTATTATTTTTCTTTAATACCTCTAAGTTCTTCTTTAACTTTTCATTGGAACCGGTAACAACTAAAATCTGAAGTTCACTTTCATCTAGTAAATTATAGACAACTTTTTCAATCTTACCTAATCCCAATCCCCCACCCATAACTAATATAGTTTGCAGCTGACTTAAACCAAGCTTAGCTCTAGCTTGGCTCTGGTCAAGCTTATTTAGAAACTGGGGCCTAATAGGTATACCAAAAGGTTTTACTTTTTCAATGTTAGTGTTTTCCTCCAAAAATGGGTAGACTAGGTCATCACTAGGTATTACATAGATATCCACAAGAGGATGGACCCAAAAACTATGTACCGTAAAATCTGTAATACAAGC
This sequence comes from Clostridiaceae bacterium BRH_c20a, assembly GCA_000961765.1. Lineage (GTDB taxonomy): Bacteria > Bacillota > Peptococcia > Peptococcales > BICA1-8 > BICA1-8. The sequence goes on along the minus strand of LADT01000038.1, from coordinate 27,126 downwards.
CACTAGTGGCTGACGAAATTTCTTTTTTTCTTTTAAAGCAGACATAATTCCTACTGGGAAGGCATGGGTACAAATCAATATATCTGGTCTAAAATCAACTAGCAAATGATCGAGCTTGGGGGAGAGAAGCTTCGAAAGAATTTGCCCCATATCCACTAATCGCTCACCATCTTCAGCCTGATCATATAAATATCCCCAAACTTTAGGAGTGAATTTAATAGTTTCCATATAACTTCCCACTACAACTCTATTTAAGATGGGGTTAATGTACTTAAAGGTATCCACGATTAGGACATGGGAATCAGGGGACCTTTCCTTTATTTTTTGTGCCAACGCATTTGCCACACTGTCATGCCCCGACCCTATTGAAACGGAAAAAATAAGCACTTTCAGCGGTTCTAGAACCATCTCCATCCTCCTTTCACTCGTTGGGGACATTCCTCAGCCCAAGATGAATCTTCAAGGGAGGTTTGTCCCCTCTCCTATTATACTAAATTTTGTTTTACTAATTATCTTCTCGCCTATATCTATTATTACCCAATAATCACCGATTGCATCAGGTAGTTTATCCTGCCCCGGTACTCTTTTAGTAAGTCCTAATAGCGAATAAATATTATAAAAACCAAAGCTATCTGCTTCTATTTCTTTTCTTTCCTCTTTATATATTATAGTTCCTTGATAATCCTCCCAGCTAATGTTTACAGTCAGTGGGTTTTGCCGCTGGTCATAATAACCTGCCAGCAAATGTACAAAATGCCCTTCCCCTACCGGATATACTAATTTCATACTTCCCAACTGATTTTCCTTATAGGTATCTGTTAATAATAGATAACTCAATACACCTTCTCCTTTGCCTTGACTAATGGCAAGCGCTTCAACTTCCTCTTTTTCCTTATCGCCAGAGAGAGCTTCTTCCTGGGCATTATTATTTCCCCGAGCTGACTTTTCAGATTCCCTTGCAGCAGTTGCAACTTCCTGGTCTTGGTCTTGTTTTTGCTCAGGTTGGTCTTGCTTTTGCTCTGGTTGTTCCTTTAGTACTTCTTCCTCTTCAGGTTCCTTTTGCTCACCATCTGCTTTTTCTTGAGTCTGTCCGTCATCAATGCGTTTTACCTGGAAGACTCTATCACAAGCAGATAAAGATAAAGAAATAATAATAAGAATACTAAGTATAATAATAATTTTCTTTATATGATCCATGCTATCCCTCCATTAACCTTCTTACTTATTATATATCTTCATTTTACCAGATTTAAACAATTAAAAAAACGGGCAATGCCCGTGAAAAAGTCCAGTTCCGTGTCATTCTGAGTGAAACGAAGTGTAATGAAGAATCTTTAAAACCTCGTAAATGCTCAGATCCTTCGTTATCGCTCAGGATGACAAGCTTCTATTTGCCCGTTTATACGCTTTTATTAAGATATTGACATAAATAATTGACTCTGCATTTTTGACATTCAGGCTTACGGGCTTTACACACTAATCTACCATGCCAGATTAACCAATGGTGAGCATCAGACCAGTCTTTGTCAGGTATTATTGCCATTAACTGCTCTTCTGTCTGTAAAGGATTAGAACTTTTAGTTAACCCCAGTCTATTGGCAACCCTAAAGACATGGGTATCAACAGCTATAGCCGGTATATTGTATGCATTACTTAACACAACATTAGCAGTTTTCCGGCCAACCCCTGGTAAAGTAATTAGTTCTTCTCTTGTACAAGGAACTATGCCGTTATACTTTTCCACCAACATTTTACTTGTTGTAACTATATTTTTACTCTTATTTTTATAAAGTCCAATGCTTTTTATTTCCTGTTCTAATTCTTCAGCAGATAACATGCTCATCCCATAAGCGTCAGGATATTTCTCAAAAAGGCTCTGTGTTACCTTATTTACCTGTTTATCCGTAGACTGTGCAGATAGAATAGTTGCAATCAAAAGCTCAAAGGGGTTTTGAAATCTCAAGGCTGTTTTAACCTCAGGATAACACTCTCTTAACTTGTCCAAAATTTCCTGATGATTCATTGTTAGACTCCCTTAATTAGTTACTGATGACAAGTGACTACAGTGCTACAGTGCTACAGTGCTACAGTGTTACAGAAAAAGATTACACTCCACTCCGTTCCGTTAGATTAAGATTTCGCTACATTTCATTCCGCTAGATTAAGACTAAAAAACAGCTGTCACTTTATTAGATTAAATTTCCCTACAATTCATTTTGTTAGATTTTGTAGTTTAATCTAGCGAAGCGAAATCTCAATCTTAATTCTAGTCTCAATCTCAACCTAGCGTAATGAAATGGAGCGAAGCCTTAACCTTAAAAGCAAGGAGCCCCAAGGCTCCTTGCTTTTACATACCCGCTAACACTTTTACAGAATCATTTTCTATCATCATCTTCCCGTGCTCTAGGAGATATGCTTCCGACAAATGCACCAAAGTACTGTATTCGCCTAACATTCCTAAGGAATGGTCTGTCAAACCATCTGGATTTAAAAATACTAGATAATAAACATTCCCCAATTTAAACATACTGCACTGTTCTTGATAGTCACCCTTAATAAGTTTGCAAAGTTGAACTACATCTTCAAACTCTTTAAAAAGATATATTAGCTCATCACTTGCTAGCTCAGCAATTTCTTCATCATCTGCTTCATCATATAACTCATCACTATCTTCATCATAATCAGTATCAAAAACATCTTTTTCACTTTGCTTGACCTTTGTTAAGGTAATTACCAAGCTGTCTGTAGTCATAGGATAAGCTTCTACCATTAATTGTGTTTCTGAGTCCACTTCAAAACCACATTCTTCGTAGGCTTGATCCAACATCTCCTGAAAAAGCTCTTGAGCTTTAGGACTTGAAGGCATTAGATCCCATTTTTTTACATCACGTTTCTCCAAATCTTCGCTGCTAACAATTATTTGGACCTTGTCATCACTTAAACGTTTAAACTTCATTGGTAACCACCTCCATTGGAAGGGGAATGTACAATTATTATATGTGAAACATACTCAAAGTCAATAGATAATTGATAAAAACTTTTACTCTTAATTGAATTTATTATACCAATAAACCGGCTTTTTTTAATTCATGCTGTATATTATCCAAAATGACCCGAGAAGGTGCTTCAATTGTGTGTAAATGAATCCCCTTTGTTAGTACAGATAACGGCTCCGCACCTGAGTTACTTAAATTCCCGAGAAACTCTTCGACGTCTTCCATTTTTTCCAGCATAATATTTCCTCTTAGTTCACCATATAAAGGATGTTCAACAATTACATCGATAATTTTCCCACCCAAGGTAACTATGGTCTTTAATTCTTCCTCCATACCTTGATAATTATGTTGACAAGCAAAAACTCGAAATAATTTTTGAGGAGCATTATTAATATTTCTAATTAGCAGATAACCCCGTGGAGTAGCAATGACGTCTTCACCCTCAGCTCGCAATAAAGCAATATCTTGGACAATGACTTGACGACTAACCCCTAGTGTCTCTGATAATTGACTACCTTTAGTGGGCGTAGGTGATTCCTTTAAAATATCTAAAATTATCTGCCGTCGATTTTGAGGCATATACTTAACTCCTTACTTAGAAGATTATGCAGGAAAGTTCAATAATTTGCAAACTAAATAAGCAAAAATGCTACATATAAATATTACCATTAAATTGTCCACATTGAAATTATATTAAGCTTGTTGTTTAAATAATACCATATTAATAGTAAAGCAAGAAGGGGAAATAATATCGTCGGTTCGTCTATTCGTCTATGGACTATGGACTATTCTACATTCTACATTCTACATTCTACATTAAATTATAGTTCTACATTCTACAAAAAGAATACCCTGCCTAACTATGGGCAGGGTCCTCGCCTTTACTTCTTCTCTTGAATTGCCTCTGTGGGGCAACTATCCATTCCATCTGCAGCAGATTCTTCGACATCAGAAGGAATTTCATCAACAGTTACATCAGCCTTACCATCATCATTCCAGTCATATACCTCAGGACACAAGCTAATACAAGCACCACAAGCAATACATAAATCTTGATCAACAAAAAGCTTCATTTTATTAACCACCTTTCAAAATTTTCAGTAATACAACTAATAATTTACCCAAAATTTTACTATTTAAACTTTTTTTCTTCGACTGCTTTAATTTTCCCCTCCATGGTCAATTTTTTATCTCTTCTGTCATCAATCCTGATGGAAGTAGATACCCTTTGTGCGCCAGCTATAAATGGAACTTCATGCATCCTTCTAACCACTTCTAAAACTTTATCTAATGAACCTTCAACTACAGTGCTCATGGGTGTTAACTGATACTTAAGACCAGATTCATCTAAAACCTGATGACATTTAGCAACATAATTACTAATACTTGTCCCAGTACCTAGTGGAACAACTACTATCTCTGCTATAACCATTAAAATCATCCCCTTTTTCTAATAATATTCATTGATATAGTTATTGCAGGGCGGAAAAAGCTTGTCTAATATTAAACCATAGCTATTATCCTTTAGTTCTAAGCTTTCCTTGTATAAAAGATCCGGAACACTCAATCTGCCAAAGATGAGTTGAGTAAAGGCTCCCAACTCGATGGACACATCGGGCTCCTCTTTCGTGGGTTGAACTTCAGCCTGTCCATCGTTAACAGAAACCCGGAAATTCCTATTATTCCAAGAAGCCCAATTATCAGAAACACCAATAATTAAGTCAGCATTTATACCAGCTGAGTAATTAATTTTAGTCAAAAGGCTTTCTACGTCAACTATTCTAGCAGTTAGAAATGGATAAAGGCTAATCCCCTCTTTAGGGTCAGCTAAGGAAAAGAAAGTAGTATCATCAAGAGGTGCATTCCATTCTAGCTTCTTAACTTGAGAACGATGATTATAGATAAACTGAAATAAAGACATTTGAGCCTGCCGGTTACAATACGCCATTTCTCGAATAGTAATTTTATCGTCTTTTAAATAATACATTATGTAACCTTCAGCTTTTTCATCTTTTTTCAATAAATAGCTATATCCCTTTTCACCTTCATGTTCTTCTAGTAGAAGACGCCAATTTCTTGTATCCCTTACAATAAACCCGTGTTTATTCCTTACAAATTGCTGATAAACCTCATTAAACTCCAAAATATTATCGGTACCCTTTATGGATAAAAAATCCCCATAGGTTAAAGTAACAGGTTTAAGGTCATCTAAATTCATATCGTATTTGTAATGATGATAGCAAATTTCAAACTGATAAGGATAGTAAAAGCTGGCTTTAAATGGCATCAAAAGGCTAATAGTATGACCTCTCCGACGCAATTCCGCTAATGACTCTATTAAAAGCTTACCGACAGTTCCAGCCCGTCTTGCTTCAGGGAAACTGGCAACACCCACTATATAGGATGCAGGTAAAACCTGACCTCGCAAAAAAACATTATAAGGAATGAGCTGTAGGGAAGACAGTAATTTATCTTTTTCAAAAGCCCCAAGGGTATTATCACCTTGATAGTATTCCCGAAAATACCAGCTAAAAAATGGCTCGTGATTTTCAAAACAATATGCCCAAAGGCTTTTTACCTGCTCTAAGTCCTGGATAGTAGTCAAACGGATATCCATTGGTTCACCTCAATGTAAGTTTCATTTTAACTCTGCTTTGTATTTTACTATCATTTTTAACGGGTAATATGAAAGTTTACTTTTTCTTAACCCTTCAATCCCCATATCTTCCTCCCGATTAACATATTTCATCTGTGACCAATTATTCCTTAAAAATTCCTTATTAATTACCTGATAAATCCCATTGATATCACTATTGGCTTTTTCTGCATGAATTAAAACAGTATCCTTATTTAAAGCTTCACCAAAAGTAAAGGCTTCAACATTGTTATTGATTAAAATAACCCCCCCAATGTAATCTAGTTTTCGAAAGGCTTCAAAGGCCTTAATAACCGCATCTCTTTCACACACAAGACTTTCATCTTCTTCACAGCCCTTTTTTATGCACCAATCTTTTAAATTTATAATACATGGCTCTATTAAATCCTCAGTTAAGGGTACATACCGATAACCTGGATACTCCTTTTCAAATCGTTTAATGTGATTTCTTTTACGGTGATATTTTCTACCAGCTAGACTTATCAGATCCTCTGCGAGATATACATAATCAAAAACATCTGGTTCTTCTGTAAAAGTGAATTTTCCGGGACATACAACCTCCAAGCTATCTTTCATCTTTTGGGAGACTGCTCGCATCATAAAGGGTAAATTATTATCCTGGAAATACTCTATTAACTGGTCAACAGCTACTTCTATCCCCTCGTCAGTAGCTCCATATGGTGGCAATACAAAATTCATATCCTTCAATCTACCCTTTACACAAAGGAAGTTATCAATAAGCGTCCATTGGACATTATAGCATTCCTGCCACATATATAAATTAATAAAAGTGCTTTCCGAACCCTCATAACGCCTCTGGCGTAAAAACTTATTAAACAAATCTTTATCTCCGAGACTTACTGGTTGAAATTTTAACATATAATTAGCGGCCCCTTTTTGGATATTTAATATAATGATAAATAGTATATATCCTAAAAATATAAACTAGAACATTTGTGTCCTAAATTTTATAATAACACATTTTTATCCAATTCTATAGTCTAAAATCTTCAGTGCTATAGTGCTACAGTGCTACAGTTCTAAGGTTAAGGTTTCGCTTCGCTAGGTTGAGGTTGAGGTTGAGGAAGTAAAAAACCTGCTCAAACAAGCAGGTTTTTTACTTAATGCTGTGGATGTACTTCCATATTATCATTACATTGTACTTGGCAGGCTAATCGGTAACCCATTTTAATATCATGCTCACTTAAGAGTTGTTTTTCACTTTGACTTACCCTTTGATTTTCATCACCCAAAATTCTCACTTTACAGGTACCGCAAGAACCCTGTCCATTGCAAGTATGCTGAATGTGCATACCATTATCAAGGGCAGCCTGTAATACAGTTTGATTTTCCTGAACAACCACATCAGTTCCAGGTATAAAACTCATTTTCATAAGGAGTACCTCCTTGAGTATATTTTTTTACTACACAAAGAACTATACAAATAATATCTTTTCTTTTTCCTAGTTATTTTTATGCATTTTTTTAGTAAACTTTTTTAGACCGGTTTAAATATAGCTTAACTAGTGTATATATAAAAATAGGTAACACAAAATAATTAAGTGTTTCTATATTATTTTCTGGAGGTTGAGATAATGAACACGGATAAAAATTTAAAGGAAGCCTTTGCGGGAGAATCCCAAGCTAATCGAAAATATTTAGCTTTTGCAAAAAAAGCTGAAGAGGATGGCTTCGAAAGCGTGGCAAAGCTGTTTAGAGCAGCTGCAGAAGCCGAAACAATTCATGCCCATAGCCATCTTAAAGCTTTAAATGGTATTAAATCTACCGCTGAGAACTTAAAAGAAGGTATAACTGGTGAAACCTTTGAATTCGAAAATATGTATCCACCCATGATTGAGGAAGCAAAAAAAGAGGGGCGCAGTGATGCACAGAGAAGTTTTCTTTTTGCCAGTGCCGCTGAAAAGGTTCATGCTGATCTATATAAAGATGCTTTAGAAAACCTTGATACAAAAGAAGTAGTCAATTACTTTCTTTGCCCCGTTTGTGGCAATATTGAAAAGAACTCCGCTCCTGAAAAATGTGCCATTTGTGGAGCTAAAGGAGAAGTGTTTGTTTCGTATTAAGGAAAGGGGACACTCCTCTTTTAGGGATTCATTTTATGCTGAGGAATGTCCCCAACGTATGAAAGGGGACACTCCTCTTTTAGGGATTCATTTTATGCTGAGGAATGTCCCCAACGTATGAAAGGGGACACTCCCCAACTAAAACCAGCAGTAATTGGCTGGTTTTTTTCTTTAGAAAACTTTTTAAAATGAAATGTATTTTTCTTAGTTACCTTTATATTCTATCTTTATAATGTTTTATCTTACAAATTCATTATATTATTTCTTCTCAGCCCGTAGACGATCGATTCCTATGTATAATAAATATATTTGAAAACCAACGATTATCCAGATCATTATGGTTTTAGGTGTTTCAGGCAAAAAAGATTTGGCAATAAGTCCGGGTATCCAAACAGTAGCAATAGCAATCCATAAAGGATTAATCTTCAGGTCTTTCATTTTTCCCCTCCCATTCTAATTCACTTAAAACCCGCAATCCTTTTTGCCGCAGTAATTCAAAAGTAACCCCTGTATTCCCGCAAGAAGGGCTCTTGGATTTTAAGATTATTAGACTTGGCTTAATTAGTTCAGCTATTTTCAATACCTCATAAGCTCCCTGGATAAAATTCCTGGAAACATCCTCTCCTTCAAGTGTCAGAACCCTTTCTGTCCCTACCAATACATTTATCCCAGATTGAATATTTACAGGGTCCCTAGGAGTACTCAGACCACCTAGTTGTTCAGGACAAAGGGGGATAGCCTCACCCTTAACAATTAACTCTATAACCTGAGAATTTTTTTTACTTTTACCATCATAACGGCAGTTAACCCCGGCTAAACATGCGCTAACTATAATCATAATCCACACCTTTTTAAAAAAATTAACTACTATTATAATAGTCGCATTGGTACCCACTGTCCAGCAAAAAACCAGGCATAACCTGGTTTTAAACTTTAATATATTGATTACATCAAGGGGCGACTGGGCTGGGAGATGTCTTGCAGGGCCTGACCTGCTTCATCCACAAAAATATTATTTGTTGCAAGGTCACCAATGGAAACAATGCCGGAAAGTTTATTGTTTTCTACTATTGGAAGCCTTCTAATCTGATGTTCAGCCATGATTTTTGCTCCTTCTTCTGCATCCATATCAGGTCTTCCTAAAGTCAGTCCAGTTGACATTACAGCATTAACATCTAATTGTTTTGGGTCTCGTGCTTCTGCTACAACTCTGATAACAATATCTCTATCTGTTAAGATACCTTTTACCTGCTTGTTATTATCACAAACAGGAATACAACCTACATTTCTTTTTTGCATTATTTTTGCCGCTTCAATAATGGAATCTTGAGGTGATACTGCTGATACATCTTTAGTCATAATTTCCCTTAGTTTCATCTATTACACCATCCTTTTATTATTTAGTTGCTACAACCAACGACTATAAACTAATAACATACTGTGGGTTAAAATTCCGGAAGATTATCTAGATTGTTTTCTGCAACTTGGTCAGGGTAAGTTCTTAAGTATTGCCGGCCATTTCGGTCAATGACCTGAATACCTGCTAAATTACCACTTTCCACCTGCATTACTGCCTGCTCTAATCGGTAGACACGACCCTTATCTGTTTTAACTGAAAGGATATTGCCATCAGGGTCTTTATTTACAGCCACAACTTTTTCCTTCATGGTTAACCCTCCGCAAAATTAATATGTGTAACTTATCGAAAATCTATTCTTCTACCTTAGTTTCCCTGTATTTCACAGTCATTATTCTAGATAATATTAGGAAAAATAATAAAGGCGAGGTTGAGGTTGAGATTGAGGTTGAGATTTCGCTTCGCTAGATTTTTTAAAATAATCTAACGGAATGAAATGTAGTGAAATCTTAATCTAACGAAGTGGAATCTTACCTTCCTATCCATTTTTTACTTTAACTATTTTAAAATAAGGAGGTTAATGAAATGGAAAAAAATGTTGGCGATGTGGATGCTTTAATAAGAATCTGGGGTGGCTTATTTATGCTAGGTATGGGCATAAATAGGGATTCTTATTCCTTGATGGCTTTAGGTTCTGGAAAAGTAGCCGAAGGCGTGACAAGATTTTGTCCTATGCTTTATTTACTGGGTATATCTACTAAAGAGGATGAAATTAGTGAACAACAACCGGTGAGGGAAGAAAGAAGGATGCAGACACCCGTTGCACAATATGAAACAATATAAAGAGAAAGACCTGCCTTTTCGGGCAGGTCTTTCGTGCTACAGTGCTACAGTATGACTAAGGCTAAGGTTTCGCTTCGCTAGGTTGAGGTTGAGGAAAAAACAAAAACTTAGATTCTGCTTCGCTAGATTAAGGAAACCATATTATATACATTAGACCATAGACGATAGACGATAGACTATAGACTTATCACTAGCCACTAGCCACTTCTTTTATTAATGTACAAAACAGCTTTCGCCGATAAATTCTCTAAGGATCGAATTGGATGGAATGTTGTCACAACCGGCAGGCAGCACATAGCTTAACAGCCTTAGTAACCTTTGAGCCTCTAAATGTTCTTCATACTCAGGGCCAATGGCCTTTAATAATTGCTCGGCATAAGGTTTTAGTACTGCAAGTTCATAAATTAAAGCGGAATTAAACATAATATCAGCATCTTCCTGGAAAGGAAAGATATTCTTATCTTCCCCTCTTCTTACTGATGGCCAAAGACGAATAGTTCTTATGGCATCTGTCCCTCGAAACTGATTATCTCTTACCATTCTTCTAATCTTCCTTGCATCTGTTGTTGGAACTCGGTTATGATTATCAATATTTAGCTGGGTAAGGGCCGAAATATATATTTTATATTTGTGGTCCTTAGGTATTGAGTAAGTCAGCTTTTCATTCAAACCATGAATTCCTTCAATAATAATAGGTTGGTCTGGTTTTATTTGCAGTTTTTTACCCAAATATTCTTTATGTCCAGCTTGAAAATTAAAGGTAGGTATTTCAATTTCTTCACCCTGTATAAGTTTAGATAGATGGTCATTTAGTAATTCCAAGTCGATGGCTTCTAAAGCTTCAAAATCCGCCTCTCCTTTTTCGTCCATAGGAGTATTTTCCCGGCTAACAAAATAGTCATCAACAGATATGGATACTGGTTTTAAGCCATTAACCATGAGCTGAACCATAAGCCTCTGAGCAAAGGTTGTTTTGCCGGAAGAAGATGGACCTGCAATTAAGATAACATTACCGCGATCTTTATGGTTATAAATCTCATCAGCAATATTGGCAATTTTCTTTTCATGTAAAGCCTCCGCCACCCTGATAATTGTTGATAATTTTTCATTTACTACTAGATCATTAAGAGCTGCAATAGTATCTACTTCCATTATTTCTCCCCAACGTTCTGCTTCATAAAAAATTGCGGCTAACTTTGGCTGGGGAATATATTCGGGAAGTTGATTAGGCTTTGCCATGGTAGGATAACGAATTATAACACCAGGCAGGTGAAATTGCAGGCTAAAATGTTTTAAATAGCCGGTACTGGGAACTAAATAACCATAAAAAAAATCATGAAGCCAACCAAGCTTATAGATATTACCCTTGGGTTTAGTTAGATATTTTAATATCCTAACCTTATCAGTTTGACCATCCTTTTCAAATATCTCAACCGCTTCCTCTTTTGTAACCTTTCTTTTTTCAAAAGGTTCATCAGCAGCAATTATTTCTTTCATCCTTTCTTCAATTTTTTTAACAATATAAAAGGTTAATGCCTTACCTTTTATTTCGCAATATAAGCCTTTGGCTAAGGAATGTTCAACGCTAACGGAGCAGCACTCAGGAATTATTTCCCTGGCAGCTCTAATAAATACAAATGATAGACTTCTTACATAAATACCCATTCCAATTTCCGTTGATAAATCAAAGAACTTTACTTGCGAAGACTTAATAAGAGCCTCACTAAGCTCCTTTAATTCATTATTTACTTGTGCTGCTACAATAGGTGATTCAGTACTTATATTGATTTTCTTAACAAGTTCCTTTAAAGTAGTACCTTCTTCTACCCGAACAGTTTCCCCGTTTTCTAGTGTAATGATTACTTCGTTCATGATTCCACCTCACTCTGTTTAGTTATCTTTACCCCTTTTTATAAAATTAAAAACTAAATAATCATATTTATCTTTCTAGTTGAAAAGAAAACAATCCAGTAGAAAACCTACCGGAAAGTTTTTACATTGTATTGCTCAAGCTCAGCTACAACCTGGTAATCATCTGAAATATATTCCTGCTTAATTAAACCTAAACCAGGTTTATAAAACACATTGCTTCTATAATTGTATTCATCCGTAGCAACTGAAATCTGAATGCAATCCTTAAATTCTCCAGCGGGAGTAGTTATCACAGCATCTATTGCCTCAATTGTATATTGCTTTTCACCTGACTCCCAGGTATTTCCTGCTTCAATTGGTTCTTTCAAAATTACTTCTGACATTTCATTTTCCCTATTTAAAATGTTTTCTTCTTCATAAAATTCTTCCTGACTATAGACAACCATCAATTGTCCATCCTTAATTTCATAAATAAATGCCATCACTGTGCCACCTGTTGCCGATTGCAGCTGAATTCTATCTCCTTCTCGGAATAACACCTTTTGCTCAAATGCCGCGTATTCATTGCCGGAACCAGCAAACTTCAAGTAGTCTCCTTGATTTAGGGGATAAACGTCCTGTATGGTCAGTTCTTTCTTTGCCGGTTCCTCCGGTGGTTTGGTTTCTGGTGGTTTTTCATCCACCTTACCCTTTTCACCCCTTGAACAACCTAAACTTAACGTAATAAAAAGGCAAATAATTAAAATAAATATAAGCATTTTATTTTTAAACATGCTTGTCCACCTCCTACATTAAAAATACAAATTAATTATACATAAAATAGTATTCATACAAAGTCATTTATTTATTTCTATAGTTAAAAAAAAATTCCTGCCTTATGGCAGGAATATAGTTATTATCCTTTGCTTGTCCAAAACTTTTTAACATCTCTAATCAAATTTTCGATATGATTAATCATTTCCGCTTCAGCAGCATCAGGATCTCTTTTGATAATAGCTTCCATAATTTTGATATGATCAACAACGATAAAACTATTGACCTGCTTGCGTATATACTCTAAAGCAGGAACAAGCTGGACATCCTGTCTTATAATATTTAACATAGCTTCCAAAACCTTATTATCCGCCGATCTAGCAATTAAGGCGTGAAACACAGCATCATGCTGGTTTGTATTATATCTTTCTGCCTCCATTTGCTGCCTTTTGATAATTTCTTTCATTTCCTGTTCAATCTCGTCAGTCAAGTTTAGGGCAGCCAAACGAGCCAATTCTCTTTCTATTGCTCGTCTGGCGACTAAAACATCTACTAATCCCTTTTCCGTCTTGCCATCTAGAATATTAAAGAACTGCTCACCATATTCCATCCGATCATGCTGCATCTGCATCTGTTTTAACTCATTTTCACCTAATTTGGTTAAAATACGCCCTTTATAGCCATCTTTTTGAGTCAAGCCATCTTTATCAAACTCTACCAAAAAGCGACCAGCTGTAGCCTCACTTACATGTATACCAAGCTTAGACAATTCACTACTTACATGACTAGCACCTACAGGTATTGTACTGTTTTCGATTATTTCCAAGACATGGTATTTTTTTCTATCCCGACGAGTCAGCAAGTAACTACACCTCTATAATTAAAGAATTATAATATTATTATATTAAAAAGATAGCAACAATGGTAGTAACAAAAAAGCCAATAACTACAGGGATAAAGTTTCTACGAGCTAATTCCATTGGTTCTACTCCACAAATCGCAGCAACTGGTATAAGACCCCAGGGAATTATTGTTCCTCCACCAACCCAAACTGAGCTGATTTGACCTAGGGCAGCAATCACACCTACATTACCATCAACAGCAGTACCGAAGGTTTGAGCCAAAGAACCTACAAGGGGTAAACCTGAGAAACCGGAACCGTCTAAGCCTGTAATCGCACCGATTATTAAAGTGATAAAAGCAACAGGAGCTTTACTCAACGGTGCATTTTGTGCAAGATAGTTTCCTAAATCACTTAGCAAACCAGTTGCTTCTGGTCCTAGAATAGCCTTAGCAGTACCTTCACTACCTAAGAAGAAAAAAGCACCAATGACTATAACAGGAGCAAAAATTTTAATACCAAAGAGGAATCCGTCTCTAACATAATCGGTGACTTTCTCTAAGGAATCTCCTTTAAACTCTGCCATTGCTAAAGCGGCAGTAATAGCTAAAGCTGTTCCACCAATTAAGGCAGTTGCATCTCCACCTTTTAAATCCAGCATTAACATAGCTACAACATCAGCAACAAATACTAGAGGAATAAGGATAGCAAAAATATAGGAGACAGTACTAAACTTACGGTCTTTATTTTCCATGTCTTTGGTAGCCGAGGCTAATTCTTTATTATAGCTGGCAGCATTCTTCTTTAAATCCCTTTGCAGCATTATAAAAGCAACAGCTACAGTAACAACAGCCATTACGATATATAAAGGTGCACCAGGATAAGTTACAGCAGTAGCATCAGGTAATCCAGCCGCACTAGCTGTGATACCAGGAGCCCCCTGAATAATCCAGTCACTAGATAAGCCTATACCATGTCCAAAAATATTCATAGCAATAGCGGCACCAATTACCGGCAGTCCGGCTCTTACCGCAACCGGTAACAGTAAAGCACCAATTAAGGCAACAGCAGGAGAAGGCCAAACGAACCAAGAAACAACCATCATAGCAATACCCATTGAGAAAAAGGCAATATTTCTGTTTACCATTATTTTGGCTGCAGGGCGCATTACTAAATAATCTGTCCCTGTATCAGCCATAGCCTTACTCATGGCAACAACTAGTGAAATAACAACTATAAGTCCTAAAAACTCCCCACCGGCGGCCATTAAGGCATTAAACATTACTTGAACGGCACCGACAATACTACTTGTTGCAGTTAAGCCAATTACGAAAAGACCGATAATACAAGGTAAAACAGTGTCTCTTCGAGCTACCATTACACCAATAATTAGAATAACAATTGCAAAATAGATGTAATGCAGTGAATTTAATGTTACTTGAGTATCCAATATAAGCCCTCCCAATAAATTAAGATAATTTTTACTACGCTGATTATACAAGGTGCACCTTATCCTCCTCATTGATGAGGACTAACCAGTAATGTCATTTTACGACACCATTCTACTTATTTCAATACTTATTTTTTAAATTTTTTTAATTATCAGACGCAATTGAAAAGCATTCTCAGTAAAATAAGAACCTTTCGGTCCTTATTTAGATTTCACTTCGTTAGATTAAGGTTTCGCTTCACTTTGTTCGCTAGGTTAAGAATAAATGAAAACTAAAAAAACCTATAATTGATAATGCCTATCGCTTGGTAATTTATTACAACTCCATCCATTTGGGTTTCTTAAGTGACAACGGTCTTTTGCCATATATATAATCATCTAAAAGCAGAAACATTTTTCTAGCAAATTGGGATCTTCGGATACTAAAGCGAACAAATTTATGTAAAATTGTATTTGGCTTACTGTAGGGACAGGTGCTCATGCAAACACCACAATCTGTTCCCGCTTTCCGCCAGAAGGTATAGCAGCTT
Organism: Clostridiaceae bacterium BRH_c20a; assembly: GCA_000961765.1. GTDB lineage: Bacteria > Bacillota > Peptococcia > Peptococcales > BICA1-8 > BICA1-8. The sequence continues at coordinate 11,744 of LADT01000038.1, read as the reverse complement.
TCTTGATTGATTTTCCATCTTTTTATCTCGCCAACTTTTTCCTTATCACCGTGGGGTATAGCCTGAGAAGGACAGGTCTGGGCACACTTTTTACATATAATACAGAAATTTTGCACGCCAAAATCAACTGGTTTGTCCGGTATCACGGGCAAATCAGTAGTAACAACACCTAGTCGTACCCGAGGCCCAAATTCTTCAGTAACCAAGATTCCCATGCGGCCTATTTCTCCTAATCCCGCATCTTGCGCCAATAAAGGAGCAACTACCAGATAGTTGCCATCCATGTGGTTACGGGCATGATATCCTAATTGCCGAATATAATAAGCTAACATCATCCCAATTTTTGCCCCTTCAATATACTGCCGTGATGACTCAGCTACTACTTGGATTTGGGGAGCACCCTTCATAATTTCATAATCCATCTCCACTGCAAAAACAATAGCATACCTGTCATGTTTATCTATTTTTTCTCCATAAACCTCAGGATGCCGCCCTCTGTGTGAGTAATAGTGATAAGGCTTTATTTCAGTAATACCCACTAATTTCGCTCCATAGTATTGAGCCAAGCCTTTTAATCTTAAGCTTATTTTTTCAGATTCTACCTCTAGCTTTTGGGAATTTATTTCTCCTTCAGCCAGATGGCGTATATCACCCAAAAAAACAAAAGCAGCATCTGCAACAGCTGCATCCAAAGGATTGTAAGTAAAGGTTCCTGGACTGCAAAGATTAGGCATGCTACGAATATTATCATCAATTTCTTTTCGTTGAGGGTTTCGGCTGTAATAATCTCGATAGTTTTCATTTCCCTGCTGGTAGTTTGCCCTAGCAAACATGATATCCCTCTCGTCCAATTGTCCTGAACTAGAAGGGTTATCCTGAGTAATAACTTCACCATTAGGAAGTATTAATAGTAGGAATATTATTAATACTAGCAATTCACCAAAAACAAGGAAATAAGCCTTAAAAGGAAAATCAAAAGTTAAGATAGCTGTACTTACTATCAATAATGGAACCAGAGGGAAAAGAAGCCTTTGTATTTTATTGGTTTCCCCTTCAACCTGTAAAGTTTTCACCATTAGAATCAATAAAATAACTATTCCAAGCAGGAGTAACCAGCCCATAAATACTAATAAACTAACCAACATTCTACCTCCAAAATTAACGGTAATTAATAAACTGCAGTTCGATGTTATATTCCTGTTCTCTTAAAAATTTAATAACAGCCTGTAAGTCATCTCGAGCTTTTCCTGATACTCTAATCTGATCATTCATTATTTGGGTCTGTACTTTAATTTTTAGGTTTTTAATATCTTTAACAATTTTCTTTGCTAATTCTGTTTCTATTCCCTGTTGTACCTTTATTATCTGGCGAACCGTCCCACCGCTAGCCTCCTCCACTTTTCCATATTCCAGGTTTTTGATGGAAACTTGCCTTCTTATAAGTTTAGATTGTAAAATATCAATGACATTCCTTAGTTTAAAGTCATCATCAGCAATAATCTTTATTTCTTTTTTATCTTCTTCTAAACTAACCTCTGATTTACTATTTTTGAAATCAAAACGCTGCTTAATTTCTTTATTTGTTTGATTTACAGCATTATCAACCTCCTGCATATTTACTTCAGAAACTACATCAAAAGATTCATCTTTGGCCATTGTAAATTCCTCCTTCTAGTGATAGTGTAAATACTTCCTCCCTTAGTATATCCTAACCATTATATTTTTCAAATTTTTACATCCTAAACCTCGAATTATTTTTTTCTTAACCTTAACCTAGAGAAGCGAAGCCTTAGTTATACCGTAGAAGATTATCCCAAAATAAATACATCTAATCCTTGCCAATATCAATTTTTACCTTTATACTATAAGATGTAAGACCGACTGTTATTTTAGGACTATGCTTAAATCTCCTTCAGGTGGTTTATTAGGTATCCAGATAACAGTATTCGGTAATCCACCAAAAAGGAGGTTAATAAAATGGCACTTCAAGACAAAACCCTTACCTGCAAAGACTGTGATAGCGATTTTGTTTTTTCCGCTAGTGAACAGGAATTCTATGCAGAAAAAGGATTTCAGAACGAACCACAAAGATGTCCTTCATGCCGGAAAGTTCGCAAACAACGTACAACTAGTAATTCCAACAGCGGTCAAAGACAAATGTTTTCTGCAACATGTTCAAGCTGCGGTGTACAAACTCAGGTTCCCTTTAAGCCTAATGGGACAAAACCTGTTTATTGCCGCGACTGTTTCCAAAGATAATTTAAAAAAACGCCCTCGGGCGTTTTTTTTAGTCTAATAGTGGGCAACAATTAAGGCTAAGGCTTAGGTTGAGGCTAAGGAAAAATTAAATCTTAACCTTAACCTAGCGGAATGAAATGTAGCGAAACCTTAGCCTTAAAATACCTGCGAGAGCAGGTATTTTAGATAGTAGGCAAATAAATATCTACGGTAGTTCCCTTGCTCTCCTGGGAAGTAATCTCCATTCTACCTTTATGGTTTTTAACAATCCTCTGGGAAATAGCTAAGCCCATGCCTGTTCCCTGCTCTTTGGTAGAATAAAAAGGAGTACCGATTTTTCTAAGATTTTCTATGGGTATACCCTGGCCAGTGTCTTTGATAGTAATCCGTATATCTTTAGATTCTATTTTCACTTGCACATCGACAACCTCCTGACTCTTTGAGGCCTCCATGGCATTTTTTATGATATTTAAAAACAGCTGGGTCAAATGATTGCCGTCCCCGTAAACAACTAACTTCTCAGCGATAGTACTGACATTTGATGTTAGCTGGATACCCTTATTATCTGCTTCAACCTGCATTAAGGAAAGCACATCTTTTAACGTCTCCAAGAGTTTAACCTGACCATACTGAGTTTGATTGTTTCTGGCTAATGTCATAAAATCATTTATTATGCTTTCAATACGATCAATCTCACCTAACAGAAGCCTAATTGTTTCCTGACCTAATGATGAAGAAGCTTTCAATTTTTCTAATTGGATAAAGCCTTTAATGGGCACCAATGGATTTTTTATTTCGTGGGCAATACCGGCAGCCATTTCAGCTACCACTTCAAGTCGCTCATTATTAAGTTGGGTTTGCAGGAGCCTTTTTTCTTTTTTTCCGAGATGATAAAGTATATATACGAATAAAAACAGCAATAACAATAATGTACCGTTTTTTATCCAAATAAGATAAATAGGACTCTGGTACTCATCAATAGGCTGCATAATAAATACCATCCAATCCGCATTTTGTATCGGTCGGTACGTTACATATTTTATTTCATTATCAAATGAAGATTTCTGGATTTTATGATCAGACCTAGGAATTAGGGGAATATCAAAAAATTTATAGTTTAATGCCTTAACCAATTCATATTGTGGATGGTAAATGGTATTTCCAGCGCCATCCCGAATAAAAACATAACCATTTTTTCCAATCTTATAGTCTTTTAAGAGAGGGATAAAGACATCTATTTTGATTGTAAGAAATACTGCCCCCGAAATCTTGCCTCCTGCATCATATAAAGGTGAAGCCAAGGCGATTAATTCTTCATTGATATCGGAGCTTTGAATTAAGTTGGAAACATATCTTTCACCACTTAACGGATATTGTAAATAAGGAAGAAGATAACGATGGAATAGATTATCTTGTTCTTTCTTATTGAGTTCCTTATGAAATTCATTCACTATTTTCCCGCTAGGGTCCAAAACCAAAAATGAGCTTACATTTTTATATCTTTCAAAGAATTTTAAAACATAAGGAGGGTCGTCAATTCCCCCTAGAATTTCCATTGATAAAAAGTAGGTATTAATAAATTGATCAATATCACTGGAAATATTAGAGGTTATACCAAGATTACCTTCGATAATCCTCTCTCTTTCTTTATATGCATCTTCATAAGTTATAAAATAGGTCAAAATTATAAATAAAAAGATAATAATAAGTAACAAAGGTTTTCTATTTAGCACATAAATCACCTCTAACTACCACTTTACAAATTAATATTCTTTTTATCGTCACAATATTCCTTTAATCAAGGCATTATTACAAATTTATATATTATTAAAGTTTTTTTTAAATTTACGTTCTTAAAATTATCCCTTTAATGAAAATATGTCTGCTATCATCTCAGTGGGTGTAACAATAGGTCTCCATAATTCCAATGTATCGATAATGCACTGTCCACTTATTTTCGCGTCTTTAACAAGCATATATGCGGCATTAAATTCTTCAGCACTCCATTCTCTTTTGGCACCAAAGGGGCTGGCTACAGTGATGTGAAATTTCCAACTGTGAAAATCTTCTCGCCCGATCATTCCTTGTTCCCGCAAGGCTTCATATATTAATCCTGATAGTATCTCAATCTCATTATTTTTATTAATTGCCAGGGTAATTGCCTTATAAGGGGGTGGGAAGAAGACAAAACCTGTTACTTCCAATGAAAAAGGGCTGAATTGCTTTGAGATTCGCCTTATTATTTCTTTAGCCTTATCTAAATCAATGTTATCCTGAATTTTAACTACCTCCACAGTGACGTGAAAAGCCGGTTGAAAATCTCCATAAATCTGAAAGGCTTCATTTATTTGATTTCTTAGTCTTTGGGCTAAATCTATTAGCGAAGTTTTTGGTACAGCTACTAGATATAATTGTTCCATCCTTAAATCTCCCTTAGATATTGATACTTTGTAAGAGAAAAGGACTCTCCAGAGAAAGCCCCTAATTACATCAACATTAACCTCAACTTACATCACTATTATTTATCTTACATTTATCCTCATGAATACTCTTGAGCACAATAATTTTTGCTATGGCAGCAATTTTTTGATCAAATTGGGTCCCGCTACACATTTCTAGCTGCTCCAAAACATACCCTTTGCTTTGGATGGCGCGATAAGGACGGACAGAGGTCATGGCATCAATCGCATCTGCCACCGCCAAAATTCTTGCTAAAATATCAATATCATTGCCATTTAATTTATTTGGGTAACCCTGTCCATCTACTCTCTCATGGTGCTGAAGTATTATTTTATTTATACGTTGCAAGGAAGAAATACCATCTAGCATAGCATAACCAATTAGAGGATGTTTTTTTACTAATTCATATTCTTCTTTTGTTAATTTTCCTTTTTTATTTAAAATACCTTCAGGCAGACCTATCTTGCCTATATCATGTAGTAGTGCTGCTAACTCTAAGATCTCCAAATCCTGTTTATCTAATTCCATCAATTTTCCTATCTCTAAGGCTATTTCTTTTACCCTTTCACAATGACCGGAGGTATAGCTATCCTTAACTTCGATTGCTGCTATCAGTGCTTCAACTATATCTAAGAAATACTGTCGGGCTTGTTCACTTAATTGGTGATTTTTTAAGACCATTGCAATATTACTGCCTAATACTTTTAATAAAAGCTGGTCTGCTTCACTTTTATAGATAAAGGGCTGGTTATTCTGTAAATCAAGCACTCCCAATAGCTCATCCTTTACTAAAAGAGGAATAGCTAATTCCGCTTTTGTTGCATTTAGCTCACAAATATATCTTTCATCTTTAGCTACATCATTCACTAACACAATTTCTCTATTTTGAGCTGCATAACCAGATATACCTTTTTGAAGTGGAATTTTTAATTTATTACTTACATCCCGTTGATAGCCAATGGAAGTTAATAATTCCAAGCTTTTATCCGAAGGATTGTATTTTAAGATGCGAACTGTCTGAAAATCTAATATCTTTCTTGTTACATTTACGATATTCACTAAAGCAACATCAAGATCAGATGATGAAATCATATGTTCCCCGATGCCGTTAATCATAATTAACTTTTCTTTTTCCAGTTGTATCTTATTATTTAAAGTACTGAGCTCGCTATTTTTTTGGATTAACTCTTCATTAAGAGCATTTGATTCCTCCCAAAGAGCCTCAATAGATTGTTTCTGCTCACTAATATTCTTGTTTTTTTCATATAACTCTGTATTTAGTACAGCTGTCTCCTCCCACAAGGAGGCATAAGCATCTTTTTGTGATTTAAGCTCACCGTTTAAAGTTTCCAGCTCTTTAAGATATTTTTCCTTTTCTTGCAGAGAAATTTCACTTCGTAAAACTTCCTGACTCCTTCGATTATATTTGAAAATTCCTAATCCAATAATAACGTTCATAAAGATTAACAGTATTAGGTTTAAATAATTTAGATTATAGATGATAATACCGAAAAAAAAGACGGCAAGGAGGATTATTATTAAAACAGTCTGAAATAATAATATCTTATTTCTTCGGTTCAAACAAAATCCCCCTATCCACTTTAAAAACTTTGAATAATAGAAATATTTATATCCTTATTCGCTATTTATTTATAATATCCTATCTTTTTCGAGAAAACATTTCCAATTTTATTGAAATATTCATCTTATATTCTGTAAAACTTTAACAATGTTATCAGACCAGGATAATAATCTTTCGTCATCTCCGAAAAGAGCACTAACTTGTATTCCTAAAGGAAGTCCATTGTCAGCCTTTCCTGCCGGCAGGCTAATAGCAGGCATACCGGCATGGGTCCAGGGCAGATTCATTATGGGATTACCTGTTGAATCAAGACCCCGTGGTGCCCAATCAGTTGCTGCTGGGCTTATCCATAGGTCTATTCCTGCTTGAGCCATACTATTAGCAAGGCTCTCTCGTAGCTCTAAACCTTTAGTTTGGAGTTGGGCTAGTTCTTGATCCGTAACTTTTTCACCCTTTTCATAGACTTGAGCCGAATGGCCACTATAGAGAGTTTTGTATTTTTGATACCATAACCTATGGACTTGAGCCATTTCCGCCGCTCCTAAACTTCTGTGTCTGTCGTTTATATCACCTATATTTTCCAAAACCCCTACCCGCTTTATCTCATAACCTTTAGTTTCTAAAAATTTAATCTGCTGTTCAAAGGCAGCTAAAGCTTCGGGAGTTGCCTGTTCAAGATATGGACCCTCAGGAACACCCACAACTGGCAATCTCTCCTTTGCAGTAATAATTGTCTGCCAATCGGTACATAAAACAGAAGCCGCCAGATTCATACCTTCTATATCCTGGGTAAAGAGACCCACATGATCAGAGGTCATGGAAAAATACACTAGGCCTTCTGCAGGAATACGGTTATAGCTTGGCTTAAAGCCGATAATGCCACAATATGCAGCAGGACGAATTACCGAACCAATAGTCTGGGTACCAAAAGCTAAAGGACAAAAACCTGCGGCAACAGCTGCAGCGGAGCCGCTGCTTGATCCTCCGGGTGTGTGCTCTAGGTTGTGGGGGTTACGGGTAGGACCTGGATGGAAGTATGCAAACTCAGTTGTTACAGTCTTACCCAAAATGAGCGCCCCCGCCTGTTTTATTAACTTCACGCTCTGAGCTTCTGGAGCTGAAAAAAGCTCTCCGGGAAGCTTCGAACCCGCTTGGGTAGCAAACCCTTCTACACTAAAGATATCCTTAATACCTGTTAAAACTCCATATAAAGCCGGTCTTTTATCAGGATTAGGGAATTTATTTTCTAAGTCTTGGGCCTCTTTCAACAAGCGCTTACGACGTTCAGGCTCAGGTAATAGAGCATTTAAATAAGGTTCTACATCATCTATTAAGTCACAGGTTTCATTAATATAGTCAAATATATTCTTATGCCCGCTTTTTAAAGAAGCCGCTAATTGAGCTAATGAAATTTCTTTAATATACATAAAAAGACCCCCTAAATAACTGAAATTATCTGTATTAAAAATCAGCATTTTTTGTTGTACGTGGAAAAGCTATCACATCTCTAATGTTAGACATGCCTGTCAAATACATAATAGCCCTTTCAAATCCTAGGCCATAGCCTGCATGTTTAGTACCACCATATTTTCTTAATTCCATATACCACCAATAATCCTCTTTATGGAGCCCCATCTCATTTATCCTTTTTTCTAATAGATCATACCTTTCTTCCCGCTGACTGCCGCCAATTATTTCACCAACTCCGGGGACCAATAAATCCATGGCAGCTACTGTCTTATTGTCATCATTCATCCTCATATAAAAGGCCTTGATCTCCTTGGGATAATCAGAAACAAAAACAGGCTTTTTAAAATATTTTTCTGTAAGATATCTTTCATGCTCTGTTTGCAGGTCATTACCCCACCTCACTGGATACTCAAAGCTCTCTTGAGCATTTTCGAGAATTTCTATAGCCTTTGTATATGACACATGTTCAAAGTTAGAGTTTACTACATTTTCTAATTTAGTGAACAACTCTTTATCAATAAACTTGTTGAAAAATTCCATTTCCTCTGGAGCATTTTCTAAGGCGAATTTTATTATGTATTTAATCATTTCTTCGGCTAGATCCATATTATCTCTCAAATCAGCAAAAGCAATCTCAGGCTCAATCATCCAAAACTCCGCAGCATGACGGGCAGTATTGGAATTTTCCGCTCGGAAGGTAGGTCCAAAAGTGTAGACATTTTTAAAAGCCATGCAATAAGTTTCTACATTAAGCTGACCGCTCACTGTAAGGTTTGTCTCTTTACCAAAAAAGTCCCTGGTAAAGTCAATGGCGCCTTGCTCATTGTGGGGAGGCTTATCAATATCAAAAGTAGTTACCCTAAACATTTCTCCTGCACCTTCAGCATCACTACCGGTAATTATTGGTGTATGGACGTACACAAATCCTTTTTCCTGAAAAAACTTATGGATTGCATAAGCAACTAAGGAGCGCACTCTAAATACTGCGGCAAATGTATTTGTCCGAGGTCTTAAATGGGCTATCGTCCGCAAGTATTCCAAGGAGTGCCTTTTCTTTTGTAGTGGGTAATCAGCATCACACGGCCCCACAACCTCTATTCTCTCTGCCTTTAATTCAAAAGCCTGGTTTGCTCCCGGCGACTCCACTAGAATACCTTCTACAGTAATAGCCGAGCTTATGTTAATCTTCGTTATTTCTAAAAAGTTAGTCAGGTCTTCTTCAAAGACAATCTGTAAATTTTTAAAAAATGTCCCATCATTTAATTCAATAAAGCCGAAAGCTTTAGAGGACCTAATGGTTCGTACCCAACCGGATACTTTTATCCTTTTCTGAATAAACTTCTCTGTTTCTCTATAAATTTCTTTAACAACTGCTTTTTGCATAAATATCCCCCTTTGTTTTAATGGCTGGTGGCTGGTAATAAGACTATTGACTTGGGCTATGGGCTATGGACTATTGACTATGGACTATCGACTATCGTCTATCGTCTATCGTCTATCGTCTGGTCCATGGTCGGTTTTTCTGTAGAACTGTAGAACTGTAGCACTGTAGCACAGACATACTGTATAGCCCATGAGCATTAATTACTACATTTTACCTCTTCTTTCCTGCAATAATATATAAAATTCCTAGTTGCTTTCATCTATTACCAGAAGCAGTACTGGTAGAGCTATAAAAATCATCATAGTTGCCGCTGCTACAATACCGGAATCATTAAAAAACAATGCTAAAAGGCACCCGACACCGGTACCTATAAAACCACTATAAAGAAATCTGTATTTTTTAAATATGATCTTTATTAGATAGGGCGGTTTATATAAGAGAGCTACTAATACGACTATGGATGTTAATAATGCCCTAGTCCAGACAGTATATTTTAGCAGTTTATAATTCATGGCTAATTTCCTGCCAAAAATTAATGCTAAGGATTGCCAGCCTCTAGTCTGTATGAGCTCTACAGTTTTGCTAATATGGCTAGGCGAAGTCTTAGGGCTTATGAAAAAAAATAGAACTAGTAAAGCTAAAAATATCCCTAAGACTATAAACAAGAGATGCCACCATCTGACTTTAACACCTAGGGCTAGTAAAAGGGTTACTGTAAAAGCACCAAATGCACTTATGGTTCCACCTACATTACTACCATAGTCCGGAGATAATATTAAATAAAATGCTGCCGAAAAAATTAAGGTAATTACTAGGTACTCCCTTTTTCCGGCTTTGTATTTATCCAGGATAGCCATCAAGCCTATTGTTAACGTACTTATTAGAACCCCCATGTATTCATTCCCTAAACCATAATAACGGGAACCACCGATAGGGTCATAGCTTAAGGAAGATACTTTCATTAAAGGTGCACCTTGAAATAAGTCAAGTAATATTGAAAAGGCGGTAATTAAAGAAATAAAAGCTATTGCACTTAACGTATCTCTAAAAACAAAAGTAATAAGGATTGTAAAAAAAATCATAAAAAGAATTAGCCAAAAATAGTTAGCTAACAGGCTGTTAGAGGAAAATAAAGAAAGTATTAATAAAATAAATGGTACTGCCAAACTAGCAAGAATAAATGGTCTGATTACATTAAGCCACCGCTTTTTGAAAAAAAATACCAGTAAAAAGCTTAGGGACACAATAATTTGAAGGCCAACAAAGGGTTTAATAATATATGCCCTTTGAACAAAGGTACTCTGGATCTGTTGGTTCATCTCATAAAGTTTTTGTATGCCTTCGAAAGAAGCTTTGCTTACTATTGGATAACCTATCATCAACTCAGGGACCTTCACTCCAAAAAAAGTCAGAATGGTTGGAGCTACATCAATATTAGCTATGATTCCTTCCCTGCGAGTTGTGGCTGAAAAAGCCAAACCAGTGTTTAGATGGGGTCCCGCCATAAAAAAGGGAGTAAGCAAATTCTTTTCATTATATCCGGCTTGAGAGGGGTAAGGGGTCACTACCAGTAATAAATCCTTTTGTAAATCAATTTCTTTTAATACCATACCAATAAAATTATCAGCTTCTGCTATGGCCTTTCTTCTTAATAACTCCTTCCGACCTTCTAATACAAAACTTTGGTAGTTATCTGCTCTGGTCGTATCTCCTAGTTGAATTATCAATAAGCCATCTTGGCTTGACCCCTTGTATTCTCCAAATGCTTCTAAAAGTTTATGATAATCAGTTTTCACCAAATAGGAGCTTTCTATATCTCTAATAGTAAACGACTGACCAATCTCACCTCTTTTTACCATGCCTAAAGAATCCATACCAACTAGGGCAGCTAATCGTCCCTTTTCCTTTGAGGTATCAGCATCACCTAGGAGGGTCACATTAATATCATTTTTTTTAAGGGTGTCTCCCAAAAGTCCCGGTATAATTTCATAGTCCTGTTTTTTATTTTCGGCAATTATGCTAGGAATATCCAATACCAACACACTGCCGTTTAATGGCTTTACCCCCGTAATGTTTTCATATATTATACCTGCTTTTTCTCCCTCTACAACTTCCGAAAAGCTATAAGCCTTACCGCCATCACTTGGAACAACTGCTCTAGTACCTGCTCCTATAGTAAGATAACCGTTTGCGGGATTATATCTAACTGCAGTTCTAATATTCATCAAGCCTTTAGTACCTATTTCGGCAAGTTTTTTTATATTAGGATATTCTCCACCATATATATCCTCGATGTTAATCCGGTCTAAAATGATTAGTATAGCTGACTTTGAGTTATCCTTCTTTGTATAAGTCTCCGCTGCCTGGGATTGAAAAGGACTTTCAGATAGCATTAAGATCAATACTATCAGCAAAATTATCCTTGTTACTCTGAAAAATCTCAACCTTAACCACTCCCCATAATACCTACTGTAATATTATAGGTGTTAAGAATAGATTTTATAACAGGAAAAGGAACGCACCCGAAATAGGAGGGCACTGAAAAAGTTAAGCAATATGGCAAATAACCAAGCTTGTCATCCTGAGCGATAGCGAAGGATCTTACGTAGT
>LADT01000033.1 GCA_000961765.1 Clostridiaceae bacterium BRH_c20a | reverse complement strand
TTTCCAATTCATTTTTTATCTTAGTTTTGAGGTTTTTAGCAATCAGCTTTAGCTGCCTAGTATGCTGCAACATCTCTCTAGAGATATTAAGGGATAAATCCTCTGAATCTACCATCCCTTTTACAAAGCTAAAATAGTCAGGCAATAAATCGGGACACTTATTCATGATCAAAACACCGCTTGAATAAAGCTCTAGGCCTTTTTCATATTCCTTTGTGTAGAAATCAAAGGGCATTTTCTCTGGGATAAAGAGGATTGCGTTATAGCTTACAGCACCATCAACACTGACATGAATATGTTTTATTGGTTTATCAAAACCATAATGCTTTTCAGAATAAAAGTTTTCATAATCTTCCAGCTTAAGCTCATTTTTATTCTTTCTCCATATAGGAACCATGCTGTTTATGGTCTGCTCTTCTGTATATTCCTCGTATTCTTTTTCACTGCCTTCTATTTCACTGCCCTCTTTTAGCCTGCTTGAGGTTATGTCCATTTTTATGGGGAATCTAATAAAATCAGAGTATTTTTTTATAATGGATTTCAGTGTGTATTCCTCTAAGTACTTGTCGAAATCTTCATCCTCGGTATTTTCTTTGATTTTAAGGATAATATCTGTACCCACAGCTTCCTTCTCCCAGGGCTCAATGCTATAACCCTCGGCACCTTTAGATTCCCACTTGTAAGCTTCATCACTTCCAAAAGCTTTGCTGATAACAGTAACATTATCCGCTACCATAAATGAAGAATAGAACCCTACACCAAACTGCCCAATTATGTCATGCCCATCTTTAACTTCATTTTCTTGTTTAAAGCTCAAAGATCCGCTTTTAGCAATAACCCCAAGATTATCATCAAGCTCCTCTTTTGTCATTCCAATGCCAGTATCACTAATTTTCAATAATCTATTTTCCTTGTCGATAGCTACAGTAAAAATTCACCATTACGCAAACGCAAAATGACGTTTTAAGATTAGCGTAATTTTTATTCAACAATTAAATAGAATAATTGGTACATATGTTTTAGAAAGAGAAGACGAAAAAATCTTTACTGAATATGATAAACAAAGTAATTACGTTATGCAAATCAAATAACGGAAGCTACCTCATATGCCTCCCAGATGGCACTCATGATATTCCTAGCACAATTAGCATCTCCTATAAGATAAGCATTAAATATGTTTTTATCCTTTAACTTTTTAAATAACTCTTGATCACCTTTCATACCTACTGCAACTACTATAGTATTTGCATAAATAGTCTTCTGCCTAAATGATTGATCAATCACTACTACTCCTTCATCAACTGCTGATAAAACCGATGAGTTTGTAAGTATTTGAACTTGATTATATCTAAGTAGATCAACTAACATTTTTTTATTCATCTCTGGAACCATAAGACCTTGCTTCATTAGATCATCAAGCATTTCTACAATTGTCACCTTTTTGCCTTGCTGAGCAAGCCAAAAGGCTGTTTCACAGCCTATAAGACCTCCCCCTATCACAACAACATTTTCCCCCACTTGTTTTTTGCCCATTAGGATTTCAGTGGCCTGTACAACATTTTCCCTTGTAAAGCCGGGTAGTTCCAAGTTAATAGGTTTTGAACCTGTTGCTGCTATTACTACATCAGGATTTTTTTCAGCAATAAAATCTGCTGTAAGTTCTTTATTTAAATTAACTTCTACTTGGAGTGCACCTAATTCTGTCTTGTACCATTCCAAAAGCCTACCTTCATCTTCCTTAAATATCGGTACAGAAGCTTCAAGCAGATGCCCTCCGAGAGAACTATTTTTCTCATAAAGCGTCACGTTATGACCGCGAAGAGAAGCCACTCTAGCAGCTTCCAAACCTGCAATTCCACCACCAACAATCATTACACGTTTTGGTTTAAGAACTGGCTGAAGAGCATAAGATCTCTCACGACCAGTGGCTGGGTTAACAGCACAGGATAGAGGACGACCATTGAACATACGCCCTATACAGCCATTGTGACAACCTAAACAAGGCCGAATCCGTTCCACTTGGTTCCGTTCCACTTTCTGTACCCAATATGGCTCTGCTAGCAGACCACGTGCAATTGCCACCATATCCGCTTTTTCCTCGGCAATTACCTGTTCCGCAATTTCAGGTTTTTCAAGCCTACCTACTGCAATTACTGGTATATTTACAACCTGCTTAACCATAGAAGCCATATCTATAAGGCAACCATGTTTATGATACCCAGGTGGGTGCGCCCAATACCAGCTGTCATAACATCCTGCATCAACATGAAGAGCGTCAAAACCTGCCTTTTCAAGCAACTTTGCCATTTCTAAACCTTCCTGAATATCCCTACCTGCTTCAGTAAATTCTTCTCCCGGTAAAGCAGCATCATTAAAGCCCTTGATATAATGCTTAAGACCATATCTATATTGAACAGGAAATTGGTTACCTACCCGTTGTTTTATTTCTTTTAAAACTTCGATTGGAAAACGTAGTCTTGCCGTTAAATCTCCGCCATATTTGTCAGTTCTCCGATTCCAAAGGGACGTTGTAAACTGGTCAAATAAATAACCTTCATGACCATGAAGCTCAATTCCATCAATACCAGCCTGAGCCAAAATAACCGCTGCATCTCCAAAGGCACGAACTAATGCCTCAACTTCTTCATATGTTAATTCCTTACACGTTTCTTCAGGTGTCCAATAGTTCGGTAGAGAAGAAGATGACACTGGATGACTAATAAGCTGCGGCCGATGCCCAACTCGACCTCTCCCTGCTGTTAATTGAACAAAAATCTTACATCCAAATGCATGTACACTTTCAGTCAACTCAGCTAAAGGTGCTAAAGATGAACGAGTAACCTTTGGAAAACTTTCAACTAATTTTTCCACATTGTTTTCCACTTTATGTACATTGGAAACTATTAAGCCTACGCCACCCTTGGCACGCTCCATATAATAATCAAGAGCACGAGGACCCAATGAGCCATCTGCATTTACCAAACCAAGAATGCCCATTGGAGCCATAACCACTCTATTTTTGATTTCAACACTTCCTATTTTAATCGGGGTAAATAATAGCCTATTAACCATAATCTGCACCTCTTAACCTAGAATTTTTATTTTAGATTAATTAATATATGATTCTGCTGAAAAAACCTTTTTTAGGCCCATTTCCAATCAATATATTGTGCTTATTTTAATACCAGAACACAATATATGGTCTGATTTTACTAAAAAATATACTTTTCTCAGTGGAATCATATATTTCCTTCAGAAATAATCTAAATTACTCAAAATGTTCTTATAATTTCTGCAATATGCTGGATATTTAGCCAGTAATCATTTAACCTAATGTGTTCATTAGGGCCATGGTCGTTTGACTTACTGTAACCCACCCCAACATCTGCAACTGTTGGAATACCAAGTTCTTGGACAAAAATATCTTTGGGGCCTGATCCAGATGAAACAGGTACCAATATAGGTTGACAGCCATAAACTTTCTCTCCTGATTTTAACACGGTTTTTATAATAGAACTATCGATCGGCGTACGGCTTGGCTTAATAATTGGTCCAACAATAAAAGCTTCTAGGTCTGAAAAACCATTATCGTGTAAATGCTTTTGAAACAACCAAAAAATTTTATCAGGATTTTGGTCAGGAACTAGTTGAAAGCGCAGCCAAGCTTCTGCCTCATTTGCGAGAATATCTTTTTGTTCACTACTAGCTTTAAGAGAAAAAACCAAAATCGTCGGCTGTATCAAGTTACGACGAACTGCTACTTCTCTATTCATCTCACCTAAAAGCTGCGATACTCCTAATTCTTGTTGATAAAAAGAAGGGTCAAATGGAATATTTTCTAAAGCTTTCTCCATCAAATTGTCTATGTATATATCATCAAAAAAACCTCGTATTGCCACATCTTGCCCTTTAGTGAAAAGAGTACTGATTGCTTGCACTATACGAGTTAAGGGGTTAGGAACTAATGGTGCATAGGCTTCATGTAGATTTTTAGCTGCTGTACGGCAACTAACTCTCACGACAAAACTTCCACGAGATCCAGCATTAACACGCGGTCTATCTTGCTCATCACGCCGCCAACCTGGATAAAAACAGGCTTCAGCCTGCAATAAGCTTCTGTTGTCTAAAACAACCTGACGTAGGTGAGGACTACCTTCTTCTTCCTCTGCTTCAATTAGAAACTTTGTCGTTAGTTGTAATCTTCGTTCAACATTTAGGAGTCCTTCTACAGCATGAATCCGTGCAAGGAGACTTCCTTTATGATCAGAAGTTCCACGACCAAATAATTTATCTCCGATAAGTGTAGGCTCAAATGGAGGGGTATCCCATTGTGATATTAATCCTGGATTAACAACATCATAATGGTTATAAAACAAAAGGGAACGATCTTGCTGTCCCTGAAGCTTTGCATAAATCATCTTTTTTCCCGGAGTAGGTAAAAACTTCACCTCAAAGCCTAACTTATTTAAATATTGCACCAAAAAGTTCTCACACTTATTAAAATGAATACTACCCTCACTACTCGTAGTTGGAATTGAGCAAAAATAGCTCAACTCTTCGAACATTCTGTTTTTATTTTCCATAATAAACTTTTCAAGCAAATCTGACACCAGACATCCTCCTAACATAGGTTATCCAATTAATAGGAGGACGCATGACTGTCGTTAGAACAGAATCATGCGTCTCTCAAACAATCTTAATTATTAATTTATTTCTATAAAAGCCCCTTTTCTTTAAAGTATTTTTCCGCACCTGGATGCAGTTTTAAAGGCATTTGAGAAGCTACATTTGGATCAAAATCTTTAAAAATTGCATGAACATTTTTAAGGTCAGCTTCTTTTTCTACTAAAGTCTTTACTAGGTTATAAACTAAATCCTCGGACGCATCCTTGTTAACTACAAGAATAACACTATCGTACACTGTTGGGACATCATTATCCTGACCCTGATATGTACCTGCCGGGATGGCACCTTTGGTATAACCGTATTGTGTCACAAGAGCATCACTGACTTTGTCACTCAACGGAATAAATGACATCTTTCGGGAGACAGCTAAGTCAGTTGTCGACGGATCACCTGCTGTGGTCTGACAGCCGTATGTGTCAAGATGACCATCTCTGATCTTGTCAACCGCATCCCCAGGACTGCTGAATTCAAAGGATCCACCCCAATTTTTAAGATCTTCATAACCAATACCGTATTCTTTTAACACTAGCTGAGTAGTGTTTTCAGACCCGGATCCGCGAGGTCCAGGGGAAATTTTTAGACCAATTTTTTCTTGTGTAATTTGTTCTAATGAAGTTGCTTTTTTATCCTGAAGAACCATAAGGTGATAATACTGTCTAATATTAAGATTTATCATGCCGTACATGTTTTCATGCTTTTCTTTATAAGGTGCCAAACCCTTGTCAGCACCAACGGCATTAGTAATATAAGTAAAACCTACTACTTCTTGATTATTATTTATACGAGTTGGATTAGCTAGCCCACCACCAGGAACTAGTGTTGTTGAAAATCCATCTAGGTTTTTCTCCCAAACGGCACCCATTGCAGCTCCCGCTATATACCAACCACCACCTGCACCACCAACAGCCATCTTAATTCCGCTAAAACTACTGGAAGTAGCTGGTTTTTCTTCCGTCTTCTGCTCCGGTTCGGGCTGAGTATTCTGTGCTGATTGTTGAGAACAACCAACTATTAGAGCTAAACTAAGAGTGAAAATTAAAACAGTTAATATAACTTTTCTCATTCTAAAAAACCTCCTTTTTTTTTAAAAGCTTAAGCATTAACCTTCTTAAAAACAGCATCACCACCTTTATCTACTTTTTTCATACGTTGATAAAAGTAGATAATACCTAATACAAGGTAACCGAAGATATCTGTTGCAATGCCTGGTTTTATTAAGGTTAATGCTGATACAATCAGAATTAACCTCAAAGGCCAATTAATTTTAGTAATAATTACTCCTTCAATCCCCGAAGCTAAGGCATATATACCAATAACAGCTGATACAGCAGCGAAAACAATACTTACTATATCACCATCGAGTATCAATGCTGGGGAATATATGAAAAACCAAGGGATTATATATGCAGCAGCCCCTAGCCTCATTGCCGTGAAACCCGTCCGATTAGCATCAGCTTTGGCAACATCAGCTCCTGCATAGGCCGCCATGGCAACCGGAGGTGTAATAGTTGAAAGCGCCGCATAATAAAATATAAACAAATGAGCAGACAGTGGTGTAACACCTAAACTAATTAGAGCGGATGGTCCAAAAATTGCTGCTATTAGATATGCAGCAGGTGTAGGAAGTCCCATCCCTAAAATCAGGGTGATCAACATAATAAGGAATAGTACAACCGGTAGGTTTCCTCCGGCTAATTGAAGAACGATTGAGGTAATCTTTAGACCTAATCCGGTTAGGTTAATAGCGCCAACTACAATTGCAGCACATGCCATTGCGGATGCAATTGAAACAGCCTTCGAACCACCATCAGATAGTGCATCGATAAAACGTGTCAGATTTAACCGAGTATCCTTATTAAAATAACTAATAATGATTGTGATACAAATAGTCCAAAAAGCTGAGTAAAAGGGTGTGTAGCCAAGAATTAAAAGTCCCATAATTGTAATAACTGGCAATAAAAGATATGTTTGTTTTAATAAATCGCGCTTATTAATATCTTGAACTTCATAACAGCCAATACCGAGATAAGTCGCGCGTTTATCAATAATAAACCAGAGACACAAATAATACAGAATTGCCGGCAAAATTGCAGCTTTCGCAATTTGGATGTAAGGCATTCCAAGGAAATCAGCCATTAAGAATGCAGCAGAACCCATTACTGGTGGCATTAAAGCACCACCCGAACTTGCAACTGCTTCAACAGCTCCAGCAAAATTACCCTGAAAACCAATCCTTTTCATTAATGGGATGGTAAAAATGCCTGTCCCATATACATTTGCTACAGCACTACCTGATATACTCCCAAATAAGCCACTTGCAAGAATAGAGGCTTTTGCTGGCCCTCCTCGTGACCCACTAGTCAATAAAGTTGCGAGCTTAATGAAATAGTCTCCTACCCCAGTAACTTCTAGAAAACAACCAAAGAGTATAAACAAAAATACGTAAGTTGCAGAAACTCCTAAAGGCATTCCCCATAGTCCTTCAGTAGTTAGATACATATGTTCAATAAACATAGGAAAAGAAATGCCTGTATGGTGCAAAATACCGGGGAAATATTGCCCAAAAAGAGTATGGACTGTAAACGCTAATGCAACTAGCACTAAAGGCCAACCCATAGTCCTGCGAGTCATCTCTAGCACTAAAAGCAATGAAGCAATTCCAAAGAAAAATTCCGCTGGTAGTATAGGGTCAGTGTAAAGCATTCGCCAAGAAATCCTTTCGTAGTTTAGTAGCATGTAAACTAACGAGCCAACTGATATTAATAAACCAAGCAAATCATAAAAATGTATCTTTTTACCTACTTTTTTAGATGATGGGTAAATGAGAAACCCTATTACGAGAGCAAAGGTCAAGTGAATAGGCTTATAAACTAAAGCTTCCGGTATACCAAAAACGGCAGTATAAAGATGGAAAATGGACATCGCTGCTGCGATATATCGGACTAGCGGTTTCCAAAAACCTGATAGCTCCCTTTTCTTCGCTTCCTCAGTTACTACAATATTAGTATTCTTTTCGATATTTTCCAAATAATCACCCTTTTCATATTTTATGTGATAATAAAAAATTAATCTGTATTTTGATGAATATTATAATTTTTCTGAATTATTGGTCTACTATTGGTATATCTTCATTGCATTCCTATCCTCCCAAAATTGGTGGTATAAAATACAGTTCATCACCAGGATTCACAAATATATATTCTAAATCATTAAAACAAATATGTTCACCATTAAAAATCATAAGTATTGACCCTTCATCTGTGTTTCCCCCATTTTTCATAAAGTCAAAAAAGAACGTCATTTGGGAGGTAAGTCTTTTAAATACCGTAATTAATAATATTTTTCCCTCAATTGGAACAAGCAATTTTTCGCTAGTGTTTATTGGGAAAACTATTTTTAAGCATTTTTCCATACGCTCTCTCCCCTAAATAGTAAAGCCTAATTTTCAAGCTAATTCAAACTTAAAATTTGCTTTCTTTTTTATCTATTCATAAATAAATTTTCATCTACTTATATTTTGTTGTAATAGTTTTTTAGCACGTTCAACATTAAAAATACCGCAGTGGCAAGGTTTAGCTATTTCTTTAGCAGCACGATCAAGGTCCCAAACGCCCTTATTAACTCTTTCAACAACCATTTTTACTAGGCTAGCTGAAACCATACCATGACCGCACATAGTAATTAGATTTAAATTTCCTTCCTCGGGTAATTTTTCTACTCGCCCATGAATACCTATTGAGAGATTTACAGAATGAGGCTTAATATCTAATTCTTTAGACATCATCATGACATCATCTATTAAACCGCTTACTGTAACTGAATAACCATACTCCCGTTCTTTCAACTCTTTTACTAACCTTTTAACTTTTTCATAACTATCAAAGACACAGCGCACTCGGGGAGTTTCCGATAGAGTTTGCTGAATCTTCTCGATAGTAGCTCCGGTAAATATATTTCCGCAGTCATAAGAGCCAATGTTAACGGGTCCTAATTCTTTAATAAAATCTAATATTTCAATTAGTTTAGACTTTGAATTCTTATGATTTATATTTACAGCCGGTGTAATCAGTATTACAAAATCATTTTGTAAAGACTCTACAGAGCCACGACGATATAGCGAATGTGTCATAAATCATCCCCCTCTTTCTTTAACTGATTCTTCTCCCCAAACCCAGATTAATCTTAGCATTAGGCCGGTATTCTAAGCCTAATTCATCGAGAGTTTCCTTGATAGGAATGGAACCGTCTTCTTCCAATGTTGTAATCATACCCAGAGAGAATACTGTGTCTAATTCCTTTTCAATTTCTTGTATTTTACTTACTATCCTTTTAAGTTCAGACTGTGATATGGTAAACTCAACAATAGCAGAAACTACACGCTGTTTCTTTACATCTTCCTTAATAGTTCCCTTTTCTTTATCCTCCATTAAATATGTAAGGGGATTTTCCTGTTCAAACTTTATCCCAGCCCCAGCTAAAGCCATAGTTACTTTTTCGACATCTGTAAAGCTTGACCCACAGCATGGTCTCCCCATCTCAATACAAACTCCAACTTCGCCATCTTTTACACGATTAGTTACATCATTGGTCTTAACTTCCTCCGTACCTCGTCCAGGTACTAAAGTATCTTTATGATAGGCCATAGGATCGCTGAAATAAGTTCGAACAGACCTTGGAAATTCATAGGCCATAGGGTCTTCTTTTATGGCTCCTTTAGGGCAATCAGTAACCTTTAGACAAACATAACACTCAAGGCAGAGTTCTTTATCAATTTCGGCTTTCTTATCTTTTAACGAAATTGCTCCTCCGGGGCAATACCACAAACACAACCCACAACCGCTGCATGAATCTTTTTCAATAAGCATGAGTGCCTCCTAATTCGTTTTTATTACTCCCTCCCATAAAACTTGATATGGGAGGGAGTAATAAATTAAGTTAATTTATAAAATCTTCTAAATCTAATTCCTTTAATCTTTCCAAGGTGGGTTTCCCTGTCTGAGTATCCCATTTTTGAGATTGGTAAAACTCCTTCATCTGTAGTTTAATATCTACTGTAATATCTTTTAGTGGACCGTCATTTAAAGGAGGATATCCATAAGCACGTCCAGGAATTTTGAATTCAGTTACCTGCAAGCCTTCTCTAGTATTAAACATCTGTCTTAAAGCACCAATTCTTGCTCCTAAGTATTCCAACTGTTCTAAGGTATAACTCTCACCAGTTACAGCATTTAGAAAGTCTACCCAGACATTAACATTCATTCTAAACAGTGCAAATCTGCATAAACCAAGACAGTGCAATGTGTGAAAAAGGTTATGAGTTCTAGCTCCAACTTCACCTTTTCCTGTATAAACATACTTTTCTAGTTTAGGCAGGTCAAGACCGGCTATGCCGTTTCCATTTTCGTAACTATTTTGACAGCCCTGGGTATGTTTACCTGGTGTTGCATCGACCATATAGTAGGTTCCCCATCCAGGACCAAATTTAGGGTCATGTGCTGGTAATTCCTGACCATTAATATGTACAGCAAAATCTTCTGAACCTGCAATTTTTTCGGATGCCACACGTACACCGTTACCAAATATTTTACCAAAATTACCCTCTTTAAAGCATATCTTCCTGGTTAAGTTAACTATAAGCTCTGCATTGCCCCATTCTAATTTAATTCCATCTGTTTCTTTTTCGGTTATTAAGCCGTTTTCATAGCATTCAATAGCAAAACCTACCGTCGCACCAGTGGATATTGTATCGACCCCAGCTCTATTACAAATATCATTGATTAATATTAAAGATTCCGGATTATCATTCAAAAGATTGGGCCCGAACATTCCACAGGTTTCATACTCTGGTTTATGAGTTTCTTCAATTTTAAATGGTCCTTCTTCAACCTTGTAATAACCTCCGCATGCTAGAGGACATTTCCAGCACGCATATTTTTTAAATTCAAATTTTAATAAATTATCATCACTAATTTTATCCACTGTTGGAAAATCTCTTAAACCTACACCAGCCCAATTTCTAACAGGCGCATCATTGCTGTATGTTGAACTGGCTACATGGTCAATTGTTCCATATTTAGTAAACTTCTTAGTCGAAGGCTTAGATAATAAGTCTGCTACCCATTTTTTCCGTAATTCTTTAGCCTTTTCAGGATTTGCTAACGGTACATCCTTAGTACCCTTAACAACGATTGCTTTTAGTTTTTTAGAACCCATTACCGCACCTAGTCCTGAACGCCCTGCAGCTCGGCCTTTATCATGTATTACCGCAGCAATTAAAGAAAGTTTCTCTCCCGATGGTCCTATACAGGCTATTTCTACATCTGTCCCATGCTTTTTTTTCAAATAATCTTCCGTTTCTGTAGTATCTAATCCCCATAATTCCTCGGCATCTAAAAGCTTTACTTTTTCGTCTTCTATGTAAATATATGTCGGACTGTCTGAAGAGCCGTAAACAAATACTCCGTCATAACCACTAAATTTTAGAGCTGGTCCAAATTTGCCGCCGCAATTAGCATCCCCCCAAGTTCCAGTTAGTGGTGATTTAGCACTTACTGTAAACCTGTTTCCGGTAATAGCAGGTGTACCTACTAATGTACCAGTTGTAAAAGCGAGGATATTTTCAGGGCCAAGGGGATCTGCACCTATCGGGATCTGTTTATAGAGCAACTTAACTGCTAAACCATATGCGCCAAAATATTCATCATATAACTTCTTTTCTAAATCTTGACTTTCTACTTTATTTTCGTTTAGGTAAGCCATTACTACTTTTCCATGATTACCAAACAATATATCCACCAACCCTTCGCGGAGTACTTTTATTATTCATTACTATCTAGATAAGGTTTTACTTCTATTCCTACTATCTCCTCTAGGATTTTTATTACAGCAGTATTATCCATCCTCCCAAATCCTTTTTGTTGTCCTACCATATATAACTGCTGAGCAACATTACTCACAGCAGTGGGTACCTTTAATTCCTTTGCTAAAGTAAGGGCTATGTCTAAATCTTTGTATAATAGATCTGTAGTAAAGCCCGGTTTAAAATGACGAGGAAATACTATGTTTGGAAATTTAGTATCAACAGCATAGCACCGACCGGAGCTCACACTTATTACCTCTACTAATTTTTCAGGAGCTATACCTGCTTTAACCCCGAGAACAATAGCCTCAACGGCAGCTACTAATGTTGTCCCAAATAATAAGTTATTCACTGCTTTAACTATATGTCCAGCGCCAGCTTCACCTACATGGAATATCTTACTTCCTAGTACCTCCAATAAAGGTAAACATTTTTCGTACATTTCTTTTTTACCGCCTACCATTATACTTAGCTTACCTGCTGCCGCTCCAGGAGGTCCTCCGCTTACAGGAGCATCTAACATTTCAATGCCTTTTTCTTTTAGAATATTAGCAATTTTCTGGGTGCTGGATGGCTGGGAGCTACTCATATCTATTATAATACCCCCACTAGCAATACCTTCCATTACACTGTCTTTTTCTATGATCACTTTCTCAACAATTGTTGAATTGGGTAGCATCGTGATAACAACATCACTATTTGCACCTACTTCTCTAGGAGAACTGCAAGCTTTAGCTCCTTCATTAACTAAAATATCTACTACTTTTAGATTTACGTCATATACGCTAAGGTTATAGCCAGCTTTTAGAAAGTTCCTACTCATGGGCTCACCCATTGTCCCCAACCCTATAAAACCAACCTTAATCATATTAAATTTACCTCCCATTCTATATTTTTAGTATTTCTTTTAGATTGCTAGTGCACCCCCTAATTAACAGGTTTACAGGTATAGTGGTCTGACCGTTAAATTCGCGAGAATAGATTCAATACACAATTAGTAAGTCTTACACTATGCTACTTCACCTATTAAATATTATGCATGATATTTTGTATATTCTTCTCTATAAACATTCTAATATTATTGAGGTGCTTTTGGATTGCTATAAGTGCTCTCTCTTTATCTCTATCTTTAATGCATTTTAAAATATCCTTATGTTCCTGTACTATACGTTCACGTTTACGGGAAAGACTTATTGTCCTTTTTTCAGTTTCATGTATCATGTCAAGCATTATTTCCATAAGGCTTATTGTAAAAGTGTTATGAGAAGCTCGGGCAATTGCCAAATGAAATCCTGCATCTAGCATATAAAAAGTTTCATCATCTAAAATACCCGTAAAGTTCAAACTTCTTTCGATATCATCCAGTTCCTCCGCTGTACCTCTTTTGATGGCAAGTTCAATAATTTTTGGCTCTATTATTTCTCGCAATTCAATCAAGTCCAACAGCAATGTATCTGTCTCAGTTGTTGAAACGTAATTTAATTTATCAACCAGAATATCAGAATTTAACGTAGAAATAAAGGTTCCTTCACCAGGTTTGCATTTTATTAACCCCATGTATTCTAAAATCTTTAATGCTTCCCTTATGGAAGCACGACTAACGCCCATCATATCAGCTAATGTTCTTTCGGGTGGTAACAGTTTACCAGGCCCCAATTCCCCCGAACAGATTTTTTCTTTCAACTGGGAAATAACTGTTTCATATACTTTAGTATTCTTTACTTTTTGAAATTCAACCAAAACAGTATCCTCCATTTATCTTTAGGTATATTGGTCTTACCTTTATAATAACGCTAGAAATTCCTACCGTTATTATTTTCCCCAATTTAAAAGGACTACCTTACCAATCTGAGGGAATTTTAATGCCACAAAGGAGCCCTTCTATTTTTAATTCCTCTAAAACAGCTGAACTAATAGGTATACCTTCTTTCAACCTCTCCTGTCTTTTATGAAACTCAATTTCCCCTGGTAAAAAAATTTCCGAATTGCCTTGGGCTGGAGGACTTGCCTTTATTTCTCTTACTAATTTATCAACATTTGCTTTGAATATATCTATAGAAATGAACTTTTCTATAGATATTGCCCCAAACAAATGTCCTATATTAGCGGAATCTTTAAAGTTAGATTCAATATCAATAATCTGAGTGCCAATTCCAGCTCCTGCCAATATTCCCGATAAAATATCTATTAATAAGGCTATAGCCGAACCTTTAGGACCTCCAAAGGGTAGAACACTTCCCTCCAGTGCTTCTTTAGAATCTATTGTATATTGACCCATGTTGTTGATCGCCCATCCTTGTGGAATATTTTCATTATTTTTTGCGGCAAGTATGATCTTTCCTCTCGCCACAATACTTGTTGCCATATCCACAATGATAGGAAGTTCTTCTCCCGCAGGTATAGAAACTGAAAATGGATTAGTCCCAAAAAAAGGCACTCTCCCTCCCCAGGGGGCCATACGGGCGGGACCATTAGTTGTACAAAATCCAATCATGTCATATTTTAAAGCCATCGAGCTAAAATAAGCAGCAGTCCCAAAATGATTTGAATTGTTAACCGTTACAAAAGCTGTACCAGTTTCCCTTGCCTTATTTATTGCTATTTCCATGGCTTTCGAAGATACAACAGCTCCTAAGCTATTACATCCATTTATTGCCGAAGTTGATAGAGATTCTGTGATAATTTTCATTTTGCACTTAGGAATTACCACACCTTGATGAATCCTTTTTAAATAATTGGCTATTCTACTAACACCATGAGAATCAATTCCTTTTAAGTTAGCATCAACTAAGTTATCAGCGTTAATTAAGGCCTCATCTTCGGGAACTCCCACACTTTTAAAAAGGTCTACGCAGTATCTATATAAAGCTTCTACGGCAATATATTTAACCCTTTCAGTCAATAATTTCACACCCTTTTTCTTGTAAAAGCCTATCAACCCAGGCTCGATCAAGACTCCCATCCTCAATGGCTTTTAAAATTTCTTTCTCCTTTACATATGTTTCTTTTGATTTTGCTAATATCTCAGGTGCATCAATAGGATTAATTACGACGACTCCATCTTCATCTCCTACAATAATATCTCCTGGATTAACTATCACTCCACCACAAGCAATAGGCACATTTATTTCACCTGGACCATCCTTATAAGGACCTCTAGGATTAGCCCCCCTTGCAAAAACAGGAAATTTCAATTCTCTGACACTACCTAAATCTCTAATAGCTCCATCAATTAATAATCCGGCTAGACCTCGTTTCATCGCATAACTAATCATTATTTCTCCAGCAAGGGAATTGGTTAAATCACCTTGAACATCAACAACAATTATATCCCCAGGCTGAGCCATATCTAAGGCTTTATGAAAAAGAAGGTTATCTGCAGTTCTTGACCTTACCGTAAAAGCAGTTCCTAACATTTTACTAGTATTCATTGGTTTAATTCCTGCATCCACACAGAAGAATCTATTCATATTGTCAGCTATATTAGGAGTAGGTATATTTTTAAATGCTTCTACAAGTTCCATAGCTGGCCTTTTAATATTCTTAAATATTCTAAAACCTACATTTGACATAATTACACCTCTTTTTTTTAAGTTGAAAGCATATAACCCATTTCTAAAAACCCTTAATTCATTAACATCAGTAATTCTTCAAACATAATTGCGGTATGTTGGTCTGACCTTGTCTTTAATATTCTATATATTTTGAAGAATTCCTGCTATATTTAAAATATTCTTTATTATTAGTTTTTTTATAAAATGACTCATCAAAATTGGCTGATATTAACTCGTGGGAAATTCCCATGTCTTATTCTGCCCTGGGTCAAACTATAATTAGCACATGATTGCAATAAATTTCAAGGAAATGTTTGAGGCTACCATGGTAATTGTATGCCAAGTCTTTAGTAGTTCTCCTTCCTGTAGATCCAAATGCTTCTGCATATAGTACTATCTGTTTTTTTGAGCCTCAATCTGTTAGGGTTAGACCTATAATCATTTCACTACTTCCTTGGATGTTTTCACTTTTGCACTTTCATTATCTGTTATATTACTCTGGTTTTCTCTGCCCCATTGTGCAGTCCCTAATTTCAAGTTTGATATTAACGACACTAGGCTAACTAGCTTATATTTGGAATAAGTATGTGTTCAGGTAGCTTCTTCCATCCTATCTCGATACTTTTTAATCTTTTCCCTCGATAAAGGCAGTCCTTTACCTCGCTTTAGCTTGTAGCCAAAAAATTCGCCCCCCCATTTGTAGACACCCTTGTCTTAGGGCAACGGTTGGCACTATCAACCCCTATATCGAACCTTTCACCGACAAATAAGTTTCCATGCTGGACCACATAGCAAATGCTCGGTAACATAGGCCCGAGGCATTATCAGAAATTAATGTTCTACTAAATTAGCTAAAAAACTTTTTGTATTTTTTGTGGCTGCTCAAGGGGATAAACTGTTGCAGTATCATTTTTTTCATCTACATTATTAATATAAATTTGAGTTCCATTAAAGGTTACATTAGCCATAACTGGTGTAGCAGAAATTTTTTTCGCCCGCTGTTTATCCATAAACATTACCTCCTCGTATAATATGTTTAGTCCCTCCTAAAAAAGATAAATTCCAATTATTAAAGAGAGACTTTGTTCCTTAAAAACTAAATAGTGCCTTCTATAATCGTACAAAACGTTCATTTTACCCTTGATGGGAAAGGTCCCCATGGTAGGCTATTTGCTTACAGACACCTCCCCAGGGAGTGGCTGTCCCCAAACTCCTGAGGTTTATCGCTGTATTTCTTCCAGGGAACGAAAAAGCGGGTAGCCAAAAGACGCCCGTTCATGTAAAGAAAACTATTACCGCTCAGGTTGCTCCTCAGCATTGCCCTATTCGGTTATTAGGAAAGACATGTAAATTAATAATAATTCATCGACAATATCCAACATTATATTTCTAAATTAATTTTTATCTAATTATTACTATTGAGAGAGAATACACAAAATAATTTACATCTCCAAACAAAGGGCGTAACGAAATTAAAGCTTCGGTACGCCCCTTTTTGTTTAAATCCTTCTTTTTTGTTAATATTAAATTTTCAACCGTTTGTATTTTCTCAATAACTTAGTGATGCGATTTGGAATAGCTTTGATGTATATATGCATCAAATAATCACATCTTTTACTTAATCAGATATCACTCAGTCTTAATAGGAGATGGAATAAAATATCTACACCATTATCTTGCAGATATTATTTGTAAATTCCACTGGATCTTTTATCGGTAAGCCTTCGATAAGCAGAGCTTGATTATATAATACATCGGTATATAAGCTGAGCTTGTCTTTATCGTTTTCATAAGCCTCTTTCAATGCTTTAAACACAGCATGATTTGTGTTTATTTCTAAAACTTTATCTGCTTTTATATTTCCATTCTCATTGATAGGCATGGAGTTTAGTATTTTCTCCATCTCAATTGTTAGTTCACCATCAGATGATAAACATACCGGATGTTTTTTTAACCTTTTTGATGCCCTGACATCCTTTACTTTATCTGACAAAAGACTCTTCATCAGCTCAAACAGTTCTTTATTATCTTTCTCATCCAATTCAGAGGGCTTTTCTTCTTCTTTTGTTTCTAAACCTAAATCCCCACTGGATACTGACTTAAATTCTTTTTCTTTGTAGTTCATTAACATTCGTACTGCAAATTCATCTACATCATCGGTAAAGTACAGCATTTCATAGCCATGATCTGCTACTAGCTCTGTCTGGGGAAGCTTCTCAATTCTTTCAATTGAATCTCCGGCGGCATAATAAATATATTTTTGTTCTTCAGGCATTCTCTCAACGTATTCATTTAAAGTGACCATTTTTTTCTCTTTTGATGAATAGAACATCAATAATTCTTGTAAAACCTCTTTATTGCTGCCATAGTCGCTATAAATGCCATACTTCAATTGTTTTCCAAAGGATTGATAGAACACTTCATATTTTTCCCTATCATTTTTCAATAGGTTTTCCAATTCATTTTTTATCTTAGTTTTGAGGTTTTTAGCAATCAGCTTTAACTGCCTAGTATGCTGCAGCATCTCTCGAGAAATATTTAGGGATAAATCCTCTGAATCTACCATTCCTTTTACAAAGCTAAAATAGTCGGGCAATAAATCGGGACACTTATTCATGATCAAAACACCACTTGAATATAGCTCTAGTCCCTTTTCATATTCCTTTGTATAGAAATCAAAGGGCATTTTTTCTGGGATAAATAAGATTGCATTATAGCTTACAGCACCATCAACACTAATATGAATATGTTTTATTGGTTTATCAAAGCCATAATGCTTTTCCGAGTAGAAGTTTTCATAGTCTTCTAGCTTAAGTTCATTTTTATTCTTTCTCCATATTGGAACCATGCTGTTTACAGTCTGTTCTTCTGTATATTCCTCGTATTCTTTTTCGGTGCCTTCTTCTTCACTACCCTCTTTAGGCCTTCTGCCTGTTATATCCATTTTTATGGGATATCTAATGAAATCAGAGTATTTTTTGATAATGGATTTCAGTGTGTATTCCTCTAAGTACTTGTCAAAATCTTCATCTTCGGTATTTTCTTTGATTTTAAGAGTGATATCTGTACCCACAGCTTCTTTTTCCCAGGGCTCAATGCTATAACCCTCGGCACCCTTAGATTCCCACTTGTAAGCTTCATCACTTCCAAAAGCTTTGCTGATAACAGTAACATTATCCGCAACCATAAATGAAGAATAAAACCCAACACCAAACTGCCCAATTATGTCATGCCCATCTTTAACTTCATTTTCTTGTTTAAAGCTCAAAGATCCGCTTTTAGCAATAACGCCAAGGTTATCATCAAGCTCCTCTTTTGTCATTCCAATGCCAGTATCACTAATTTTCAATAATCTATTTTCCTTATCGATAGCTACCTTAATATAGTAGTCTCTTTTATCGAAGGTTAAAGATTCATCGGTTAATGCTTTGTAATAACTTTTATCCATTGCATCACTGGCATTGGAAATGAGCTCCCTGAGAAAAATCTCCCTATTAGTATAAATAGAGTTAATCATCAAATCCAACAACCTCTTGGATTCTGCCTTAAACTGCTTTTTTCTAGTCAAATTTCATTTCCCCCTTCAAGATAATAGCAGAACGCACATTAGCACTCTCGCCATGGGAGTGCTAACGCCTATCTTTTATTTACCATACTCCGTTTTTTATGTCAAGATTTTATGGGATTTTTTGCTCCTCTTTTTCAACATTATTTGCGTATTCATCTACCTGGAAAATTTCAATGTTTTTATCACGAAAATTTGAGACAGCTACATACTTGCCCGAGGGATGAACTGCCAGGGCAGTTGGCTGATTACCCAGCTTCCTTATATCTACAACTTCCAATGTGCCGGTGTCAATCATGTAAAGATGTCCGTCACGGGGACTGCGTTCAAGATAAGTAGATTTTGCGTTGGGACCCCTGCAGGCGACAAAAAGGTACCTTTTATCGGGCGAAAGAGCAATTGTATTGGGATTATAATCTACCTTAATCTGTTTTATCAACTTAGCAGTGGTAAGGTCATAGATATTTATACATTCCATTTGCATATCAGATGCATACAGGATGTTTTTTTCGTCATCAAGTACTAGGTGTCTTAGCGCACCTAACCTTTTTACAGGTATTGATTTAATGACCTTACCGGCTTGAAGGTCAACTTTATGTAAAGCACCATTAGAATAATTGGATACATAGAGGGTCTGGTCATTGTCAGCAAAAACCATCCCCCTGGGAATCCCCGGGATCTTTATCTTCTGCAAAAGTTTCATCTCCGGATACTGGAATATAGTTACATCATAGGATGTCCAGTTAGAGACAGCAAATTTACTGCCATCACTATTAAAGGTTACTACCTTGGACCATGTTCCACCGGTGGATATGGATTCTGTTATCTCAAAGGGGTTGTCCCCCGATAAAGGTATTTTGTGTACGCTGGCGGTTGTCATCTGGCTTACCAGTACCCCATCACCAAGGGGAGAGACTCCTATTTCCACGAAACCGGCTTTTTCATATCTCTTGTCTTTGGGTTCGATTTTTTTGATTATCTGCATATCAGTACTATCTATCATTACCACTGCTGATTCTCCCAAAAGGGCTATAAATAGATAGTTTCCGTCATTTGTAAATTCCATTCCCTTGGGTAATGATCCCACAGCTAGGGTATTTTGATGGGTCAGCCTGGAACTAGGTGGGTCTGCCTTCACATGCATTTCCAGATCCCTATTAACCATGAAATCTAGGCTTTTATCTTTAATCTCCTCACCCCTCACCTCCAGCTTATGCAAACCCTCGGAAAGAGATATTATGCTCTTCTCAAGGAATTTCCCATCTACCAATAGCTGGGCCTTTTTACTGTCAGTGGTTATTTTTACCTGGTATACCTTGGACGGGATAGTATTAGCTTGTACTCCACTGTGTGGTCCTAAGGTAATAAGTGCCGCTGTCAGCAGCAAGATAGCAAATAGAACAACAAACCTTTTCATATTTCCCTCCATCTCCCAAATATTTATTTAGAAATATCTTTTGGATTAAAATGGTTCTCCCTGCTATATTTCCCCGGAAATCCATCCTTTCCTTCTTTTGATAACAAAAAATGCCATATTAAAATGCTAAACACATTGAAAAACAGAATGCCTCGGAGCATAGACCCGAGGCATAATTAATAATTAACAATTAATGTTCTACTAAGTTAGCTATAGAAACCTTTTGTTTATTTTCTGGTTGCTCAAGGGGAAAAATTGTTGCAGTATCATCTTTTTCATCTACATTATTAATATAAATTTGAGTTCCGTTAAAGGTTACATTTGCCATTACTGGTGAAGTAGAAATTTCCTTCGCCCGTTGTTTATCCATAAAAACCTCCATTCCGCCGCTACGCTGGCGGCACAAATAGTAATGAAAAATTGTGTGTGTCTTTCACTACTTGGTTATGATTAGATTAGGGAGAAGATACACTACAAAGCACGGTGAGGTGAGTCAAGATTACTTCTCAGTTCAAAACAGTATAAAAACCAGTGTAAGAGTCATCTTTCAAGCACAAATAAGTGGTTCTATAAGACCGCACGCTAATCATTGTTTTAGCTCTTAGTTAAATGTGTGATGGTTCAGTCAATGTCTTCCTCCCCATTTATGAAAGGAGGCTGTGCCATGAAAGTTGTTTATCCTATCTGTTGTGGTGTCGATGTGCATAAGACCTTTCTCGTCGCCACACTTATTACTTCACAGGGGATTATCCCTCATTACTCAAAAAAGAGATTTTCAACTTTTAACAAATCCATTCTCCAATTCAAGCAGTGGTTAATTGACAACAACTGCTATGATGTATGTATGGAATCCACCGGAAAGTATTATGTCCCTGTCTATAATCTTTTGGAAGATACCATCCGTGTTATCGTTGCCAACCCCAAATGGGTAAAGGCTGTAAAAGGAAATAAGGATGATAAGAAAGATTCCAAATGGATTGGT
>LADT01000060.1 GCA_000961765.1 Clostridiaceae bacterium BRH_c20a | reverse complement strand
TTTAATATGTCTTGTTATTTGGAGTTAGCCGCAGCCCAGAAGCCATTAGATATTGCTTTTACCTTAGATAAAAATAACTGGAACGGGAAAACAACACTGCAATTAGTTTTAAAAGATATTAAATCTTGTACCCAACCTGATAATCCATACATAAAACAGGACTTTTTAGAGCACTTATTTATAAATGGTTCAAAGTATATAATGGAAGATAATGATCAAGAAATATATATCAAAGAATATCTAGAAAATAAGGATAAACAAAGTAAGGTTATTGACCCTTTTATCCAAGATAAATTAGTCTGCATTGACGTACGAGGCTTTAATGATAAAATTGGATATATAAAAAACATAGTAAGAACAGGAGAAAAGAGTATAATCTATGTCAATAGTAGAAACGCGTCATACTACCTAGCAGCGGATTTGCGTAGAGATCTCCCTATGTATAAAGAAAAGTTTGGGTATTATAACGCTGGTTTAAATAACGAAGATCGTCAAAGTGTTGAGGATTTACTTAGGGAAGGAAAAATACAGTTTATTGTAACAACAAGTGCATTTAGTTTAGGGATGGATATCCCCGATATAAAAAATGTAATCTTCTACCACATGTGTTTTTCCCAGGAAGAGCATAACCATGTGGCAGGCTGGGCCCAGTCAAATATAGAAACAAAAATTCATCTGCTTTATGGCTCCCAAGATAGGGAGTTAAACCAGTTGTTATTAGCGGGTACTTCCCCCAACCGTGAGCAGTTAGCTTTATTTTTCCTTTTGCTAAAGAAACTGACAGAAAAGACTAATCCAATAAATATAACTAATAGCCAATTGGCACAATGGGCAAATATATATAAAATAGTTGGTATTCACGCTAACAATATTGGAATTTGGTTAGATATTCTTGAAGAATTAGATATAATAAAACGTGAAATAGAGGGTATAACTCAAAGCATTTATCTACCCACTACTCAACCCAAAGTAAATCTGGAATGTTCCTTAAGATATCAAAAAGCTATTACGGAAAGAAACAAATTCTTAGATTATGTGCAAATTGCCTTATAAAATTATACTATTGAGGGAGTAGATGTGAATGGATTTAAGAGAGTATATTAGAGTTATTCCGGATTTTCCCAAAGAAGGTATTCGTTTTTTAGATATTACCCCACTCCTAGGAGATGGGAAAGCTTTTAAGTACGCTGTAGATCAGTTAATCACAGAAATTAAGGATAAAAAGATCGATATCATTGTTGGTCCTGAAGCACGGGGTTTTGTAATAGGCGGTCCTTTGGCTTACAAGCTGGAGTGCGGCTTTGTTCCTATTAGAAAAAAAGGGAAGCTTCCTGCAGATACAATAAGTGCCACATATGAATTAGAATACGGTAAAGACGAATTGGAAATCCATAAGGATGCCATAAAGCCGGGCCAAAGGGTATTTATTGCTGATGATTTATTAGCAACCGG
This sequence comes from Clostridiaceae bacterium BRH_c20a, assembly GCA_000961765.1. Taxonomy (GTDB): domain Bacteria; phylum Bacillota; class Peptococcia; order Peptococcales; family BICA1-8; genus BICA1-8. The sequence continues at coordinate 50,186 of LADT01000060.1, read as the reverse complement.
CGGAACTATGAAGACAACTATCAATTTGATTGAAGAATTAGGGGGACAAGTAGTTGGACTAGGTTTCTTTATTGAACTTTCCTTTTTGGAAGGAAGTAATAATTTGGCTGGTTATGATATAATTTCATTAATTAAATATTAAATTAAAGGAGGGTGGTTATGTCCCTAACGGAGTTATTGGAAACACTATTAAAATTAAACCCTAAAGCAAATACTGAGTTAATCAAAAAAGCATATGATTTTGCTGTAAATGCTCATGAGGGACAGTTGCGTAATTCAGGGGAACCATATATCATCCATCCTTTAGCAGTTAGTATCATTTTAACTAACCTCGGTTTAGATGATACAACAATTGCAGCCGCACTCTTACATGATGTTGTTGAAGATACAAACATTGAGCTCAAAAGGATTCGTGAAATATTCGGTGAGGAAATAGCTTTATTAGTTGATGGAGTTACAAAATTAAGTAGAATAGAATATTACTCAAAAGAAGAGCGTCAAGTAGAAAATTACCGCAAGATGTTTCTGGCAATGGCAAAAGATGTTCGGGTTATATTAATCAAGCTAGCGGATCGACTCCATAACATGCGGACTTTAAAACATCAAAGCTTCTGGAAACAAAGGGAGATAGCTCAGGAGACGTTAGAAATTTTTGCACCACTGGCAAGCAGATTGGGAATTTTTAAATTTAAATGGGAGTTAGAAGACCTCTCTTTCCGTTATTTTGAGCCTGACAAATATTATGATCTTGTAGAAAAGATATCTATGAAACGCAAAGAACGGGAAGAATATATGAATGAGGTTATGCATATTTTGGATAATGATTTGTCTCAAGCTGGTATTAAAGCTGATATTAGCGGCAGACCTAAGCATTTTTATAGCATTTATAATAAAATGGAGAAAAAAGATAAAGACCTTAATGAAATATATGATTTAATTGCAGTTAGAATAATAGTTGATAGTGTTAAAGATTGTTATGGAACCTTAGGTATTATTCATACTTTATGGAAGCCCATACCAGGCAGATTTAAAGATTATATTGCCATGCCTAAACCCAATATGTATCAGTCTCTGCATACTACCGTTATTGGACCTAGGGGTGAACCCTTTGAAATCCAGATTCGAACCTGGGACATGCATCGTACTGCAGAATATGGTATTGCTGCCCATTGGCTTTATAAGGAGACTGTTAAACAAAAAACTAAATTTGATGAGACTTTTACTTGGTTGAAGCAGATTAGTGAATGGCAAAATGAATTACAAGACTCCAAGGAATTTGTCGAAACTTTAAAAATAGATTTGTTTTCAGATGTTGTTTTTGTTTTTTCCCCCAAAGGTGATGTGTTTGAACTTCCGGCTGGTTCTACCCCTATCGATTTTGCCTATCGAGTTCATACAGAAGTAGGCCATAGATGTATAGGGAGCAAAGTCAACAGTAGGATTGTCCCCCTAGAGTATGAGCTTAAAACAGGAGATATAGTTGAAATTTTAACCTCAAAACAAGCCAATGGTCCTAGCCGGGATTGGTTAAAGATTGTCAATAGTTCTCAGGCTAAGAACAGGATTAGACAATGGTTTAAAAGAGAAAAAAGGGAGGAAAATTACCTAAAGGGCCGGGAACTCTTAGAAAAAGAACTAAAAAAACATAGTCTTGAAATTGGTTATTATACCAAAACAGAGAGATTAAATAATATTGCAAAAAAACTAGGTCTTAGTATGGCTGAGGACTTATTTGTTGCCATAGGGGATGGGACAATTAGTCCGTTGCACGTGCAATTTAAACTAAGAGAAGAATATGACAAATCCTATAAGATTGAAAATGACGAAAGTACTTTGGGTTTTCCTAAAGAGGTTAAAAGAACCGGTGATACAAAAAAAAGCTCTCAAGGTGTTAGGGTAAAGGGCGTAGATGATGTTATGATCCGCTTTTCTCGCTGCTGCAATCCTTTACCTGGGGATAAAATAATTGGGTATATAACTAGAGGCAGGGGAGTTTCAGTCCATAGGGGAGATTGTCCTAATGTTAAGCTATATATCAGAGAAGAGCCTGAGAGGTTGGTGGAGGCAGCCTGGGATGAAACCGAAAAATCTTCTTTCCAGGTAGAAATTATTATTTCTGCTTTAGATCGCGCTAAGCTTGCCATGGATGTTATTAATATAGTTAATGATGCTAAAATTCATATAAATGCTCTAAATGCCCGGGCGAGAAAAAATGGTAGTGCAGTAATTGATTTAAAAATTGAAATTAACAATCTTGAACAATTAAATGCTTTAATTGTGAAAATAAAACGAGTTAAGGATATTGTAGAAGTAAGAAGGGTAACTCCTAATAATTACTAGAAGTTAGGTGAGATAATGCGTGCTGTTATCCAAAGGGTAAAAAAAGCATCAGTATCAGTAGAAGAAAAAATTGTTGGAAAGATAAATCAGGGCATAGTTGTGCTCTTAGGTATTACCCATGACGATACCGAGGAAGATGCTAAGTATTTAGCAGAAAAGATAACTAACTTAAGAATTTTTGAAGATGAAAATAATAAATTAAACTTATCATTACTGGATATCAAAGGAAAAATTCTATCGGTATCTCAATTTACCCTATATGGTGACTGCCGAAAAGGCAGGCGGCCAAGTTTTACAGAAGCGGCTTATCCTAAATTAGCTGAAGAATTATATAATAAATTCAATCAGTATCTAGAAGGATTAAACATAGAGGTGGAAAAGGGTGTATTTCAAGCATATATGCAGGTTGAAATAATTAATGATGGCCCAGTAACTATACTTTTAGAAAGCAAAAAGATATTTTAGGAGGTTAGGGATATGAAGATTAAAACACTAATAGTAGGACCAATTGAAACAAATTGCTACATAGCTTATTGTCCAGATACAAAGGAGGGAGTAGTAATAGATCCTGGTGATGAAGGTGCAAAACTGGTAGAAGCTATTACTAACTTAGGAATCAGAATAAAATATATTATAAATACCCACGGGCACCATGATCACATTAAGGCAAATAAGGAAGTTAAAGAAACCACAGGAGCAGAAATTTTAATTCATACTTCAGATGCAGCTATGTTAACAGACCCCTCCCGGAATCTCTCCCATTATCTGGGGGAGAAGACAACTGAACCAAAAGCAGATAAGGAACTCACAGATGGGGATATAATTAGTTTTGGTAATATTACACTAAAAGTATTGCATACTCCGGGGCATACGCCGGGCTGTATTTGCCTTTTAAATACCACTAAAAAGATTTGCTTTACGGGAGATACCTTATTTAATGGTTCAGTTGGCAGAACAGACCTGCCAGGAGGTAATTATAAAACATTAACAAATTCCTTAAAGGATAAACTAATAAACTTATCAAATGAAGTTAAAATATATCCTGGTCACGGTCCTAGCTCCACAATTGGAGAAGAAAAGGCTATTAATCCATTCTTAAAATAAAGCAGGGATAAAATGATTATTTCCTTAACCCAAGATAGTAGAAAATATGCTCGAATAGTATTTGATGTTATTAGAATTTTTTTACCCCAATTACATTGGCAGCAATTAGTAGGTGAAAATAATACTGATAATAATCTATTTATAAGAGTAGATAATAGTGAGGTTGTTATTGGATTTTGTACTGGTCCAAGTATAGTAGAGGATCTTGAAAGTTCCGACGAAAACGAGGTTAAAAGAACAATTAAATTAGCTGTTTATCGTTTATTTACAGAAGTTTTAATGTATAAAGCCAGCCCATGGGGTATCTTGACCGGCATTAGGCCAACAAAAATTGTGCATCGTTTTTGGGAACAAGATTTAACAAAGGAAAAGATTACAGAAATCCTCCAGGGTAGATACTTATTGGCATCTGAAAAAGCGAAGAAGCTTATTCAGATAACCCAATTACAAAGAAAATATCTTCTGAATTCAGAGGAAGCAAAAAAGTTAGTTAGCATCTATATTAGCATTCCTTTCTGTCCTACAAGATGCAGCTATTGTTCTTTCCCCGCCTTTTCGACTGGGCCTAATGAGGTTGAAAATTACCTGCAGTATTTATTAAAAGAGATCAAAGGGGTCGGGGAAGCCATTAAAAGATCTGATATTAAAATCCAAACCATTTATGTTGGAGGCGGGACTCCTACCACACTTAATTTAAAGCAGTTAAAAATTTTATTGAACGGTATTAAAGAAAGTTTTTTCTCCCAAGATACAATAGAATATACCTTTGAAGCAGGCCGGCCAGATACTATTGATGAGGAAAAACTGACTTTATTATTGAACTATAATGTAAATAGGATTAGCATTAACCCTCAGACCATGTGGGCAAAGACCTTACAAAAAATTGGCAGAAACCATTCCCCCCAGGATATTCTTGAAAAATTTAATATGGCCCGTAATATAGGATTTAAGAATATCAATATGGATCTGATTATTGGATTACCTGATGAAGGATTACAAAACATTAAATATACTTTAGGGAAAATTGGGTATCTAAAACCAGAAAACTTGACTCTGCATGCGTTAGCTATTAAAAGAACAGCGAAACTAAAGGGACAAACTGAACCCTATTTAGATAACCAGTTGGATAAAATGTTTGCATTTACTGAGGATTGGTGTAAGGATAATGGATATTTACCCTACTATTTATACAGGCAAAAACAAATTTTAGGAAACCAAGAAAATATTGGCTATAGCTTAGGTGAACAACCGTGTATTTATAATATACAGATGATAGAGGAGAGACAGACTATTTGGGGGCTTGGTGTAGGAGCCGGCTCTAAAATTGTTGACACCCGAGATTGGACCCTCATTAATACATATAATCCCAAAGATTTAATTATTTATTGCCAAAGGATAGACGAAATAATAAAAACTAAAGTTGACAAAATACTAGGCCTTGGCTAGAATAATGTAAATAAAGGTAATAACTATGAAAAGGCGAGTAAATAGGATTGTTTCTAACAGGGATAAACTGTCGTGATTGAGAACAGTTTTTAAAAAAGCCTATTGAAAGAACACCTTGGAGTTGATGCATATGCATCCGGGGCATCGTTAAATGTGAATAAGTTGGGGCATAATAAGTATGCCCAAATTGGGTGGCACCGCGGGTAAGTCTCGTCCCAAAAGTCTTTTTGGGTTCGAGTTTTTTTTATGCCAATAATTAAGTAAACAGTTGATTAGTTAAATTTAAAGGAGTGAGTAAGACATGTTAACTACTCGTCCAAGGGGAACAAATGATATTTTACCCGGAGAGGTTGAGAAGTGGCAATTTATAGAAAATGAGGCTAGAAAAGTAAGTAGGGATTTTGGTTATCAGGAGATTCGCACTCCTATATTTGAACATACAGAACTATTTCTCAGGGGAGTAGGGGAGACTACTGATATTGTTGAAAAAGAAATGTACTCCTTTTTTGATCGGGGCAAAAGAAATATTACTTTAAGGCCGGAAGGAACGGCCTCGACTGTTAGAGCCTTTTTAGAAAATAAACTTTTCGCTGAACCACAGCCAACAAAAATGTATTACATTGGTCCTATGTTTAGATATGATAGACCACAGGCTGGCAGGTATCGGCAGTTTCACCAGTATGGAGTCGAAGTATTTGGCTCCCATCATCCTAGTGTTGATGCGGAAGTTATTGGCTTGGCCTGTACTTACTTGGAGAAATTAGGTTTATCAGGCATAAAAGTTCATATCAATACTGTAGGTTGTCCGGAATGTCGGCCTCAGCATCATGTGAATTTACTTAAATATTTTGAAGATAAAAAAGACAAGCTATGTAACACTTGTCAGGATAGGATGGCTAAAAACCCATTGCGGATATTAGATTGTAAAAATTCCACCTGTCAGGAAATAAGTATTAGTGCACCCACTACCGAAAGTTCAGCCTGCTCTGAGTGCAAAGGTCATTTTCAACAGGTCTTGAATTACCTTGAAATATTAGAAGTGAACTATTTAGTTGATCCCAAACTAGTTCGAGGATTAGACTATTATACACATACAGCTTTTGAAATACTAGTACAGGGTATAGGTGCACAAAGTGCTATCTGCGGCGGGGGGCGCTATAATGGGTTAATTGAGCAATGTGGTGGAAAGCCTATGCCGGGAATAGGCTTTGCTATGGGACTTGAACGGCTTCTCCTAACATTAAATAACGAGAAGGTTAATTTAACCGGTCTCTTGTCTAATCCGGAAATATATATTGCAGTAACAAGTCCCAAAGCCCAGGAGTTATCTTTTAGGCTGGCTATGGAATTAAGGAAAAAGGGCATTAGTACAGAGAAAGATTACTTTGAAAAGAGTCTTAAGGCCCAAATGAAAGCAGCAGATAGGTTTGATGTAAAATTTACCCTTATCTTAGGTGAAGAAGAATTAGCTAATAATAAGATAATTGTTAAAGAAATGGCAACAAGTGAACAAAAAGAAATACCTATTGATGACATATTAAGCTATTTAGAGAGGGGCTTACTTAAGAATGATTAATGGTGCACAACATTTAAAACGTACTCATAATTCAAATGATATCAGTAAAAATGATGTTGGCAGTGAAGTAGTAGTAATGGGCTGGGTCCAAAAACGCCGTGACCACGGTGGATTAATATTTGTTGATTTAAGGGATCGTTCTGGTATAGTCCAAGTTGTATTTAGTCCAGAAATCGAAAATGAAGCTTTTGCGTCAGCAGAAAAGATTCGTTCAGAATTTGTAATTGCTGTAAGGGGAGAAGTAATATTACGTCCTGAGGGCATGATAAATCCCAATATTGCAAGCGGTTATATTGAAGTTATAGCTAAGGAGCTAGTTATTTTAAATAAAGCTAAAACCCCACCCTTTTATATAGCCGATGAATTAGATGCCGATGAATTAATTAGGTTAAAATATAGATATCTTGATCTGAGAAGACCAGAAATGCAAAAGAATATAATATTGCGACATAAAACCGTTAAGGCTATCCGAGATTTCTTAGACAAATATGATTTTTTAGAAATAGAAACACCTATTTTAACCAAGAGTACACCTGAAGGAGCTAGGGACTATTTAGTACCTAGTCGTATCCATGAGGGTAAATTCTTTGCTTTGCCTCAATCACCGCAAATTTTCAAACAGTTACTTATGGTAGCAGGCATGGAAAAATACTTTCAGATTGCCCGTTGCTTTAGAGATGAGGATTTAAGGGCTGACCGGCAGCCTGAATTTACACAATTAGATATAGAGATGTCGTTTATCCAAAGAGATGATATATTAACTCTGATGGAAAAAATGATTGCCTATGTATTTAAAGAGACTTTAAATAAAGAAATAAGGACTCCCTTTAATAGATTGGCGTATGTTGAGGCAATGGAACGTTATGGTTCAGATAAGCCCGACCTTCGTTTTGGCATGGAATTAGAGGATGTTACTGAGCTTGTGGGAAACTCGCAGTTTAAAGTTTTCACCGAAACTGCTAAAAATGGTGGTAAGGTCAAAGGGATTAATGCAAAAGGCTGTGCAGGATATTCCCGCAAAGAAATTGATGACTTAACTAAATATGCTAATATTTTTGGTGCAAAGGGCTTAGCGTATATAATCATAACGGAAGAAGGTATTAAATCACCAATTGCTAAATTTTTTACTAATGAAGAGATAAATGCACTTTTGCAAAAGTTAAAAGCAGAATCCGGGGACTTACTATTGTTTGTAGCTGATAAGCAAAAGGTTGTAAATGATAGCCTAGGCCACCTGCGCTTAGAATTAGGTAACAGATTAAATTTAATTAACTCTGAAGAGTTAAACTTCTTATGGGTTGTAGATTTTCCATTATTGGAATGGGATGAAGAGGAAAAAAGGTATTTTGCTATGCACCATCCTTTTACTTCACCGGTAATTGATGATCTGGAACTGATGGAAAGTAAGCCTGATAAGATTAGGGCTCAAGCTTATGATATGATTTTAAATGGTGTGGAAATTGGTGGGGGAAGTATTAGAATATTCCAACGGGAAGTGCAGGAGAAGATGTTTGATTTACTTGGTTTATCATCTGAAGAAGCAAACCAAAAGTTTGGATATTTATTAGAGGCTTTTGAGTATGGTACACCTCCCCATGGAGGTATAGCTTTTGGGATTGATCGACTGTTAATGTTAATGGCGGGTAAGGATACTATTAGGGACGTGATTCCTTTCCCTAAAACCCAAAGTGCTGCAGATATGATGACAGATGCTCCTTCTGAAGTAAATCTTAAGCAGCTAAAGGAACTGCACATAATGTTAGATTCCAAACGGGCAAATAATAAATAACACCTTTGGAAACTTGAAGAGAGCCGTTGTTTATGATAACATATTGTTAAGAAATAGACTATAACTCCCTACGGTGTTCGTGGGGCGATTCGGTAGTTTTGAGCCAACACTTAAACATTGGGAGCCTAACTCTGGCTGTGTAGTATATGCCCATCGGGGGACTTACGAAACAATCAGGAGGGCACCCACCTCCGGGAGCAGGTTCAAAACTCCGGCATCACGGCATATGTGGGGTATTAAAACGCAGTTATTAACTGCGTATTTTTTTTAATAAATTTGAAATTAATAAACTAAGAAAATTAAGAGGTGGCGAAGGATGTCTCAAATTTTTAATAGAACAAAGCTTTTAATAGGTGAAGAAGGTTTTGAGACTTTAAAAAGCTCCCATGTGGCAGTATTTGGTGTAGGTGGTGTTGGCTCATATACAGCTGAAGCGTTAATTAGAGCAGGAATCGGAACCTTGACTATTATTGATCATGATGTTATTGATGTCACCAATATAAATAGGCAAATTCATGCGTTAACTTCAACTATAGGTAAAGCGAAGGTCAACATAATGCAACAGAGATTAAATGACATAAATCCTGAAGCTCAAATTAAGGCAGAAAAATTTTTTTGCACACCGGATAATATTAATGACTTATTATTGGGACAATATAATTATATTGTTGATGCAATTGATAATATCACGGGAAAACTAGCTATTATTGAACATTCTATAAAACATGGGATACCCATAATATCAAGCATGGGGGCAGCTAATAAATTAAGCAATAAAAATTTCCAGGTTGTAGACATAAGGGAAACTAGAGTTTGCCCCTTAGCAAAAGTAATAAGAAAAGAATTGAGATTAAGAGGAATACATAATGGTGTAAAGGTTGTATATTCACCTGATCCTATTATTAAACCAGATAAAGTTAAATTGGATAACAGCTCCGGTAAGCGGGAGATGCCCGGAAGTATTTCTTATGTTCCTCCTACAGCAGGTTTAATCATAGCCGGTCAAGTAATTAGTGATTTATTAAATATTTAACTAAAGAATTTTTAAATACTAATTGACATCTTCTACCTGAATAATTATAATCATACGTAGATACCCCTACTAGGTATTTTGGAGTTGGTAGAAATGATAAATGATGAAAAAAGCAACATTTTAAAAAGACTACGGAGAATAGAGGGGCAGCTTAAAGGCATTCAAAAAATGATTGAGCGTGATGCCTGCTGTGTTGATGTTCTTATCCAAATAGCAGCAGTAAAAGCTGCTATAAATAAGACGGGAACATTAATATTTGAAAATCATGCAAATGAGTGCCTAACATCCTCTAGGGAGTCTAATAAAACCCAAGAGGATGTTGTAAAGGAGCTTATGCAAGTATTGACAAGCTTCATTAAATAATAAATTTCAAATTATATTAGGAGGTTAGTAGTATGGCGAATTTAATTACTTTTACTGATGAAAATTTTCAAGATGAGGTACTAAAAGCAAAAGAACCTGTATTAGTAGATTTTTGGGCAGCATGGTGTGGACCATGCAAAATGATTACACCTGTAGTAGAAGAATTAGCGGGGGATTTTGCTGGCAAAGCAAAAATTGGTAAATTAAATGTTGATGAGTATGGTAAAACTGCTCAGGAATATGGTGTAATGAGTATACCAACTTTAATAATATTCAAAGATGGTAAAGAACAAAACCGGATTGTTGGTTTCCGTCCTAAAGGCGAGTTATCTAAAGCTATTGAACAGGCACTGTAAAGAGGAGGGGGACACACCTGCGGGAGCTTCTGATTTACTGCAAGACAGGAATGTCCCCAACGCATAGTGACTGGTAAGACTAGTGACCGGTGACTAGTGACTAGTCACCGGTAAAGGATAAGACGAAAAGGGTCATTATTGACCCTTTTTTGTATTTCATCTTAACTCAATAGCTAATTCCCTTAATTGGTGGCAAGTAACACGATCACACATCAAGAAAGCTAGACCTTCATGGTCACACGCTCTGACTAACAACTAACAACTAGTCACCAGTAACTAGTAACTATAAATGCAGGAATCCATCAAGCTTTTAACGAATTTAAAGGTGATAAAATACAAGGAGCTGGGAAAGAAATGAATAGATATATTGATTTAAGAAGCGATACAGTTACTAAACCATGTGATATTATGCGTAAATTAATGGCTGAAGCAGAAGTCGGAGATGATGTTTATGGTGAAGATCCTACGGTGCTTAAGTTAGAAAGCTTAGCAGCACAAAAGTTAGGGAAAGAGGCCGCGCTCTTTGTTGCTAGTGGAACAATGGGTAACCAGTTGGCAGTTTTAGCTTCTACTTCTCGTGGCGATGAGATTATTTTGGAAAAAAGCGCCCATATTTATGCTTTTGAGGTAGGGGGAATAGCTATGCTGGCAGGAGTGATGCCTAATACTATTATAGGTATCAATGGAAAAATATCCTTATCCCAATTAAAAGAAGCTATTAAGCCGGAGAATATCCATTATCCTCAAGGCACTTTACTTTGTCTGGAAAATAGCAGTAACTTTGGGGGAGGTACTGTTTATACCTTGGAAGAAATAGACAATTTATCTGAATTTGCCAAAAATAATGGTCTGAAAGTTCATATAGATGGAGCAAGGATTTTCAATGCTGCTGTATATTTGAAAATTCCTGTGCAAGAACTTGTAAAAAATGCTGATTCAGTAATGTTTTGTTTATCAAAAGGATTAGGAGCTCCTGTAGGGAGTATGTTGGTAGGAACTAGGAAATTTATTGAACGTGCTCGGAAATATCGGAAAATGCTAGGTGGAGGCCTAAGACAGGCTGGTATTTTGGCAGCAGCTGGAATCTACGCCCTGGAAAATTTGGTGGAAAGATTAGAAGAGGACCACATACAGGCTAGGAAATTAGCGCAAGCACTAAATGAGCTTTCCGGTATAAAGATAGAAATGGATTCAGTACAGACAAACATTGTTATGGTGGAGATAGATAATTCTAAAGCAAATGTTCAAGATTGTGTAAAATTACTTAAAAATAAGGGTATATTAGTAAACAGTGTAGATGAGCGAAGATTAAGATTTGTCACCCATAGAGATGTTACTCCTCAAGACATTGATTTCACTATCCAGGTAATAACAGAAATTATGCCAAATTAGAAAACAGTTTCTATAAGAAACTTATGGTTGGTGATATAATATGGATATATTTAGCACACTAAAAGATGAACATTTAAAAAAAGTCTCACCCCTAGCAGATCGGATGAGACCTAAAACTTTAGATGAACTTGAAGGTCAAGAACACTTATTAGCACCTGGTAAGCTTTTACGAAGGGCAATTGAGAGTGATAGGTTAAGCTCTATAATTTTCCATGGACCGCCAGGCTCAGGAAAAACAACAATTGCTAGTGTTATTGCTTCTGTAACTAAAGGGCACTTCACTAAAATTAATGCAGTAACTGCAGGAGTACAAGACATCAGAAAACTTATTGTTGAAGCTGAAGAAAGATTAGGTATGTATCAAAAAACTACAATAGTCTTTGTTGACGAAATTCATCGTTTTAATAAAGCACAGCAAGATGTACTATTACCTGTTGTAGAAAGCGGAGTTATAATTTTAATTGGTGCGACTACGGAAAACCCATATTTCAGTATTAATTCTGCTCTATTATCTAGGTCATTAATCTTTGGGCTAACCCCTTTATCGGAAAAAAATATCAGGATATTAATCAAAAGAAGCATTGAGGATAAAGAAAAGGGTTTAGGAAATTATAAAATTGAGGTATCAGAAGAGGCATTAGAGCATTTAGCTCATTATGCTCAGGGTGATGCCAGAATAGCTTTAAACGGATTAGAACTAGCTGTCCTTTCAACTCAGCCTGATCATAAAGGTATTAGGAAGATTAATTTAGAAACCGTTGAAGAATCTATTCAAAGACCGGCTGTTTTATATGACAAAACAGGTGATCAACACTATGATGTCATTTCTGCTTTTATAAAAAGTATGCGGGGTTCTGATCCCCATGCTACCCTTCACTATCTGGCACGAATGCTCGATGCTGGAGAAGATCCCCGTTTTATAGCCAGAAGGATTGTAATTCATGCAGCAGAGGATATAGGCCTTGCTGATCCTCAAGCATTAATCATAGCTCAAAATGCGGCTCAAGCTTTAAATTTTATTGGTCTTCCTGAAGGTAGACTTGTCTTAGCTCAGGCTGCTTTGTATATTGCAGTTGCCCCTAAAAGCAATTCTGTTCTAAGAGGCATAGATGAAGCTTTAAATGATGTAAAAAAAGGAGTTATTGGACCAGTACCACAGCATTTGCGGGATAGCCACTATAAGGGGGCCCATATGTTAGGACATGGCAAGGGTTATTTGTATCCCCATGATTATCCAGGTCATTATGTAGAACAACAGTATTTACCTGATGGTTTATCTGATAAAAAATACTATGTTCCTTCAGGAGAAGGTAGGGAACAAGAACTGTATAAAAATAATTTATTTAAATATGATAAAAAAACAGAGTAAATAACTCGGCAATTTTATTGACCAGAGCATAAGTCCTATGATAATCTAAAAAAGAAAGCCGAGCAAATCAGTAGGAAATAAGTTGAGGTGATATAGTGAAGCTATCAACCAAAGGTAGGTATGGGGTAAAAGCCATGTTTGATTTAGCCCAAAATTATGGAAGTGGGCCTATTCCTTTAAATAATATAGCACGGAGGAATAATATCTCGGAGCATTATTTAGAGCAGCTAATTGCAGTTTTAAGAAAAGCGGGTTTAGTTAAAAGTGTAAGAGGAGCGCAGGGTGGGTATATATTAAGTAAGTCACCAGAAACAATTACAGTTGGTGATATTATCCGTGTTTTAGAGGGACCTATTGCTCCGGTTGATTGTGTTAATGAAGATGAACCTGAGCACTGTGAAAACGCTGATTTTTGTATAACCAGAAATATCTGGGCTAAGGTTAGGGATAGTGTAGCTCAGGTGTTGGATTCTATTACATTAAAAGATATGCTGGAAGAATCAAAAAACCTTCAAGAACAAAGTTATATGTATTATATCTAAGTTAGGAGAGGATTTTATGCGTAGAGTGTATATGGACCATAGTGCAACAACACCAGTTCGGTCTGAAGTAGCACAATTGGTTACAGGATATTTCACAGAAACTTTTGGGAATGCTTCTAGTGTCCATGCTTATGGAAGAGATGCTAGAAAAGGAGTAGAAAATGCCCGAGAGCAGATTGCTAGTCTAATTAAAGCTAAACCTGAAGAAATTTTTTTTACCAGTGGTGGGACAGAAGCTGATAATATGGCTATTATTGGGACAGTAATGGCTAACCGTGATAAGGGTAAGCATATAATTACTACTCAAATTGAACATCATGCTGTTTTAGATACTTGCCATTATTTAGAAAAACAAGGCTTTGAAGTCACATATTTACCTGTAAGTGATGATGCAAATATTGATTTAAACCAACTAAAAAATGCAATTAGGGAAGATACAATTTTAATTACAATTATGCATGTGAATAATGAAGTAGGAACTATCCTGCCAATAAAAGAAGTGGGACAAATAGCTAAAGAAAAGAATATTATTTTGCATGTTGATGCAGTACAAAGTTTTGGTAAAATTCCTATTGACGTTAATGAGATGAATATTGACCTTCTTTCAGCTTCAGGTCATAAAATATATGCTCCTAAAGGTATAGGATGTCTATATCTGCGCAAAGGTATTAAACTATCACCGCTGTTTTTTGGTGGTTCACAAGAGCGGAAACGCCGTCCTGGAACAGAAAATGTACCAGGCATTGTAGGGTTTGGTTTAGCAGCAGAGTTAGCAGGAAAAGAAATGGAAGCTGAAAGTATTAGATTGACTATGCTCAGAGATAAATTAATAGATGGCATTTTGGAAAAAATTCCCGAATCCCAATTAAACGGTAGTCGTACTAAGAGACTACCTGGTCATGTTAATGTCAGCTTGCGATACATTGAAGGAGAAAGTTTACTACTAATGCTAGATATGAAAGGAATAGCTGCATCAAGTGGTTCTGCTTGTACTTCGGGTTCATTAGATCCATCCCATGTTTTAATGGCTATGGGTATTTGCCACGAAATAGCCCACGGCTCATTAAGGTTAACATTAGGTAAGATCAATACAGAAGGAGATATTGATTATGTCCTAGAAGTATTACCGGAGATAGTGGAAAAGCTTAGAAGTATGTCACCTTTGTTTAATTCAATGCAGATAGAGAATAGAGAGGAGTGTTCTAAATGTACACTGACAAAGTAATGGACCATTTTTCTAATCCTAGAAATGTAGGAGAGATTGACAAGGCTAGCGGTATTGGGGAAGTAGGAAATGCTAAATGCGGTGATATTATGAGGATATATCTAGATGTTGAAGATAATAAAATAAAAGATATAAAGTTTAAGACCTTTGGGTGTGGAGCCGCAATTGCAACAAGCAGCATGGTTACTGAAATGGTCAAAGGAAAAACTATTGATGAAGCTTTAGAAGTAACAAACAAAGCTGTAGCTGAAGCTTTAGGTGGATTGCCACCAGCTAAAATGCACTGCTCCAATTTAGCAGCCGATGCTCTTCATAAAGCTATTGAAGACTATAAAAGCAAGTAAAGGTTGGTGTAAATGGATGTCTTCTAAGGGTACGGTTGTAGTTGGGATGAGTGGAGGTGTGGATAGCTCAGTAGCTGCATATCTCCTAAAAGAACAAGGGTATGATGTAATCGGTGTAACAATGCAGATTTGGCCTGTTGAACATGATGAGGAAAGGGTAGGAGGCTGTTGTTCCTTATCAGCTGTAAATGACGCCCGCAGGGTTGCTGATAAATTGGGAATCCCTTTTTATGTGATGAATTTTAGGGACTTATTTGAAATTGAAGTAATAGATTATTTTACTAATGAATATTTGCAAGGAAGAACACCTAATCCTTGTATTGCATGTAATAAAAAGATCAAGTTTGAAGGGTTTTTGACTAAAGCGAAACAATTAGGGGCGGATTATATTGCAACAGGTCATTATGCAAAATTACTTTATGATAATACTAAAAAGAGATTTGTGTTAAAAAAGGCTGTGGATACAATGAAAGATCAGACATATGCCTTATATAATTTTACTCAAGAACAGATGGCCCACACCCTATTACCCTTAGGAAACTATGCAAAACCACAAATAAGAGAAATTGCCGCTTCAATTGAATTAAGGGTGGCTAACAAACCTGATAGTCAGGAAATATGCTTTGTTACAGACAATAACTATAAAAATTTTATTGAAAACAGAGTTGGTCAAGAGCATTTTAGACCAGGACCTTTTTTAGACACCCAAGGCAATTGGATAGGAACCCATGAGGGATTGCCCAATTATACAATAGGTCAAAGAAAGGGCTTGGGTTTAGCTTTAGGTTATCCAGTATATGTTGTGAAAATTGATGTAGAAAAAAATGCAGTTATTATTGGCAAAGACAATGAAGTTTTTCAAGGAAAGTTAATAGCCTGTCAAAATAATTATATTCTGTTTGAAGATTTACATGATGAGATCCAAGTTGAGGCTAAAATTAGGTATTCTGCCAAGCCTGCTAAAGCTATACTTAAGCCACTAAATAAGGAAGAAGTTTTAGTCGAATTTGTAGAAGCCCAGCGGGCAATAACTCCTGGTCAGGCTGTGGTTTATTATCAAGGTGATTATGTTGTAGGTGGCGGAACAATAGTTAAAGGCATTTAACATGTGCGAGAGCGCATGTTTTCTTTTTTTTCTGGCAATACTATAAAACGACAATATCTAAGGAGGTTAGGAACCTTTGCGAAAAGTTTCGGATCTAATTAATCTTCCCGTTATTGACCTAACCTCAGGTAGACAATTAGCTACAATTAAAGATGTCGTTTTGAATGCAGATAATGATATACTGCATGGATTTCTTTGTGAAAATAAACTTCTGCCTTTGGGTAAGGTGAAGAATTTTGGCAAGGATGCTGTCATAGTAGAAATTGATGACCTTGATTTAATCTTAGAAAAGTATAAAGACCCTGTTAATCCTCCTAATTTTTTACCGGGCTATATTATTGGTACTCCCATAATGACTGAAGGTGGAAAATATCTTGGTACGATAGGAGATATATTAGTAGAAGATAATTCAGGTAAGATATTAGGATATGAGGTTTCTGATGGATTATTAAAGGATTTGGTCTCTGGAAGAAGCTTACTTACTGTTCCCCAGATTATTACATATGGGGAAGATGCGGTTATAATTAAAGAAGAATAAGGGAGAGGAAAATAAATGCAGCAATATTGCCCGATATGTAATAGCAGAGCAGTGGGGAAAGTAGGGTCAGATCAGTTTTATTGCTGGGAGTGTTTTGTAGAGTACAGCAGTTTGGGGAATCAAATAAAAGTCTATGATATTGCAGAAGATGGTACCTTAGAAGAACTAGAGATGGCTGATATTGATGCCACTTTAATTTAAAGAAGGGAGGTGTAAAACAGTGCGGCGTTTTTTGAACGGAATTATGCTCGGTAGTCTAATAGGTGGAATGGTTGGATTGATGATCAATGGAAATTTTAAGCCGCAAAGGAAAAGTTTAATGGGTAAAACAAAAAAAATATCCGGCAGAGCTTCTAAAATAGTAGGAGAAGTAACAAAAGATGTAACAAATCTTATCAAGAAAAAATAAGCAGCGTAGGCTGCTTTTTTAGCATTTAGATAAGCGCAATAATAAGCTTTAGCGCTGAGCTTTTAGAGGTAAAAATACACATGGGGTATGAAAATGATTAAGACCGAACAAATAAAATTAATACGAATAATTATATTGATAATTTTATTTATTTTATTATTATATCTTATCATATTGGCTTGGCCGATAACTACGCCCTTTTTTATTGCATTTTTTTTAGCATACGTACTAGACCCATTAGTTGATTGGTTTGAAAAAAAGCGCATCAGCCGAATTTGGGGGATATTAATTATTTATGCTTCTTTAATTTTAATCATTTCTGCCGGAATTATTTATGGATTTCCCAGAATAATTCTTGAACTAAATAAATTTGCAGATACAATTCCTCTATATGCCAAACAGATTCAAGAATATATAAAAATATGGCAAAATAATTACAGTAAGATTGATATACCTGAAAGCATAAGAGTTATTACAGATGATACTATAGAACAAGCAGAAAACTTTTTGATAGCAATTTTTAAAAGTGCAGCTCAAGGTTTTGTTTATTTTTTCACGAAAATATTTGATATTATCTTGGCACCGATTTTAGCGTTCTATCTTTTAAAGGACTCTGATGAAATAAAGGAATATTTTTTAAAACTGATACCTGTTGTAGCACGTAAAGATATTATTATTATTGGGCAGCAAATGGATAGAATTCTAAAAAGTTTTTTGCGTGGACATCTAATTGTTGCCTTCCTTGTTGGAGGTTTGACAACTATTGGTTTATCCTTAGTGGGCATGGAGTTTGCGCTAGTTTTAGGACTCATTGCAGGAGTTTTTAATATCATCCCGTATTTTGGACCATTATTTGGTATAATACCTGCTGTAGCTTTAGCCTTACTTCAGTCTAAAAAAATGGCAATTTATGTTTTCATAATTATGGTTACAATCCAACAGATAGAAGGTAATATTATAACTCCAAAAATTTTAGGTAAAAGTATTGGTTTGCATCCTTTGATAATAATTTTGGCCTTACTTGCGGGAGGACATTTATTTGGTATTTTAGGGATGATTTTTGCGATACCATTGACTGGTATCTTGAAAGTGATATTAACTTTTATAATCAAGAAAACAATGGAACTTTGATGTTTGACAATTAAAACTTAACTTTGTATAATTAATTCAATTAAATTTACATATTATTTCGCTGAAGGATTAGATGGATTTAGTTAACACCTCCAGAGAGGGAAGAACCTGCTGCAATCTTCCCGGTATTACTAGAATCCAGGCCCATCCTGAGAATTGCCAAGAGATTGGACGATTGGCCCTCGTTAATGGGCTATGCATTTTGCTAATGAGTTGACCGGTATTTATCGGTAACAGGGTGGTACCGCGAGGAACTCCTCGTCCCTGCAAGGGGATGGGGATTTTTTTTATCTTCTGGGCCAACATATTTGGTCTGATATACTCCTGGGTTGAAATATTGCGTCTGACAATTACTCCTTGGTAAATATTTTGGGTCGGACAATACTTCGGAGTGAACATATTGCGTCTGACAATACTTCGGGGTTGAGATATTGCGTCTGACACTTGCTTAAACAGGCTTGTGTCAGACGCAAAAGCTAGACCCATAAGTAATTGTCAGACGCAAAAGCTAGACCCATAAGTAATTGTCAGACGCAAAAGCTAGACCCATAAGTAATTGTCAGACCCAAAAGCTAGACCCATAAGTAGCTGTCAGACGCGTAAGCTAGACCCGTGAGTAAAAAAGGAGGAAATTACATGTTATCTGGAAAAGAGTTAAGGAAAAAGTTTATTAATTATTTTGAGAGCAAAGGTCATAACCATGTTTCTAGTTCTTCCTTAGTACCCCATAATGACCCTACCTTATTGTTTACTAACGCTGGAATGAATCAGTTTAAAGATGTTTTTGTAGGACTAGAAAAAAGACCTTATGTAAGGGCTGTAACATCACAAAAATGCGTCAGGGCCGGTGGTAAACATAATGATTTGGATACTGTAGGCAGGACAGCAAGACACCATACTTTTTTTGAGATGTTGGGAAACTTTTCCTTTGGAGATTATTTTAAAAGTGATGCTATTATCTTTGCTTGGGAATTTCTCACAAAAGAAGTTGGTTTGCCTGGGGACAAGCTATATATAACTATTTATCAAGATGATGACGAAGCTTTTCATCTTTGGCAGGAGCTAACACCAGTGCCAAAAGAAAGGATTATACGTTTAGGTGAAAAGGATAATTTTTGGGCAATGGGTGATACAGGACCTTGTGGCCCTTGCAGTGAAATACTAATTGACCGGGGAGAAGAGAAAAGATGTACTGCATCCACCTGTGCAATAGGAGAGTGTGATTGCGACCGTTGGCTTGAGATATGGAATTTAGTATTTATGCAGTATAATCGAGATGAAAATGGTACTATGAATCCATTGCCTAGACCAAGTATAGATACTGGTATGGGGTTAGAAAGAATTGCTTCTGTTGTCCAAAATGTAAGCAGTAATTATGAAACCGATTTATTAAAACCTTTAATAAATGAAGTGGAAAAAATAAGTGGTAAGAGCTATTATTCTGACCAGCAAGGGTTTCCGTTTAGGGTTATTGCTGACCATGCCCGTTCTTGTACTTTTTTAATTAGTGATGGTGTAATTCCAGGCAATGAAGGAAGGGGTTATGTTCTAAGAAGGATACTACGCCGGGCGGTACGTTTTGGAAAAGTATTAGGAATTGATCAATCCTTTTTATACCTCATGAGTCCGGTTGTTAAAGATTTAATGATAGATACTTATCCGGAATTAAGCGAGAAGCTAGAATATGTACAAAAAGTAATTCGGGTAGAAGAAGAAAGGTTCCAAGAGACTTTAAACGAAGGTATTAAACTGGTAACCGAAATGGTGGCAAGAATTAAAAAAGAGGGCCGTTTGGAAATATCCGGAGAAGAGGCTTTCACCCTTTATGATACCTATGGCTTTCCCTTGGATTTAACAGAGGATATAGCTGAAGAGGAGGGCTTATCTGTTAATAAAGAAGGCTTTAATAAGGCTATGGAACAGCAGCGGGAAAGGGCTAGAGGAGCCCAAAAAGATGTGCGGGCCTGGGACTTAGCTATAACAGTTAGCGAACAATTAGCAGATCTTCCTAAATCCCAATTCGTAGGTTATGATACTTTGCAAAATGAAGCCATTTTACTAGGAATAATTTCCGATGGTAAAAAGGTTGCCCATGAAAGTGATGGGAAAAAAGTTTTTGTGGTTTTAGATAAGACATCCTTTTATCCGGAAGGTGGCGGACAGGTAGCTGATACCGGGATAATTAAAGGGCCTGATGGACAAATTAAAGTTGAAAAGACCCATAAACTTCCTGACGGGAAAATTGTCCATGAGGGATTTGTTCAAGGAACAATTAACGAGAACCAACACGTACAAGTTCAAGTAATAAGCGAAAATAGAAATGCAATTGCCCGGAATCATACGGCGACCCATTTACTGCACAAAGCTTTAAGAGGAATTTTAGGAGAGCATGTAAATCAAGCCGGTTCATTTGTAGATTCTAATCGGCTTCGGTTTGACTTTACCCACTTTAGTTCTGTTAATGCCAATGAATTACAACAAATTGAAGATAGAGTAAATTCTGAAATACTAGCTGCCCACCCAGTACATTACTTTGAAACCAGCTTGGAAGAAGCAAAGAGATTAGGTGCTGCAGCCCTTTTTGGCGAAAAGTACGGAGAACAAGTTCGCTGTGTGCAGGCAGGAAATTATAGTATGGAACTTTGTGGAGGCACCCATGTATCTAATACCAGCTTTATTGGCTTATTTAAAATAGCCAGTGAGGGTGCCGTTGCTGCAGGTATAAGAAGAATTGAGGCTGTAACTGGAAATGCCGCCTTAAAATTAGTTAGAGAAAATGAAATGCAGCTCGAACAAGTAACTGATTTATTAAAAACCAATTCTAAAGATTTGGTATTAAGAGTAGAACAGATATTAGTTCAATTGAAGGAATATGAAAAACAAATAGAAATACTGAGTCTTGAATCTCAAAAACAACAAGTTGGTAAACTTTTGAATAATGTTTATGAAATAAAAGGTATTAAGGTGTTAAGTGCAGAGGTTAATGCAAAAGACATGGATAATCTGCGCTCAATGTCCGATATGTTTAGAGATAAATTAGGCTCAGGTATTGTAGTTCTGGGTTCAAAAACTGATGATAAAGTAAATTTAGTTGCAGCAGCTACTAAAGATGTTGTAGCTAAAGGTATTCACGCGGGTAATATTATCCGTGAAGTTGCTAAAAAAACTGGCGGAGGCGGCGGCGGTAGAGCTGATATGGCACAAGCCGGAGGCAAAGACCCCGAAAAACTCACTGAGGCTTTAAAATATGTAGAAGTTTTGATAAACCAAAAGTTACAATAACACTTTTTTGGGTATACTTTAAAGGATATTTTGGTTTTATAGCGAATTCTAAATATATAACATGGCTGAAAACATGGCTAAATAGATTTATAAGGGAGTGATCTGGATGTCACTAGACCTAGATCGTACCATGTATTTTAAAATTAATAATGATGAAGAGATTAACGCCAAGGACATTTTAATGAATGTCTATGAGGCCTTGAAGGAGAAGGGATACAATCCTATCAATCAAATTGTAGGTTACCTGCTTTCTGGTGATCCGGCCTATATAACTAGTTACCAAGATGCTCGAAATCTCATTAGAAAATTAGAACGGGATGAGCTTTTGGAAGAGTTAGTGAAAAGCTATTTATCCACAAAGTAATATAAACCCCGCCATAAGGTGGGGTTTTCATCTGTGCGGAGAAGGTGATAAGAAAATGCAATATGAATATTTGGGTAATACAGGTATACATGTTTCCAAGCTGTGCTTTGGTTCTTTAACATTAGGACCCTTACAGGCTAATTTAGCTATTGATGAAGGGGTACAAATTATTGAAAAGGCTGTAAACTTAGGCGTTAATTTTATTGATACTGCTGAATTATATCAAACCTACTCATATATAAAAAAAGCACAGGAAAAACTAAATAAAAATTTAATAGTTGCTACAAAATCATACAGTCATACTAAAAAAATGATGGCAGCAAGCTTAGAAAAGGCAAGAAGGGAACTCAATAGAGATGTTATAGATATTTTTCTCTTACACGAACAAGAAAGTATACTTACAGTTAAAGGGCATTATGAAGCCTTAGAATATTTGTTGGAAGCCAAGACTAAGGGTAAAATAAGAGCAGTGGGACTATCAACTCATACTATCAAAGGTGTAGAAGCTGCATTAGAGTTTTCGGAGATTGAAATAATCCATCCTATAGTAAATTATAGAGGTTTGGGCATACTTGATGGTAATATTGACAAAATGCTGGAACTGTTACAAAAGGCCAAAAAAATTGGTAAAGGAATATATGGCATGAAACCCATTGGAGGAGGTAATCTAATTAGTGAGGCAACGACTGCTCTTATTTGGGCCTTTAAGAGACCGGAATTAGATGCAGTTGCAGTTGGCATGCAATCTATTGCCGAAGTAAAAACCAATATAGCATTATTAAAAGGCGAAATACCGAAGGCCCAATATTTGGCGAGTATAAGTGCAAAAAAACGGAAATTGCATATCGAGGATTATTGTGAAGCCTGCGGTCAGTGTGTTTTAAAATGTTCTCACAAAGCTCTAAAGATAGTAGAAGGACGGGTTCTGGTAGATAGAAATAATTGTGTGCTTTGTGGCTATTGCGGTGCGTTTTGTCCTAATTTTTGTATTAAAATTATATAAGAAGTGGCTAGTGGTTAGTTACTAGTGACTGGTGACTAGTGACTGGTGACTGGTGACTAGTAAAAGAAATAGCCAAGATTGTCATCCTGAGCGTAGCGAAGGATCTAAGTATTTAAGCGGCTTTAGAGATTCTTCATTTCACTTCGTTTCTTTCAGAATGACACGATCCTCGACTTTTTCAGTAGTCTCGGATTATGGTCTTTGGTTGATATTCTAAATAATATGTTTATTGTTCATAGTGTTTAATGTTTTTCTGTAGCACTGTAGCACTGTAGGTTCTGTAGGTACAAAACGGTGTAACCGTTTTAAATAATTAATGGAAGGTGGTATTGTTATGCGTGTAATGGGTTTGGATATCGGAGACAGAAGAATAGGTATCGCTGTTAGTGATCCTCTAATGATAACGGCTCAGAGCTTAGAAACCTTAAATAGAACGAAGTTAGAAAAGGATATTTCCTATTTATGTGAGCTTTTAGAAAAATTTGAGATAGAAGAATTAGTTGTAGGACTTCCTAAAAATATGAATGGCACCTTAGGCCCCCAAGTAGAAAAGGTTAAAGAATTTGTTGAAGATTTACTTAAAGCAAAAGAAGTTAAAATTATCTATATTGATGAACGACTAAGTACTGTTACAGTAGAAAGAGCATTAATATCCGGTGATGTTTCCAGAAAAAAAAGAAAAACTGTAGTAGATAAGTTAGCGGCAGCGGTAATATTGCAAAATTATCTAGACCGTCTGAAACAGTAGAATTCTGGTTATAATGCTATATAGGAAATCAGTTGACAAACCTTACCATTTAGATTTAAAATGGCAATAGCTTTTAGAAAGGGGTGTATTTATATGGAAAAAAACAACAATCATGAACATGACAATGAGGAATTAGGAATAGTTACGTTGGTTGATGAAGAAGGAAAAGAACATGAATTTGCTTTGGTTGATTCGATAGAGGTTGAGGGTGAGCAATATGCTATTCTCTCGCCCATGGAAGAGGAAGACGAAGAGTCAGATGAAGCAATTATCTTAAAGATTGGTAAAGATGAAAATGGCGAAGATATCTTATATGATATTGAAAATGATGAAGAATGGGAAAAGGTTGCTGATGCTTGGCAAGAAATGATTGAGGATGATGAGTAAATTTATCCACCGGTAGAACCGGTGGATTTTTTTGACCTTTTTGTGCTAATTTGTTTAAATCCGAATATGCATTAATGAATTAAATTCCTTCAGGTGATAATTATGAAAAATAAACTATTGATAATAATGCTCTTTTTTTTTATGATACCACTTTTTTCATCTCCCCAAGAACCGGTATTTATCGACGGCATTTTAATCCAGGGTTATGATGTGGCTGGTCTTACTGATTTACAGGCTAAGGAAAAACTCACTCCTTTTATTAAGGAAATTTTAAATCAGAACATAATAGTTATTAGCCCCGATAGAAAACAAGTATGGATAACTAGTTATCAAGAGATGGGCTTAGAAATAGATTTAGAAAAGGCAATCCTAGAAGGATTAGACAAGGGAAATAAAGGTTTATTTTTAAAAAGATGGTGGGATATATTAAAGATTAAAAGAGAAAAACATAATATCCCTTTGAAGTTACAGATTAATCACCGGATAGCTGTAGAGAACATTATAAGATTAACAAAAAGCTTAGTTAAAGACCCCCAAGAAGCTAGGATAACTATAAACTCACAAAATAAAGTAATAATTATTCCCGATATTTCCGGTATCGGTATTGATCTGGAAAGTATCCTTAACCAATTAGAGACTAATTTAAAGCTGCAAGGTCCTCTGAATGTTGTGATTAAAACTAAGGAAATAAAAGCTAAGCTTACCTCTGAAGATATTAGAAAAATGAACGTTGAAACCTTGCTAGGACAGTTTACAACATGGTTTAATCCTCAGAAAAAAAATCGTTCCCAAAATATTAAGAAGGCTGCCCAGGCCCTTGATGAGTTTCTCTTGGAACCTGGAGAAGAGTTCTCCTTTAACGAAATAGTGGGGCCAAGAACAAAGGAAGCAGGATATAATGATGCTCCCATCATTTTAAACAATCAGTTTGTGGAGGGTATTGGCGGTGGTGTTTGTCAGGTGTCTTCTACCCTCTATAATGTTTTATTGAGAGCTAATTTGTTAGTAACTGAGCGACACCCACATTCATTACCAATTCGATATGTCCCTAAAGGTATGGATGCAGCAGTTGTATACGGATTAAAAGATTTAAAGTTTTTAAATAATACTCAAGGTTATATTTTCTTTAAAACCTATGTTGGTCAAGGTGCTTTAACGATGAAAATTTTTGGTGCAATACAGGAGGATCAAGAAGTTGAAATCATTAGCATAGTGGAAAAAACATTTACGCCTGAAACTATTTTTAAAAATAAGCCAGATCTTTTAATTGGCCAAATTATAGTTGAACAGCAAGGTGCACAAGGTTATATTGTTAGGGTAGAAAGAATAATTAGGGATAATAAAAAAAATATTCTAATGCAGGAAATTCTGACCAGGGATTATTATCCACCAGTGAATAAAATAATTCTTACAGCCAAGCATTAATAAATATAATTAAAAGCTAAAAATCTATGGATTTTCGATCCATAGATTTTACTATTTATATATAGTATAATAACTTATCATAGTTAAAAGGGGAGTAGTGATGAATATCAATGCCCAAAGGTTGGTCAATAAGCCTAAAAAAATTCTGGTCTTATTAACAACTTTGTTATTAATAGTATTTTTAGTAATCTGGCTTATATTTAATAACATTTTCGGACCGAATAATCCCGAGGACTCTAACACATATAATATAAATATTAAACAGGGTCTATCTACTTCAGCTATTGCCCAAATATTAGCAAAGGAACAAATAGTCAACAACCCCAAGTATTTTCAACTATATGTCCGCATGAATAAAATGGATGGAAAATTAAAAGCCGGAGATTACACGCTAAGTCCTAGTATGACTATGAAAGAAATAGTGGACAGGCTTTTAGAAGGACAGATTATCACCCAAAAATTTACCATTCCAGAAGGGTATACTCTAAAACAAATTGCCGATGTTTTAATTGCCAAAGATTTAGTAGATGAAAAGGAATTTTGGAGGGTTATTGAAGAAGATTCATTTAGCCAATTCGATTTTCTAGAAGATATACCAAAGGGTGAAAAGCGATTAGAAGGATATTTGTTTCCTGACACGTACCTTATTCCTAAAGGAATGTCAGAAAAACAAATTGTTGAAATGATGCTCAAGCGTTTTGAACAGGTATATAATAAACTGCCGGAGAATACTAGCGGTTTAAATAAAAGAGATGTAATAATTTTGGCTTCTTTGGTAGAATTGGAATCCTTGGTTGATATAGATAGACCTTTAATTGCTTCAGTCTTTTTAAATAGGTTAAGAATCGGGATGAAACTGGATAGTGATGCCACCCTGCAATATATTTTCCCAGAAAGAAAAACCAGGGTTTTGTATAGTGATTTAGAGATAGACTCCCCCTATAATACTTATAAATATAAAGGCTTACCTCCTGGCCCGATAGGCAGTCCGGGTAAAGCATCGTTAGAGGCTGTCCATCAACCTGGTGAAAGCAAATATTTTTATTTTGTTGCTAAAAAGGATGGCAGCGGGGAACATGTTTTTGCTAAAACTCATAACCAACATATAGAAAACAAGAGAAAATTAGGCTATTAAATGATGCTTTTTAAGGTATAATAATAGGGGTGACTTGGTCACCCCTATTATTATACCAATTAGGCGGATGGTGTCTTAATGAAAGATGTATTAAATGATAAACTACAATATTTTTTAAAATCATTATTACCTGAAAGAGATGAATTATTATTAGAAGTAGAAAAATATGCCCAAGAGCATCATATTTCTATTGTGGAAGCAGAGGTAGGACAATTATTAAATCTCCTCGTAAATCTAACAAAGCCGAATAAGATTCTAGAAGTTGGTACAGCTATTGGCTATTCGACAATTTGTATGGCTAGAGGGCTTAATTGTGGTGCAAAGCTTACCACCATTGAGCTTTTGCCCCGAAGGTTTGCATTAGCTCAAGAAAATTTTGCAAAAGCGGGAGTAGCTGATAAAATTATCGCAATAAATGGAGATGCTAAAATTATAGTTAAGAACTTATCAGATCAATTTGATTTTATCTTTCTAGATGCAGCCAAGGGTCAATATCCAGAGTTTCTTAATTTATGTGCAAAGCTTCTAAAACCGGGAGGCTTATTAGTTGCTGATAATGTATTATTAAATGGTTGGGTTATTGATTTAAATTATCCCGAGCGCAGAAAGAAGACTATGGTTTATAGAATGAGGAATTTTTTGGAAGACCTGAAAGATAATCCTGATTTTATTAACAGTATAGTTCCCTTAGGTGATGGAGTAGCTCTTATTTGGAAAAAAGGGTGATGAATATGAAAAAAACGGAGTTATTAGCTCCTGCCGGAAATCTTGAAAAATTAAAATTTGCCTGTATATATGGAGCTGATGCCGTATATCTGGGCGGTAAAAATTTTGGGTTAAGGGCATTTGCCGGCAATTTTGGCCTGGAAGAAATAAAAGAGGGTGTTAAAATTGCCCATAAACATGGAGTAAAAGTATACATAACTGTTAATATCTTTCCTCATAATGAAGATTTAAAAGACTTGCCTGACTATTTAGATAGTCTGCAAAAAATAGGCGTTGATGCTATTATTTGTGCTGATCCTGGTGTAATAAAAATTGCTAAAGAAATTGTACCTCTTATGCCTTTACATCTAAGTACACAGGCTAATAATGTTAATTGGGCGGGTGCCCAATTCTGGTATGAACAGGGGATTGAGCGGATAGTTTTAGCTCGCGAGTTGTCTTTAGAAGAAATTAAAGATATTAAAAAAAGAGTTCCTGTGGAAATAGAAGCTTTTATTCATGGTGCTATGTGTATTTCTTACTCTGGTCGCTGCCTTCTAAGCAACTATATGGCTGACAGGGATGCCAACCGGGGTGAATGTGCGCAAGCCTGCCGATGGAATTATAATTTAGTAGAAGAAAAAAGACCGGGTGAGTATTACCCTGTAATTGAAGATGATCGGGGTACATATGTTTTTAATTCCCAAGACCTTTGTTTATTTGAAAATATGGAATTATTGGTTGATGCTGGTATTGATAGCTTTAAAATTGAAGGGCGCATGAAAAGTTTATATTATTCAGCAACGGTAATTAGAGCTTATCGAAGAGTTATTGATTATTATTTAAGACCGGGTCATGAAAAGCTTGATTTTAATTATTGGCGTGACGAACTAGAAAAAGTAAGTCATAGACCCTATACAACTGGATTTTATTTCGGAAAGCCAGGGGATAGTGCTGCCACTTTAACTAGTTCCAGCTATATCAGGCCCTATGATTTTATTGGGGTTGTTTTGGATTATGATGAAAAAAGCCAAATAGCAACTATTGAACAAAGAAACCGCTTTCAGATAAGGGATAAGGTTGAATTTTTTGGACCCCAGGATAATGATTTTAGTCAAATAATAGAAGAAATTGTTGATTCTGAGGGCAATCAAATAGAAGCCGCACCCCACCCTAGACAAATTGTTAAAATACCTGTCAAAGAAAGAGTTTTCCCCTATGATTTATTAAGAAGGGAAAAAATAGATGAATAATCCTTTAAAAATACTTATTCAGGTCGAACCCCGAGACATTTCATATATAAATAAAATATTTGAAGGCTATGATGGCTTGGCAGTTGTTACTACCTTAAATAGGCAGGAAGGTTTAATTGCTTTAACAGTTACTCCGGAAACTAAGATTGATGTATTAGGTATACTTTACAACTTTCCAAAAAAAATTGTTTTTTTATAGTTTCTCTCAGTTTAGAAGTAAAAAAATTCCCAAAACTAGAAACTATTGTTTAGATTTATCGGGAAATGTGTATATTACTTTTGTTAATATTTTATATACGAGGAGGTTTTTTTATGGAAAAATGGGTTTGCACCGTGTGTGGTTATGTGTATGATCCCGAAATAGGTGATCCTGATAATGGGGTTGAACCGGGTACAGCATTTGAGGAAATTGGTGATGACTGGGTTTGCCCTGATTGTGGCGTTGGAAAGGAAATGTTCGAAAAAGAAGAATAGATTATTGATTTTTATGGAATTTACAAAAATAAGTCCTGATTCAGGACTTATTTTTGTTTATCAAGAGAAAAAACGGTAAGGATATTAATTAGGATGATTATCAATTGGAGGGTTTTGCTTGCAAAGCAGGTTGAGAGTATTAATTATAATCTTTACTATTTTAATTATGGGTATTATCGGAAAAGCTTTTTATGAGCAAATAATCATGGGACCTACATATGCTTCTAAGTCTTTAGAAATAAGAACCAAACAGTTTTCAGCTGAAGAATATGTTCGGGGTGAAATTTTAGACCGTAATGGTATATCTTTAACAGATGCTACCTATCGCCCAACGGTTGTAATTTTCCCTAAATTTGTCTCGGAGCCCGAAGGATTATTAGCAAGGCTAAAGATGGAATTGCCGCAAATAAGCCTTTCTGATAAAGCAATTAAACCCTATTTTAAAAATAATACAAAAATTTATCCTGAACCATTTATTATTCGGGTAGAGAATAATATAGATTTCCTCTCAAAAGTTTCTGCGTGGAATGAACCGGGTATTGCGATTTTACCTTATAAATCACGCTATGGACTAGATTCATTGGCTGTTCATTTAATTGGCTATATGGGTTTTAAGGAAAATGGTCATGAACCTCAAGGTATGACAGGAATAGAAGGTCGTTTTGATGCTTTACTCAAAGGAAGTAGAACGGAAAAAATAATAACACCAATAACAGATGCCAGAAATAGTATACTAAATGGTTTAGGATTTCGACTAATAGATCTGGGGAAAGATGAAAAGAGGACAGATATATTTTTAACCATTGATAGTAGAATTCAAAAAATAGCAGAAGATGTATTAGTTGAAAATAGTATTATAAAAGGCAGTGTTGTTGTCCTAGACATAGATACCGGAAATATTTTAGCTGGTGCAACTAGACCTATTTATGATCAAAACAATCTGGACAATACAATGGGTTTTAAGGATAACCAAATAGAGCGAACCATTGATTATAAAGTATATCCCGGCTCTATTTTTAAGGTTATTACTGCTGCTGCAGCTTTAGAAAAAGGTGTGGTTACTTTGGATACAAAATTTATCTGTACCGGTTCATCTTCTGACTTTCGTGTAAAATGTCCTAGGGAACATGGTGAAATAACTTTTTCACAAGCTATGGAGCAGTCCTGTAATGTGACGTTTGTCCAAGTCGGCTTAAGTTTAGGGCGTCAAGTACTAGAAGAATTTATCATAGAAAAGTTTGGGTTTAATCCTATTGAAAATAAAACTTTTGATTCATCCGCAGCTATTGCCCACGGTATTATCGGACAAGAGATTTTCGAGGTAACGCCTTTAGAAATTGCAAATATGATGGCTACAATTGCCAGGGATGGCTATCATCAGGAAATAATGGACCCCTGGAAGAGTCGCTTAGTAATGGCAATGAGGAATAAGCAAATAATGGAAAACTACATTGAGATTCCCGAATACAAACAGATATATAGTAGAGATACTGCACAAAAATTAAAAGAAGTTTTAACAGCAACTAATCAGCGGGGATCAGGCCGAAGAGCCTGGATTGAAGGTTATGGCTCCGCCGGGAAAACAGGAACTCCTCAAGCCAACGAATTAGGGGAATATATGGCTTGGTATACCGGTTATGCTCCTATTGAAAAGCCCAAATATGCTGTTGCTGTTTTGATTGAAGAAATCGAAGGCCTTACTAAAGGAGATCTTCAAGGGGGATATCATGCAGGTCCAATCTTTAAAGAAATATTAGAACGAGTTTTAAATATAGTCGAATAAAAAAAAGGACGGCCTTTAGGCGGCTTTCTTTTTGTATACTGTTTGAACCATGGTAGAACGCCAAAAAAAGAGTGATTTTGATGGCTGGCTTTCTGCTTTTCTATGTCGCCTATTTTGTTTTCTCGGTTTCGCTTTAAGCATTTATACCAGGTTTTATATTATATTCTTGTGCAATGTATTTACAATGCACATATTTTGCGATATATTGAATATACTAAAGCAAAGGAGTTGATGATATTATGGCCGACACGACGAATATAAGCATTCGTATGGATGTCGAATTAAAAAAACAGGCTGAGCAGCTTTTCTCTGAGCTCGGAATGAACATGACGACGGCCTTCAATATTTTCCTGCGTCAGGCCGTGCGTCAGCAGAGAATTCCGTTTGACATTGCTCTTGAGATTCCGAATACCGAGACAATTGCCGCCATGGAAGAGGCTGATCGTATCAGCCGCGATCCTTCGGTTAAAGGCTATACTGATGTCGATCAGATGATGAAGGAGCTTTTGTCCGATGTATGAAGTGAAGTCAACCAGTCGCTTTAAGCGTGATCTGAAATATGTCCAGCGCAGAGGCTATGATATGCGCCTTCTTACGGCAGTTATTCAAACGCTGGCATCAGGCGAGCCTCTTGCTGAAAAGCATAGAGATCATGCGTTGAGCGGCGTTTGGTCAAAGCATCGGGAATGTCACGTCACACCGGACTGGTTGCTCATATATAAGGTTGAGGATGACATACTCGTTTTGACTCTCACCCGCACCGGAACCCACAGCGATTTGTTCGGATAAAGCAACTGCAGACAATGCTTATGAGAGGGTCTTCGTACGACCAAAGAATTAGTAAAGAGAGAGACGTTATCCCTTGTGGGACAGCGCCTCTCTATTGCTTTTCCGTATCGGTTTAGGGTATGGTTCAACAAGTTTCCCTATTAAACCGCGCCTTTCTTAGTCTTCACCTTTACTAAGGTTTGACGTAGGCCAAGCTTTTTTAGCGGATATGCATAAATTGGGAGTTTAGGGTTGTCCTCATAGTCTTAAACATTTCCTCTGATATTAAACCCAATCTCCAGAGGGCTATTCCTTTTAGCCTTTTATTTTTAGCAAGGGTAATCTTATCTTTGATGCTTTCCGGTGTTTCATTAGGCAAGGAAATGCCTAGAACTAATTTATCAGACGGAACCTGGTTTAGAGCCATCTCAATAGCCTGCCCAACAAGGCTTAGAGGTTCAGGATTTTGCCCATAATCATAGGCCATAATAATGATTTCATCGGCAATCTGACCTAATGCTTGAAAATCATATCCTTTATAAGCACTATTAGGGGCATGAAGTGTTAAGGTTAGTTTAAGGTTAGCCATTTTTAAATGTTGAGATAGTTTGGTAATAAAGTTAGTAAAATTTGTTTTGGTTAAGGCCAATTCTTCATTACTCTCATTCCAACCTAGACCTTCAAAATCCAAATTCACACCGGAATAAAGTCTGGCCTCTCCTAAAATCTGATTAAGCAGGTTATCAATAGCTGTATTATTGGCAATAAAATTAGAGATAGTGCTATCTTTATCTGTGACATGAATAACCATTTCTGATTTTAAACCATATTGTCTGGCGTTTAGAAGGACCATTTCCCAAGAACTTGGTCTTTGCCAGCCTGTTGTGCTATGGGTCAAAATATTACCATTACGGTCTAAACTATACCAGCCAAGAGCTAAATTTTTTATTAAATCTGTATTACCTGCTGTTGATTGAGGATAAGGGGCTTGAAATAGATTAGTCCAACTGCTGGTATTTTTATCTCCTAATGCATAAAAGCCAATTACCTTAATTTCTTTAAGGGCAGATAAGATAGACACCTTGCTTAAAATGGGATCCCAGGAAACTTCACAGCCAAATGCTTCACTAAAAAATCTTAAAGGAACTAATGCTCGGCCATTTAATAATATTGGTTCCATATCTAATTCTATTGGTTGATTATTATTTAGGGCATTTTTATTGCCGATTTGTAAATCAATAATAGTGGAACTATTTGTAGCTATAATTTTTTGGTTAGAACTATTCCAGTCAACGTTTATATCCAGTGCCTCGGCTAAAGCCCTAAAAGGAACCAATGTCCGGTTATTTTTACTTACAGGTTGGACATCAAAGGAAACGGGTGCACCATCAACGGTTACACTAATTGATTTATCAGCTTCTTGAGCAATAAGTGCTTTTGGCAGTAATGGGATTAGAAAAAATAGGATAAATATTAAATAAAATATGTTGACTTTTTTCATACAGACCTCCTTAAATTTTATAAGATTATTTTTAGTTTCGTCATATTTCTCCAAAAACCTTTTATAATAGCATTTAAGGTATATATATACTGTTTTAGAAAATACGCCCCTTGACAAATTCTTTAATTTGCTTTATAACAGTCTTTGTGTAGACATAATAATGGAGGTGAATAAGTTGCCTATCTATGATTATAGATGCGAAGAATGCGGCAAATTTCAGGTTACACAAAGTATAAAAGAAAAGGCTCTTAATCAGTGCCCAACTTGTGAAAACCCTATTAAAAGGCTGATAGGTAAAAATGTCAATATAATATTAAAAGGCTCAGGGTTTTATTCAACCGATAATAAAGCTAGTTTAATTAATACTAAATCGGAAAAAAGCGGGAATAAGGCAACTGATATTAAATCAGAAAATAGTGATACTAAAGCTGATCCCAAATCAGAAAATAGCGATACTAAGGCGAGTTAATAAATTAAGAAGATGGGACAGGGAAAATTTCCCTGTCCCTTTTAATTAGAAATATTTTCAGGACACGCACAATTTTTTCTCCGATACATATGATTAAAAATGAGTTATCTTATCGGAGGTGGGTTTTTTTATGTCAATTGAAAGTCTCGCCGCTTTAACTACCACCTTAGTGCGAAGCATCCTTCTATTTATCTCCTACATCACCAACAACGCTTTTCCTCAACCGTTAACAGAAGAAGATGAAACAAAATATCTTGGTCTTTTCCGTAATGGCGATGAAGAAGCACGAAGCATTTTAATTAAGCATAATTTGCGATTAGTTGCCCATATTACAAAAAAATTTGATGGGACTAATGAAGACACAGATGACTTAATTTCTATAGGTACAATTGGTCTCATTAAGGGAATTAATACCTTTGACCCCGACAAAGGAACTAAATTAGCAACCTATGCTGCGCGGTGTATTGAAAATGATATTCTAATGTCATTAGGGGTGCTATGTCAAGGAGTATTTAAGATTAGTCCAAATTGAAAAAAAGATTTTTGAGGGAACTTTATATTCTCCGTATTTTTATATATTTTTGATTACCAAGAAAAGGGTTATGTGGTATTGGGTCGAATTGTAAAATATGTTAACAATACTTTCTTGGCTATTTTAACAAAAATCGGTAGGCAAAATATAATTTTGGTAAAAAGAGGGGGATTTCTTTGTGGAAGCTAATAAAATAAAATTGTTAGAGTTCATCGGCTCAAGTAAGAGGACTTTTAATATACCAGTATATCAGAGAAACTATGACTGGAAAGAAGAACATTGTC
Source organism: Clostridiaceae bacterium BRH_c20a (assembly GCA_000961765.1). Classification (GTDB taxonomy): domain Bacteria; phylum Bacillota; class Peptococcia; order Peptococcales; family BICA1-8; genus BICA1-8. The sequence continues at coordinate 16,011 of LADT01000060.1, read as the reverse complement.
GTAGGCTATTTTTTGACATTGAGCAAATAGCTTCCAAAAATTTCGAAGCACAACATTTTTTAGGAACAATAGTTTATGTAGTTGGTTCAGCACAACCAAATTTTATGGAATTTATAGTTATTGATGGTCAACAGAGGATAACAAGTATTATGCTCTTAATAAAGGCGTTACATGACCTATTAGAGGATTTTGACCTTAAAGAAGATATATTTGAGACATATTTAATAAACAAAAGAGCACCTGAAACACTTCGAATAAAACTAAAACCTATTGAAAGTGATATGCGAGCTTATGATAATGTTATGCAAAACAATGCTACTCCCAATAACTCAAATATTATTAGAAACTATTATTTATTTAGGCAATTAATTGCAAACTCTAACTGTTCTCCTAAAACTCTTTATAATGCTCTAAATAATGTTGAGATAGTTTATATTGCGTTAGATAAAGATAAAAAATCAGAAAATCCTCAACTAATATTTGAAAGTTTAAATTCAACTGGACTCTCTCTAACACAGGCAGATTTAATAAGGAATTTTCTTTTAATGAATCATGAATATGAGGAACAAAAGCGATTATATAAAAATTATTGGTTAAAAATAGAGGACTACTTACCTAATGCGATTATTTCAGACTTCGTCCGTGATTATCTGACGATGAAAAATGGTTCTATTCCAACTAAAGATAAAGTGTATATTACTTTTAAAGATTATGTTAGGGAAAATAAGCAATATGATGAAGAGGGTATATTAGAAGAATTAGTTACATATGCAGAATATTATTCATGGCTAATAAATTGCAACAGTCCGTATCAAAATCTTAATGATCTATTACAGCAATTGCAACAAATTAAGTCAACAGTTACTTATCCTGCCTTAATATATATTTTTGAAGACTGTTTTACCTATAAAAAAATGGAAATAGATAATACCGAGAAAATCCTACGAATAATATTATCTTATCTTTACAGACGAATAATTTGTGAGTACCCTACTAATGCGTTAAGTAAAATATTTGCACATTTAGCGAATGATTTAGCAAAATTAATGTTAACTAATGAATCTTATTATGATGCGGTGGTAGAAATATTGGCTACGAAATCTGGAAGTGGTGTGTTCCCTCGTAATGAGGAATTTAAAAGAGCCTTTATATCAAAGGATTTGTACAAAACAAAAATAGACCGATATACTTTGGTTCAAGTGGAAAAACATAATAATAAAGAAGTTATCAATCTTAATGAGGATATAACAGTCGAGCATATTATGCCGCAAAAATTAACGCCAAATTGGCAATTAGATTTGGGAAAAAGATACGAAGAAATATATAATGAATTTTTACATACAATAGGAAATTTGACATTATCAGGTTATAATCCAGAATTATCAAATAAGAGGTTTTCAGAAAAAAAGAACATTCTACTAAATTCAAATATATCTTTAAATAGAAATTTAAAAGATTATGATATTTGGAATGATAGTACTATTAAAACACGAGCAGAAATTTTATTTGAGACAGCTGTTTTAGTGTGGAACTTGCCAGGAAAATATAATGATGCTTCTAAAGAAAATAGTATAGATTATGATACGGACTATAACATTATGGATAATGTAAATGTAACCGGCGAAAAACCAAGACAGATAATAATATTAGATACAGAATATAGTGTTAACTCATGGAAGGATTTCTTAAAGGAACTATGCAATCAATTATACGAATTAGATTCTCAACTCTTTAATTCTTTTGTTAAACATAAAGATTTTGAAGGTAGAGATAAGCGTATCATTTCAAACAATCACGAAGGCATGAACTCACCATTTCAATTTAAAGAAAATATCTTTATTGAGACCAATTTAAGTGCTAATGCTATTTTAAATTACTGTAGATTGATTGCCGAAAAATATGATTTACAGAATGATATTTACTTCAAACTTCGGGCATAAAACTGTTACCTTCAACCGCAATGGAAGCCTAACTGAACGGGAAGCTAAATGTTTCGTTAATAAAGGACAGAAATAGAACCCTAGTTTTTTACTGGCTCATAATGTTGCAGAATTATAAATTTTTAGAAATATGAAAAGCCAATCAGTTAATCTTTAAAAATAACTAATAAGTATGTGAAGTTACATTTAATATATTTGGAGTGAACAACCATGCACAACAATTTTAAAAAAGCTTATTCTTCTAATAGACCTTGGTTTGGTAAATGGTGGGTATGGTTGCTTGCAGGTATAGTTGCACTTGGAATATTTCCATTAATAATCAATTTCATTTTCAAAACAAATGCATCAAAAGACCTGTTTGTAGCGGAATGGAGTGCGGGTGAAGCTCTTATATTTTATGGAACGATATTTGGTTCGGTTTCAACTATAATAGCTGTAGTTGCGACTATAATTTTTACCAATAATCAAAATAGGAAATCCGAAAAATTTCAACGACATATGACAATAGCAAATAATAGAAAAATCTTTTTAGATGAAAAATATGAGAACATATACCGTAAAGCAGAAACTATTAAAAATGTTATTTTACTTGATGCGCTTGAGGATAAAGGTTTTCAAGAGATGCTAATGAATAAAGCTTTTACTTCATATCCACAAAAACTAATTGAGTGTTATAAAAATATTGAATTTTTTGCAAGTTCCCGAAATATTAGTAGTGATATTGAAAAGAAATTTCTCCAAAATTCTATGAATATTATTGAACTAATTGGAAGTGAGTATGAAAGATTATCTGAACGACTTGACATTGCCGAAGCCGAGATGAAGATTTTTAAAACGCAGAAATCAGAGCCTAAAATCAAAATAAAAGCAATTTTAAACAGAGACGAATTATTTAAAAAAACAGAGGAATTTGATGAAGATGAATTGAAGTCAAAGGACATTTGCCAAGAGTTTAAGGATATATTGAATGAAAATAAAAAGAAATACCAATCGGATTTTGAAAAGTTATATAACCAATACGTAGATTATTTAAAACAAGAGCAATTAAGTTTGATTGATGAATTATACAAATTTGGTGATAAGTAGCAGAAGTGAAAATAAATTATAATTGAATTTTAATAGGTGCATAGTTGCATCCCTTTTCATGTTGCTTTCTAGCTTGCGAGTTCCAGGTAGAGGCAGGTCTATTGCAGTCACGCTGGTTATACAAATAAAAAAGCACCGTTCTTCTCGTTAGAATGGTGCTTTTTTGATAGAAAAAACACTCTACTTTAAGAGGACTTTATATATTTCGGATTAATGCAAACTTTCTCGTTTAAATATAACTTTTTCCAAAGGTAATTATCCCTGTCATGGGTGTTACTACATATCGCTGTAAATTCGTCCCTTAATCCCTCGGTGTCAAACAGAAAATAGTCCCTATGGTTCTGACCGCCAAGCATACTCATTAAGGAATAACCATAGGTGGCGTAGTTATTAACTCCAGCAGTGCCTCTCGGTATCAGTTCAGTAATTTCCCCGATATTAATCCACCTTTTAATATCGATATCCTTCCGTTCGATTTCTTGAAGTAGACTAACAAATAATTTATCAGCATTCTTATCGTGTATAACGCCTGTCAGAGTGAAAATATCCGATTTAATATTTTCCCAACTCATAAAAATCACCCTCCTTTTTCCATTATTATACTAAAAACACTCGAAGCCTGTATAGTTCGCCGATAAAATACTATGTATTACTACTATAGTTAGGGTCAGGAATAGCCTGGAGTGAACAAAATCAAGGTTTTCTAGAAACCTGTAAAAAGAACCCCAGCAATTGCTCGCCGAGGTTCGGGAAAATTTTAAAAATTTTTATATGTGGTTTTCAGTTTCGGGAAGGTCGATTTCTTGAACCACCCCTCATTTAATAGAGTTTCAACTTGTGACGCTAACCTTTCGGTTATGTCCAGCTTAATTCGTTAGAGTCCATAAAGTATTCTCCTCACGGAAGCCATGCCACACCCTCAAAATGGCGATATGCCGCGTTTAAATATATAATTAGTAAAATACATACCCCTTTTTAACGCTATCCTGCGAGCCTTACAGGGTATGGATTGCCACGCAGGTAAGCGTTGTACCTGCGTCGATTACCTGTTCAGACGCTCAAAATTAACGTGAGAGCGTTTCTTTCTCGAAGGATTGACGTGTAGGTGTCATGTGTGGGGAAGTTGGAAGGCGACGCTGTTCTCGCTTCGCTCTCGCTAGTCCTTCATAAGTCAACTTTATAGAAAAAACAGTATGTTTTGTTTTATTGCTTGATGTGAGAGAGAGATACCCCCTCCCCCATGCCGTACCCTCTTTTATAATCTTGATATGCCATGAAAACGTTACATATAATACTGTCGTAGAAATCGAATTCTACGTCACTTTATGATATAATTGAGGTGTGAAACAAGCATAAACGGAGGGGATAACGTTGAAGAAAAGTGTCGCAGAAATCACGCCAATTAATATTATCGAAAGGTTCGTCGAAGCTCAACGTGACAAAGGTAAGGCTGAATTGACCGCGAAAACATACCGTCAAGTTATAGAAGCATTTAGTCGTTACCTCAACGATAAGGGCGGCAGCTTAAACGCATTAACTCGTTTTGATATACAGAGTTATATTACATACCTGGAAGCAGAAGGAAGGACAGCAACGACGCTGAATAAAACATTTTCAACTATTAGAGTGTTTGCGAAGTTTATCAAGCGTCTAGAAATTACAGATAATATTAGATTACCAGAAGTCCGCAAGGTTCAACATATCGCTCCGAAGTGTTTAGAGTGTAACGAACTTAATAATTTACTTCGCAAGGTTGAGCGTAAGAATAACCCACGTGACACCGCTATCGTCTATACGCTTTTATATACAGGCGTGAGGGTGTCTGAACTCGTTGCTCTTAATCGTGAGGACATTACCATAAGTACAAGGAGCGGTTCGCTAAAGGTTCGCAACGGTAAAGGAAACGTTGCCCGAACTGTGCCACTTCCAGGTGAAGCTCGTTTATATTTAACAGAGTATCTGGAAGAACGAGAGGATAATAACCCAGCTTTATTCCTCTCCAATTATAGAAAGCGTATAAGCGTCAGAAGCGTTCAGCATTTATTAAAAAAGCTCGGAACATATCCCCATCAGCTTCGCCACTCATACTGTTCCGTCCTTGTTCGCAAAGGGATTGATATTGCGACGGTCGCAGAACTCGCAGGTCATTCTGATATTAATACTACTCGTCGGTATTCGAAGCCAACAGCGAAAGAACTCACGGAAGCAATCGACAAGGCGTTTTTCTCTTAAATTGAGAGCGTCTTTTTTTATTTGCAATGGTCAAGCTGACAAAAGGGGGTATGTTTAATCTACCTCCTTTTAAAGTGTCCATTGAACGGAAATTTGTTAGTGACACATTGTCACCAGCAAAAAAATAGCGTCGGTTTAAATGATGTTATCTTTATTGACAATACCAGGACGAGTTTCAAAGTTTGCAAGGTTCAGCGTGAACCTAGCAAATTCTATGACGCTTTTACGTTTGGGTAGGTATTGCCGACGCATTAAACAAGCAATTAGACGAGGACTGACGTATGTTAAACATACACCAGCTTTTCAAGTGGGGTTCAGCGTGAACCTTACTATAATGCTTTAACACACTAAAGGATTTTCGGAAGGGGACGTACACAGCGTAGTTTGCTGGTATTTAAAACAATATTCGTATGTCAGGAGCATGACATTTAGAAGTCAAGCCACGTAAAGGTTTGAGAGCTGTCAATGTCATACGTCATTTTGTTTGACATTACCAACAAGATGCTTTTTTATAATGTCCCATATTTCTTTAAGTCAACCTTGTAAAAACACCCTTTGCCTCGACAGGTAAGTGAGGACGAGTTTTCTATTTCCAGTTTTCATGGTTAACCGGTAGATAATTCACCTCCATTTTCCTTCTCTTTAATATAGACTACCTTTTGCTATAGGACGCTCCTACTTCGGGGCGTTCTTTTTTTGAGGGTAGTGTCAACGTTAGAGAATTAACTGGAGGGGTCGTCTTTCCCAAAATAAAACGCGAAGGGTAGTGTTGAAAATGAAGGAAAAGAAAGAAATGGAAAAAAAGCAAAAGGATACCAATGGCTTACATTTTAGGGTTTACATTAGCCTAGTCAAAAATGGGTTAATGGCAGAGCTTGGAGCGAAAAGGTTAACGACTCTAATAGCTCTCTCCGCATATATGGACAAAAATGGGGTTTGTTTCCCATCACAAGAAGAACTCGCCGACAAAATGGGTGTATCAAGGCGAACTGCTAACGATTGGATTAATTCATTGCTTGAGTTTCGCTGGAACGATAAACCGATAATTGAGCGAACCAAAAAATATAACGGACAGCATTTATACTCCGTCTATAAAATTCTCCCGACAGCTCAAGTGGCAATATTCGACGGTCAAATTGAGGTTGTCCAAAACGACCAATGTGAAGAAACTCGCCAAGATAATATCAATGTGCAAGAACTCGCCAAAGACCAATGTGCAGATTTACGTAATACCAATATGCAGATTTGTGTAGAGCAATGTGCAGAAACGTGTAATAGTAATGACGTAAATCTTCACAATAACTATATCCAAAGAACGATACCCAAGAACAATATCCAATTAACTATTAATAATAAAAACGTTGAAGTTAATAAAGAAATTAATAATGGCAAACCTTACGAATTTAACGTTAAGACAAATATTGTAAAAGAAAAACAAAATATTATTAAACAAGATAAAGAACAACTTATCGTTAAGAATAAAAATAAAAATACCATGAAAGAAATTACAGAACAAGAGCAAGATACCGTTGAGAAGAAACAAGATAATACTGAACAAGATAAAGCACAAATTATTGTCAATCAGTTTTGTAAGAAATATTTCGAAGTTTATGACGAGCAATTTAACGTTAGGAAAGCCGATATTTTAAAGGTTCAGAAAATCGTTGGATTATATACGGAAGAACAGTTCGAAGAAATTGTCGAGATTGCCATCAAGGACTACCGTTTAAGATGGTCAAATGAGAAGTTCCCATGTCCAACATTGGGAGCTTTTTCTTCGTGGTTATATGTGGAAGCGTTTAAAGTGGCACAGGAACGTAAAACGAAGAAGCAGGAGTTGGAACGGAGAATGAACGCTCCAAAGCCTGATTTAAGTGTGTTTTACGCGAAAATGGAACAGTTAGGGGTTCGGGAATAACAGAAGAACCGAAGCAGAAGCTAAACGTCGAGAGGTCGATTTTTCTGAACGTTAAAAACAAATTTTGGGTTTCACGTTCTCAACTGACAACGCAGTTTCCTTTTTATTTATAAAATAAGTCAAAATTAATTTAAATAAAACTTGTCAACCGCAGGGTTTGCTGGCTATTAAAGTAGAGGGAAAAAAATATTCCTTTGTTGGAAATTAAATGGGTAGTTCCATTTCTCGCTCGTTCCTCCTTTTCGAGTGAGTTGTGGAGCTTTTCCGTTTTAATACATTGAAAAAAATAAAAATAAAATTTGGAGGTATAACAAAATGCTGACACCAGAAAGGGTCAAGAAATTGAGAAAATTGAAAGGTTGGACACTTCGGGAACTGGGGCAAAAAGCTGGCTTGCATTATTCTATGATTTTCTATATTGAGAAGCAAAAGCGAGGTTTATCTAGTGCTTCCGAAAAGAAAATTTTAGACGCTTTCGAGATTGATAATGTTGCCACTTTAGAAAGATTGCTCGCTTTATATGATTATTTAGAAGTTGAACGTAGAGGTGGAGGGGAGAACAGTGACGGAGAATAATAATAACCTACCAGCGAAACGCTCATTTTCTTATGGGCAGGAAGTTGCGTTAGAAATAATGTCACAACCAAACCGTGGGGGCTATACGTTCGAGCAAATAGCTGAATTAGCACAGATAAGTCCGAAGCAACTTCGTAGGTGGCGACAGAGCGAAGTGTTCCAGAGGGAGTTACAAAAGCGAACACTTCTGAATTTGAACGAACACCTTCCTAAAGTTGTGAATGTGCTTAAAGACCAAGCCATTGCCGGAAATATAAAAGCGATTGAACTGTTCCTTAAATCATTAGGGGTCTTACAGGAACGGCTTCTAGTGGCTACTACCAATGATGTTGAATTCAATTCACGAACTGACGAACGAATAAAAAGCGACATTGATCGGTTGAGTAAGCTGTTGGACGACGATACTGACGACGACGTTATCGAGGTTTAAACTAAATTAAAAATTGAGAGGGGTAATATTTATGTATTTAGAGCTGGAAAACTTGAAAATAGAAATAGAGAAAAATGTAAAACGAACTAACGAATTAGAGGTTGAGAAACACAAGCTAATCGCCGACGGTGTGAGGGTTCAACAAGAACTGTTCCAATCGTTGGTTGATGATTGCTCGATTAAGGAGCAAAGAGCGTTACAGAAGGAACTGGACGCGACTGAACGCGATTTAAAGCTCACAGAAGACAAAATCGAACTTGTTAAGGAGAAAAAACAGAAAGAACTTCGTATTCTTCTGAATGACGCAAAAATTGGAATGGATAGGGAGCTAAAATTTGAGCGTGAGAAGCTCGACGATATGGTTAAAGATTTACGTAAGTTAAAGGCAGAATATCTTATGTTTGTACTCTTGTTACATTCCCGAGTGGTAAAGATTCAAGATATTAGACGTGGATTTCTGGCAGCAAGTCACAAAATCAATTGCCGAGATTTTGACCGTGGATATTTCAGTTTAATTCCAGAAATTAACCTTACGAGTACGCACAGTGGCATAGATAAACCTGTCGGAATTCTCGAAAGGGAATTCGTAGAAGCCTATAAGTTTGGGCGTGTACAGCCGTGGGTTAAACTTTACATTCAAACAGGGATAATTTTGGAAAGTAACGAAGAAGCAAATAAAAAATTGAGTGAACTTGCCGAGAAAAAGGAAGGTGACAAATAATGTCAGAGAAGAAGAAACCAACAGCACAGGAATTGCTCCGTCAAGGGTACAAGCAGAGTTCTGAACAGCAGAAGAAGAAGAAAGAAAAAAACGATAATCCGATTATCGAGTTGAACGAAACTGAAAAAAAGTTATCAGCGACTTATTGGTTATCAAAATATTATCAAACAAAGAAAAAGGAGCAGGACGAATAATACGTCTTGCTTCTTTTTATAAAAAAATTGGATTTGAGGGGTGATGCCCAAAGGAAGAACCGTAAGAAGTTAGGGTAATAATTGCTTGCTACACAGTATGAAAAAATGCATAACTCCCTTAAAGAAATATGCTCCCCTTCTATTATCTACATCTACATTTAGGGGTGCTTTAAGGAAACTAAATTATTATTTAGCAAGGAAAGTTCATGTTTATGGGCAATTTTAACAAGGTGTTCTTTTTCATGTGCACAAAGTAAATTATCTAAAATAAATATTCCAGAAATTGTTAAGACCCCTAGAGATTTAAGAGCATTCCGAATTTACATTCGGGAATAGGAATCATATAAAGGTATTCACGAACAGGTGAGAGAATTCCGTATTATAAGATATTTTAAGCACAGAGGAGGTTTAGAATTGTTTAATTATGAAGAATTAACTAATGAGGAGAAGGAATTTCTTGAAATATTAGGTGACCATAATAAGTCAAAACCGCTTGAACCTTACACTGGAACGAAAAGTTTAGAGGAAATATATAAAGATTACTATGATAAAAAGATGACTTATGAAGATTTAAAAAAACTAACAGATAGTTTGTATTTTCATGGGCTTACATCGTATGTCCCATATAGTTACAGTTCTGTAAATAATATCAGTAAGTCTGCTAGAGGAGAACTGGAAAGACACTTTGATCTAGAAGAGTCATGGAGAAATCAAAAAAATTATATACGTATTACAGTCGAAGGTGAAAGATCCATTTCTGGAACCCATATTTACTTTCAAATTATAAAGGAAAGACTATCAAATCAATTTGAAGAATTACAAAAAATAATTCCAGAAACGAATAAGATTAGAGATGACTTTTTTGAAGTTAAAAAGAAACTAGATAGTAGTATGATACGAAATATTGAAGTACTAACAATTTTTATTGCTATTGTTGCTCTTATAGGTGGGAATATTTCCGTCTTTTTAAATTATCAATTTACAACAATCTTTGAGATAGTGACAATGATGCTAGTTACAAATGCAATTCTTTTATTCGTTATTATGTCCCTTTTAATAATGGTTAAAAAGATAATAATTGGAGATACAAAGGGACGATTGTTTGATGATTTAAAAAATATTATATTTCCCGTTATTTTAATAATTCTAGCCTTGATAATAGCCGCTTAAAACGTGTATAAAACTTCCTTTCTATAGTGGAATATAGGAAAAATGATAACATAAATGGTGATTGCAGGTGCCACCGCGCAGTGGTTTAGTGCAACAGCTAATTTCCTAAATATGGGAATATATTAATGTGACAACCTTACTTCGGAAATTCACGGGACATTACATTATACACTGTAACTATAAAGAAGGAATTTTATGGTATAATGATGATATAAGTACAATTTGGAGGCTCATATGTTAGAACAGGAAGAAAAGGAAAACTTAAAGACGAATAAAAACGATACTACAAAATTCCCGTCTGGAAAAATATTATTATCAGTCTTGGAGAAAGAATATGAATATGAGGCAGATCGGTTTCGTAGTCTAGAAACTAGGACTGGAATATTTATGACATTTGTTGGTGCAATATTAGTATTTTTTGCAAGTACTATTAAAATTCCAAATCTGAATGTGCAAGTGGATTCTGTGTTACAGGCGTTACCGTATGTTTTAATAATAATATTTTCAATATTGACAATTTTATCATTGTTTATATCGTTGACTTTTTTTATAAAGGTAGTATCAATCCAGACATATAAAAGATTATCTTTGGAAGGATTTACTGAAAATAATGCGACTTATGAAGAGGGATTAGTATCCACCTCCTTGATGATCGAGTATAAAAGTATAATTAAGCACAATAATGAAGCTAATAATAAGAAGATAAGATTCTATAAAACAGGGGTATATTTCATATTGATTTCATTAGTTTTAACTGCGGTTAGTTATATTTTGTCCTTATTTGCAGTATAGAAAGGAGGGGATTCTATGGAGAAAGATGAAAATTGGAACGATGCTTTGAATAGATTAGTTAGCCAAGGGGACAACAATGCTAGCAATAGTACAAGTAATAATAGTCCAAGCTTTGGTACACAAGATGATCAAAGAGAGTTACCGAATTTCGGCATCGTTGATATTGAGAAGGGTCAGCCATCATTTAAACAGAAAATTGAATTCTTTGTGAAAGATTCGAAAAAGAAGTAACACAAAAAGCTGTTTGGCTAAATCAAGCAGCTTTTTTAAATAAATTATACGTATTGCCATCGTATAAACGCCCACTCCCACTTTCGAATTTTTTTTCAGGTAGCATGCCGGACTTACCCTATTGGGTGGCGTCGTGAATAGCGGGAACGTTAATGAGTAATACATACATATTTCTTACTGCACACTAGAACTATGTTTATGTTGCGACATAAATGAAATTCGGAAAAAAATAGTTATGAATAGGTTATATTTGACAGCAAATTTTTTGTGGTGACTAATATTATTTAGCAAATAAATACACGATAGGGAGGAAGGCTTAATTGCTTTCGTCCTCTTTTTTTATCAAAATTTAAAATAAAAAGCCCTGCATTTAATGCAGGGGGCTAATTTAAAAACTCAATATTTTAATTTCATCATTAAAAACAATTATCTCTTTAACTATTGACCTTATAAGTTGCTGTTTATCATAGAAGGTTAGTTCATTTTGTTTTGATAAATAGTACTCGGAAGCTTCTTGAATAATGTTTTGAGATAATTCATTATTTTGTTGAGAATTTAAACGTTCATTGAGTTTACTTAATTCCGAAGTTAAATGCTCTTCTTCATCTTTAAATTGTTTTAATTTTTCCCGCAACTCCTTCTCGCCAATTTCCCCCAGAATATCACCTTCGGTTAACAAGTTTAATAGCCGTGAACGTCCGTTAGAAAGGGCATCAAGCCTTTGAGTAATTCTTTCCAATTCTGCTTTCTCATAGTCTAATAGCGAACCTTGATTATTAACGCTTTCCTCGTGAATAGCGTTTGGGTTATTAAGCCAATTTATAACTGTTTCCCAGACTAACTGGTCAAGTTTTTCCATGCGTAACGTAGTACGGCAACCTTTATGCTTTGCCCCTGCGGTGTTCTTTATGTCGGTATATTGGAATACAGTTTTTCCCCAGTTCGTTGTTGTGTGTCCTGTAAGTGTATTTCCACAGTTACCACATCGTAAAAGACCACTCAATAAATAGTTTTTTTTGCTAGTACCTGCCCAGCGTCGGCGTGATTGTTCTAATAATAATTGACAGTATTGAAACTGTCCTTCTTCGATAATAACAGGGATACGAACACTTATTTGCTCTTCTTTCGGACGTTGTTTTATAGAAATTTTATCCTCGGTCTTAAACTTGTTGTAAAGCATGCCTTCACAATTCCAACGATTTTGATAAAATATTCCTGTATAAGTTTCATTAAAAAGAATTTGTCTAACTACCTGACGATGCCACTGTCCGACTTTTTTCTTTGTTGGTATTCCTAGAGAAGTCAGATATTTAGCAATTCCATTTATTCCCTCAATTTGTTTACTTGTCTTTCCTGTAAATAAATCAAAGACTAAACGAACTATTTGAGCTTCTTCCTCGTCGACCTCAAGTTGGCGAGTAGTTTTATTGAACTTATATCCATAAGTCTTGGGGTCTTTAACAATTATACCTTGTCTAGCTTTTTCTCTGCGACCTCTAGACATTCTTTCAGTAATTTTCGCCTTTTCAAACTCTGCGATTGCTCCACGGAGCTGGAAAAACAAAATTCCTTCGGGAGTTTTAGCATAATCACCGTTTACAAAAGTTAGTTTACCTTTACGTTCGATTTCATCAGCCAGTATTAATTGATTTTGTAATTTTCTAGAAAGTCTATCGGGGTCGTAACATATTACCTCCGAAATAATTCCTTCCTTTAAATCTTGTCTCAATTTTATTAGTTGGGGACGTTCGAGAACCTCGCCAGTTACTCCCTCGTCGATATATTCAAGAACTTGTTCAGTTCCAGCTTTCTTTTTACATTGTCTAATTTGGTCAGAGATACTATAACCTTTGCTTGCTTGCTCCTCCGTTGATACTCTGCAATATATTCCGATTGTCATTTCTTTCTCCCCCTCTGGTGTCATAAGTCTTTTCTGTCAGATATTTCTTTAAAAGGTACCTGTATGCATTAGAACGCAGACTTTTGGTGTTCTCGCTTTCTATAAAAGTCACTTTCATTAGCGTTTCACCCTCCCCTTTGTAGATAATATGCAACCGGGGATTTGTCCGATTACTGACTACGGGGCTTATGTCGCAAAAATTGAAGTGATGTTGCGTGGGATAATTTTCCGCTAATACTATGACTTTTATATAGAAATTCTTATGCACTTAAGGGCAATTAAAAAAAATAGGGGGGAAGTATCCTTATATGACCCCATTGGTGTAGATAAAGAGGGTAATGAATTACCCCTCACTGTTTATCTGTGAGGGGCGTAATTACTTGAGCAGCTTGGGATAGAGGTTAATTAGAAAATCATCGTTTTTCTTATGCTGCTCCTTAATATATACAGCTTTTTCTAAAACTGATTTTAGAAGGCTGTTTTTTTGAGCCGGGTCTTTAGAACTGTTATATAATTTTAATACATTCTCTACCTTCGGTATTATTTCCTTTGCAGCTTGCTCTCTATCCATTTCATATAAAATACTATCTTTTGTATTTTCAATGGCTCTGAGGCAATTTACGATACGTTCAGAAATATTACGAGAGCGGGTAAGGTATGTTGCAGTATCATAAATGCCTTTTTCTAAGAAATCATGCAAACTGTTTTTTTGTTTTTCTAATTCAGCCAGTTCTTTTTCAAGATTCTGATGCTGTTTTTCTTTAATACTAATAAGATTATTTTCTTTAGCCTTATTTTTTTTGCTTTTCCCCCATTTTTTCTTGTATTGTTCGAGCCACTCCTCAAGCCCTTCAATGATTTTTTGCTCAACATATTCAAAGCGGCTGCTTTTATTAATACAATGCTGCCGGTTATAACACATAATATGGGGATACTGCTGATGCACATAAGGTCTATAAACCATTGATGAGCCACAGACACCACACCTAATTATCCCAGCTAATGGGTTAGTAATACCATTTTGTAGCTGGTAGGGGACATGGTATTTGCCTTTAAGTTTCTCTTGGGCTTTTTTATATAGCTCTCTGGATACTAGTGGGTCATGTTTGCCTTCGGCGTCAATCCATTCTTTAACAGGTCGGGTCCGAACATCTTTGGTTTTATAAGGGCTTGATGATTTTTTTTCCTCTTTCTTTTTCCACTGGATCCTGCCGGCATAAACTGCATTTTTAATTATGTTAAGAACGGAAGATGCGTTCCATCTTTTACCGGTATATGATCGATACCCAAGTCTGTTTAGTTCGTTGGCAATTTTATTGGTACCCATTCTTTTCTCCGGATCATTATGTGTGTACAATTCAAAAACTAACTTAACAACCAGCGATTGTTCCGGATGGGGGAAAAGGTATCTTTCGCGACCGTTATCCTCAATTAAATAACCATAGGGGGGGCGGGCACCTAAATAATTTCCATCTTCAACAGATCTGATTCTTCCACGCTGCAGCCTCCTGGTTATTATCTTTAATTCCTTCCTAGCCATAAAAGCTTCAAATTCACTATATTCTTCATCAAACTCATCACTAAGGTCATAGGTTTTGCGGGGGGTAACAATCTTGGTATTAGACTTTTTGAAGGTTTCCAGAATAAGACCTTGCTCCTGCATGTTACCCCGCCCCAGGCGGTCAACATCCATACAGAGCACACCATCATATAAACCCTGCTCAACCTCCCTAAGGGTTTCCAACATTTCCGGCCGGTGCATTAAGCTCTCCCCGGAGATTAGCTCTTTTCTTATTTTAACTATATTTAATTTTAGGTCTTTAGCTAGCTTTAATAAAGACTTTTCATGCTTAGCGAGAGTCTCACCTTCACCCCGAGCTTCAGCTTCTATATCAGCCCTAGACTTTCTAAGATGAATAAGATAGCTTCCCAAATAAATCACCCTTTTAGCTTTATAAAGTATTAAAGTTATAATTTTATGAATGTATTAAAAATAATTTGAGTTAGTTTGGTATGGGAATATATGTTTGGTTAATTGTGAATTAGATAGTATTATATTAAAATATGTGGGAAGCGGGTATTTATAACAAAATACTTAAAGCAAACAATAAATTTAATTTATCTACAAATTTCGACATAACTTTCTCAATCTTTCTTATATAATAATAATGAGATTTAAAAAGAAAAATAGATAAAGGCAAACCATTTGAAAAGATGGGACGCAAAGCCGTGGGTCTAAGGCGTAAGCTATGATTGCCAGGTTGCCGATTTAAACTAAAAATTTTTTTCCGGCAGTCTGTCATAAGACTGTTTTTTTGTTTGCGAGGCATGTTGCCGAGCCGATGGTTTGAAAGAAAACCTATCACCTAGCTAATGGGAAGATAAGCTGTAGGCAAGGGCGTTTTCGGTGACGAAAGGGTCTGAAGGAAGCTGATGGCGGTTGTTGGAACGAAACGAGAGTGAACCAGTGTTGGCATATGTAGTGGATAACCCTCCAAAAAGCGGGAACGTCCTAAAATTAGCTTAGCTACATGTGTTTAGATGGTCGTTTTAACAACAGGCGGAGTAACTTAACCTCGGAAGTACTGTACTCGAAGCTGTAAGTTTCACTTACAAGCGAAAGCAAGAAGTGAAGTGAGAGTGCAGTATGCAGATGAAGCTGTAGTAGTGATAAAACCTAAGCCAACGAAAGCAAGTAATTGTCTGGAGGGGAAAACTTAGGTGACACATCACAGAGTTGATGTGGCTGGTATAGGTCAAAAGCCTATGACAGATGCGAAGGGCAGAAGAAATTTCAAAGTGTATCGGTAAGGTCTTAAGT
>LADT01000072.1 GCA_000961765.1 Clostridiaceae bacterium BRH_c20a | reverse complement strand
ACCAAGCCCTAGTTTCTTCCGGCACCTATGAAAAATATTTTGAGCAAAATGGAAAAAGATATCATCATATTATCGATCCCCAAACAGGTTACCCTGCTGAAAATAATCTGATAAGTGTTTCAATAATTACCAAAGAATCTATTGATGCCGATGCTTTATCAACTAGTATTTTTCTGTTAGGCTTAGATAAAGGAATGAAGATCATCGAGGATCTAGCTAATACCGAAGCAATTTTTATTACCTATGATAAAAAGGTTTATGTTTCCCGGGGTATTACAAAAGAACAATTTGAAATAACAAAATCCGAGTTTCAACTACAGGAATAAGGGTGATTTTATTGAAAACAAAAAAAGGTGATATTCTTATTCTCTTTTTTTTATTAATCGCCCTTACGGGCTGGCTTTTACAAAATTATATATGGCCTGATGTTGAAGATAAAATTGCAATAATTGAAATTGATGGTCAGGTCTACCAAGAAATTCCCATTGATACCAGTGATATTCAGGAATTGATTATAGATCTGCCCGAAGATAATCAAATCCATATTGTAGTTGAAAAAGACAGTATACATGTTGAAGATGCCTCGTGTCCTGATAAAGTTTGCATCAGAACAGGTGCTATTTCTAAACCAGGCCAAAACATTGTCTGTTTGCCCAATAAAGTTGTTGTATTTATAGCAGGTCCCGGAGACAGTAATATTGATGATTTATCTTTCTAGGAAGTGAATATATGACTAAAACTAAAACAATTACCCTACTTGGACTATTAATTGCCCAAGCCTTAGCCCTCCACGTTATTGAGAGGTTTATCCCTGTGCCGATACCAATTCCCGGAGTAAAGTTGGGTCTGGCTAATATTATAACTTTATTTACTATTATAATTTTAGGCTTTAAGGAGGCAATATTAGTTGTCATTGTTAGAACCTTTCTGGGTTCTTTGTTTGCTGGAGGTCCCTCCTCCTTTCTTTTTAGTGTCATAGGTGGGCTTTTCAGCACAGTAATTATGTATATGTTATATAAATGGTTTTATAGATTTTTTAGCATTCCCACTATTAGTATTGCTGGCGCAGTGGCCCATAATATTGGACAAATCGCTGTAGCTAGCTTTATCGTAAGTAACCTTAATCTTTTTTATTATTTGCCGGCATTGATCATATCAGGGGTCATTACTGGTTTTTTCATCGGGTTAGCAGTTCAGTTTGCTCTAAAACCTTTAAAAATCATTTTAAGAATCCAATAAATAAAACTTGTTAAACCATACCTTAAACCGATACGGGAATGAAAAACGAGGTACTTAACAATGAAGTGCCTCGTTTGAGTCTACTCTTGATCAGCAAAGCAATGCCGACAGGCTTTCATGCGCTAACCCAATTTTCGAGCCCAAGTCCCTCAACTCGCTCGAATTCACGGACATTATTAGTGACGATAATAAGTCCTTTAGCCTTCGCATGCGCTGCAATCAACATATCCATAACTCCAATCGGAGTTCCTTGCCCCCGTAACGTTGCACAAATTTTCCCGTATTTTGCAGCCGCTTCATCATCAAATGGCAAGATGTCCACAACGGACAAAAATTGATTTAATGCAAGTGTATTTTTTTCCGGGTATGCGCTTGCTTCTACACCATGCATGAGTTCTGCAAGGGTAATTGCAGAAATGGTAACACCGTCACCCATGTTCGAATGGAGCTTTATGAGCACATTTTCTGGTTTTTTCTTTATGAGATACACACAAATATTTGTATCCAACATGTATTTCATAATGTCTCCCTCGGCGTTTGAACACCCTGATTACGTCCGTCTGCAAAAAAATCATCGGTAAAGCCGTTAAGACCGTTAAGAAAGGTTTCCCATGCACGCTCTTTTGGAAACAACATAACAGAATTACCCACTTTTTGAATATATACTTCGTTACCCGAAAAACGGTATTCTTTCGGTAGCCGGACAGCTTGGCTCTGACCATTGATAAATAATTTCGCAGTTTCCATTTTTAATCACCTCATTTATAGTATATATTTTAGTATATACTATTGTCAAGACTTTATTAATATTGGTTTTCGCACAGCTCATTTATACTGATAGTTTACAACCGTACCTATGGTTAATATTTATTTCGTCATTTTCTTTTTCATCTTGTTAATCGTATCGGGATTACGGATTTCTACAGGTTTGGTTTCTGGATCATCGTCATATACTTCATAAGGGTATTTGCCAAAGCTATGGTCTTTTGTAAAATGACCCCGGGCATCTGTTGGATTTATCCACATAAAGTCTTCAGCATTCATTGCTTTGCCATGACAGCTACCGCATACTTCCTGAGCACTATTTTGTTTTAACATCTTACCTTCTGAGTTCACACTATGGGAAGTATGACAGGTCAAACAATCTGCAGCACTTCCTTTATTATGATTACTATCAAACCAGCTTCTAGTCCCATAATGATTTTGGGCAATGAGAAATTCCCCTTCGACTGTCGGTTCACTTGCGGTATGGCAATTTATACAAGCTTCTTTACCATCACTAATAGCATCTTTCGCCTTAGTAGTAACATGGATACTACCTGGACCATGACAACTTTCGCAACCAAAACCAGGCTCCACTTTTGCTGCCTGTTCAGACCCTTTAGCTAAGCCAGGGCTATGACAGTCACCACAGGTATAACCCTTGATAATCCAGTCCTCCGTCCCGTCATTATTTATATCTTTAGAATCAGCGGGCTCTAGCTTCCACTGTCCATTTTCCATTTTTACTCCCGCTACACGAAAATGTTTATCATCCAGAGTACCTATAAGATACTTATCGGACATAACTCCTGCTATTTTAGCAGCTTTTAAACTGTGGGTTTTCGGCTCACCATCCTTCACCTCTTCATAAACCTTAATGTTTTCATCAATTTCTACGTTAAAGCTCTCGAGGGATTTAAAAGCCGTACCATGGGAATTTGCACTAACCTCTTCTTTTATTCCGGTATGACAGTCATAACATTTATCAGAACCAACATAAATAGCCTGAGCCTGATTTTTTTCCTCATCCTTCTTACCCTCTGGAGCAGGCTCATCTTTTTTAGCGCAACCCAGTACTGTAATAAACAAAATAATAAGCATCACAATTATAAGACTAAACAACTTTTTGTTATTCTGCATAAAAAATCTCCTTTTTATTTTGTCTTTTTCTTATATTTTCCCACCTTTACAAAAGAATATTACCAAGTATAAATTGGCATTTTTAAAAAAATTATGGGTTTTGTTATTAATAAACAAAAAAACGGGCTCAGCCCGTTTTTTCTACATATTAAATAGCATTTCCTCATATGTTGGCATCGGCCATAAAGAACTATCGACCAATGTTTCCAGCTTATCTCCATCTCTACGTAGTTCAGCCATTTTACTAAATACTTCCTCTCTAAAAGCCAGAGCATGGTCATAGATATTTTCATGATCGGCATTTTTCAGCGCGTTCTCTAAATCTAATACCTTAGCTTTACAGGAAATTAGTACATTAGATATCTCTTTTAAATATTCTTCTTGAACCGAGGTTAAATCCGTTAAACCTGTGGCTTTTATTTCATTAATAGATTGGGCTAGAGCAGTACAATATTTAATAGCTGCAGGTATAATTTGTTTTTTGGACATATCCACCATAGTAAGGGCCTCAATATTAATCGTTTTAATGTATTGTTCTAAAACAATTTCATACCGGGAGTACAACTCAGTTTTATTTAATACACCATGCTCCTCAAATACTTTTATAGATTTTTCATGGATAATGGAAGGCACTGACTCCACAAAGGACCTAATATTAGGAAGACCCCTCTGTTCAGCCTCCTTAACCCAATCATCTGAATAGTTGTTACCGTTGAAAATAATTCTTTTGTGTTTTTTTACAATTTCTTGTAATAAGGCTTGGATTTCCATTTCGAAATCAGCGGCCTTTTCTAAACGATCGGCAATTTCTTTTAAAACTTCAGCTACAATTGTATTTAATACAAAATTAGGGCCGGCAATAGATAAAGAAGACGCAACCATTCTAAATTCAAATTTATTCCCTGTAAAGGCAAAAGGTGAAGTTCTATTCCGGTCAGTATTATCTTTAGGAAGAGCAGGTAGCGTAGGTACACTGATCCTAAGCTCTCCACCCTGTTTACTGCTTGTAGCAATACCTTTTTCTAGCTGCTCAATAATGTCTGTTAATTGATCGCCTAAGAAGATAGAGATGATTGCTGGAGGTGCTTCATTGGCACCTAACCGGTGATCATTTCCAGGATTAGACGCAGCTAATCTCAATAGTTCTGGATAAGTATCTACCGCCTTGATAACTGCTGATAAAAACAATAAAAACTGGGCATTTTCATGAGGGTCATTACCTGGTTCGAGGAGATTTTGCCCGTCATCGGTACTCATTGACCAGTTATTATGTTTACCCGAACCATTAATACCGGCAAAGGGTTTTTCATGAAGCAGGCAAACCAGGCCGTTTCTATTGGCTACTTTCTTTAGAGTATCCATAATTAACTGATTATGATCAGTGGCCTTATTAGTTGTAGTAAAAACTGGTGCAAGCTCAAACTGCCCAGGAGCAACTTCATTATGTTCAGTTTTGGCACTAACCCCTAGCTTCCATAATTCCATATCTAATTCTTGCATATATTTAGCTACCCGGTCTTTTATACTTCCAAAATAATGATCCTCTAACTCTTGACCTTTAGGGGGCATTGCCCCAAATAAGGTTCTTCCTGCAAATATCAAATCCTTCCTCTGATCATAATATTTTTTGTCAATTAAAAAATACTCCTGCTCAGCACCAACTGTAGTAACAACCCTTTTAGTACTTGTATTACCAAATAGCCTCAAAATCCTTATGGCCTGTTTATTTAATGCATCCATAGACCTTAATAAAGGCGTTTTCTTATCAAGTGCCTCTCCTGTATAAGAAACAAAAACAGTAGGTATACAAAGAACATTATCTCTAATAAATGCCGGTGAAGTACAATCCCAGGCTGTATACCCTCTAGCCTCAAAAGTAGCCCTGATTCCACCATTAGGGAAGGAAGATGCATCTGGCTCACCTTTAATTAATTCTTTTCCCGAAAACTCAAGAATTACCTTACCATCGGCTGTAGGAGCAATAAATGCATCATGTTTTTCTGCAGTAGTACCTGTCATAGGCTGAAACCAATGAGTATAGTGGGTTACTCCTTTTTCCAAAGCCCAATCCTTCATAGTATTTGCAATGACATCCGCAATGGTTGGGTCTAATTCGACCCCTTCATCGATAGTTCTCTTTAAATTCTTATAAACGTTCCTGGGAAGCTTTGCCTTCATAACCGAGCAATTAAAGACATTTTCTCCGAAAATATTAGTTAAGTTATTTGAGTTTGACATATTGTACTCCTCCTATTTAATATATTTTTAAAAAGAAAAATAAAAAAAGGCGTCCTGAAAAAATCAGAACGCCTTTGTTCAATTCTTTAATGAAACGCCTTTGTTTCATGATTGATATTATATTTAATCTCCTTATATTGAATATAATATTATTAAACTTTAATTTTTGCAATATGATTTTTAAATGTATACAAAATATTTAAATGCCTAAGATGAAAATTAGCGCAATACTGAATACCGCCATTATTAATGAAGCAACTAGGCCAACTATAAAGGGCTTAATTCCTACTTGTTTCATATCGTCAAAATTAGTTAATAGTCCAACTCCAGCCATAGCCATTACAATCATAAACTTAGAAACTGAGTTTGTTTGGGATAAAAAGGTTGTCCACTCTATGCTGTTAAGCCATAAGGCGTCACCAACAGTCCGTAAACCTGCCAGTGCGATAAAGCCTACTACAAACCAAGGAAAAATTTTAAAATAATTCACTTTACCTGCTGTAGTGCTGTTTTGCTTCCGTGAATACATAACACCTAAAATAAGAACAATAGGTGCTAATAAAACTGTCCGTGTTAACTTAACAACTGTAGCTATTTTTCCTGCGGCATCACTATAAGCAAAGCCGGCTGCTACCACTTGTGCAGTTTCATGAACAGCTATTCCTGACCAGGTTCCAAACTGCATGTCTGTCAAAACAAGGATTTTACCTAAAATTGGATATAAAAAGATAGCTAGCACTCCAAAAATTGTAATAGTAGCTACCGAGAATGTTACTTCTTCATCCCGAGCATCAATAGCAGGGGAGGCAGCAACAATAGCTGTTGAACCACAAATAGCTGTCCCTATACCGATTAGCATGGCTAATTTATCAGGTAAGCCTAACTTTCTGCCAATAAAATAAGTGAAAGTAATTGCAAAAATCACACAAACTAAAATAATAACAAATGCTTTAGCTCCGGTAGTCACAACAGTTACAAAGCTCAGGCTTAGACCCAATAGGATTATTGCTCCTTTTAAAACCTTTTTTAAAGCAAAGTCTATACCTTGTTGAAATCGGGGACCTACACCAATAGTATTTTTTATTAAAATCCCGGCTAAGATTGCAATGATAACTCCACTGACAGGCTTTTGCCCACCAATTACTATAATACCGTGAATAAATTCAGAAAAGTATGCAATTATCACCGTTATAATTAGACCTGGAACAATACTGTTTTTTATGTCCATATTAATTATCCTCCTACATCTATTATGCCTTTAAACTTATTTTAAATGCGAAAAGTAAAAAAGTTAAATACATAAATACAATAGCATTAATAACCCTGGTATTATAAATAGAAAAAAGCCTGCTATTAACAGGCTTTCAGGTTAAGCACTCTTATTATTAATTACTTCTGTGCCCCAAAGGGCAATCAATAGACTCTGGGCAGTTTCATTATCAGGCTCAGTTTCAACAATATAGTTTAGGAATTTTTCCACATGATTAACTTGACCTATTTTCAAAGCTCTTTTAACTACATCACTTAAAAATTGTTGTCTATGATAATAGGGATAATCTCTGTACTTATCTAACCACAGCCGGAGTTGGTGATTAAAATCCTCTGGTATCTTTTTTTCTTGGCCCCCATAGAAACCGAAAAAAACACTTAAACCTATAACTACTAGCCAGAAATATCCTAATGGCTGATTATGCAATACTAACTTAATCACTATTGTAATACCGATAAACCAGATAAATATTAGTACCAGCCGTTTCATTGCTACCTCCGACTTGCAAAATATTTCTTATTTCAATTATAATATACATTTATATATTTTAAAAGTAAAACTTTATATGTTCTTTTTGATAATTATTGTTCTCTGAAAAAAAATAATTTCGTCAGCTATGCAACTGATAAGGAATAAGCCTCTACCACCTTCATTTAGAAGATCATCATCAGAAATTTCTTTAGGTATTATTACATTACTATAGCCAGGACCACAGTCCTCTATTTCTAGAACTATTTGTTTGCCATTATTTTTATATCTTACATATATAGGCTTAGAAACATCCTTTTGATTACCATGGATAAAGGCATTAGAAACAGCCTCAGAGATAATTAATTCTATATCCATAATAAAGGGGCACTTGACAATATCATTTCTTATATAGTCTATTACCTTATTGTGCTTATCAAGACCAAAAAGTACAAAATCTCTTTTAGTAGTCATATCTGCCCCCCGTTAACTCCTACATCCTGATTTATTTAAATTCACTACACAATACTTCCCCAAAATATTATTTATTTAAACAATTTAATGTTTTTTTATTCGCCTAAGTTTCCCATAAGTATTCCTGCTGTTTCGGCAGTTAAAGGATCTAAGGCAAATAAATCCTCCTTATTTATTTGACTGATACTAGTTTTTCCTAAAGCTCTAATTCCTTCCTGCATTTCCTCCTGACAGGATGTAAGAAATTTATGGAGATTTTGTGCACTTTTTTCTATCTTTAATTTATGCTGGTACTTACCCTTAAAAAACACTATCTCAGGTGGTGGCTCCCAGGGTAAGGCTTTTAGTACCTGGGTATGGGACATAGCAAATAGTGCTATGCTTCCTATATATACTGCATCTGCACCTAAAGCTATTGCCTTTAAAAAATCCCCCGGTGCAGCTAGCCCTCCTGCTACTACTAAGCTTATTTTATCTTTTAGGTTGTGTTTATCTAAAAATGTATTAGCTCTGCATAATGCCCAAAATAGCGGTAATCCAAAATCGTCCTCTAGGATTGGCGGAGCATTCCTAGCCCCCGCCTCAGCACCTGCAACAGTAATAAAATCTGCCTGTGCTTCTGCTAATATTTCTAAATCTCTTTCCAGGTTTTTCCCTGCTGCAATTTTCCCTCCTATGGGTACACCTCCCGTAATTTCTTTTAATTCTTCTATCAAGTTTTTTAAACCTTGACGATGCATACCTACCTCTGGCAAAGTAGCGTGAATCACACCTTCTTCTCCCCACTTAAGGCCCATTCGCTGTCTCACCAGCCAATCAATCTCTTTGTTTTCAATATAATGTCCGACTCCTCCGGTAGCCCCCTGTCCAAAGTATAGCTCAATCATATCTACTGCCTGTAAAACCTCTTTAGACTTGCTCCATTTACCTCTGTTATATTGGAGGATTAGCTTATCAGCAGCCTGCCTTTCCGAAGGTAAAAATGGTCCTTCACCGGTATTTGTCGCTATCCCCGCTAAGGCACTGCCTTTGGCTAAAGCTACTTTTGCTTTTTCCGACAAAGATAAGCCATATGCCATGGGTGCTATCATAATAGGCATTTTCAATAGTAGTGGCTTTTTCGCACAGGGCCCTATGGTAACAGTTGTGTCTGGCATAATCCCTTCATCAGTTGGCAGTGTATGAAGTTGGGCAAAATTAAACATTACATTGTTTAAATTTGGTAATTTTTTAGGGCTTCCTAGAGGCCTCTTAATCATTTTACCTTCTTGTGTTCTCAAGTTAGTCTCCACTATTGTCTGTAAACCAAACTTTCTGGACGCGGACACAAACTCCCATAAATTTTCCGGATACTTGTCGACCATTAGCCTCTTTAAAAAGCTATTTGTCCCTTTTTTAAATGCCATTCTGCCCAACCAGATAGTTCCTAAAGCACCAGCAATACCTAAAGCTGATGAAATTGCTACTTTCTCTATCCAAAGGTTTTTATTTTTTCCCATAAAGATCTCCTTTTATTAAAAAATTCTATTCTTATTCTTCCTTGCATCAATAGTTTGTATGAACTAGTATTTAATGGAAAATATAAATAAACATTTTTTGAAACTTTTTTCTTTTTCCCTTCGTAATAGATACAGAGGTAGAATAAAGGGGTTATTAATTTATGGTTTTTACTGATGAACAGTTAGCAATCAAAAGTCAACAGGGTGATAAACAAGCTTTTGAAGAGTTAATAAGACGTTACCAGAAGCCTGTTTTTACTATCTGCTGCAGGTACCTGGGAAATTCTCAAGACGCTTTAGATGCAGCTCAAGAGACTTTTATCCGTCTTTATAACAAGCTTGCTTTATTTGACGGTAATAACACTTTTCGTCCTTGGCTATATAAAATAACAGTAAATATTGCTAAGGACTTAATAAAAAAAAGAAAGCCCTGGGAAGAACTGGACTTTTCCATAAAAAGTGATCTGGGTGATCCTCAAGCAAATATAGAATTAACCCAGGTTCAGGAGGAAATTAGCAAAGCCCTTTTAAAACTACCGGAGAAATACCGTATGGCAGTAATACTACGACATATTAAAGAACTGGAATACCAGGAAATTGCAAATGTCCTCAATCTACCTCTTAATACAGTGAAAACCCATGTCCGCAGAGGTAGAGATATGCTGCGAATTCAACTTAAGGAGGTGGAACTATGAATGAGTGTATGAACATTTATGAACTTATTCAAAAAGAGCTAGATGGTGAATTAACCCCAGAAGAAATGGAGCTATTAGATAAACACTGCAGCCATTGTTTCACCTGCCAGGAGATTCGCCAGGATTTTTACCAAACTATATATGGATTAAGAAATTTACCTGAATTAGAACCAGGCGAACAACTAATCGAAACAATAATGAATACTATCTACAGCAAGTCTCCAGCACAAAAAAGTATACCCTCAAAGAGTTTTACTGGAATAGTTGCCGGACTAGTGTTGTTTTGTTCCTCAGGAATATTCTTACTTGGTTCCGTACTTATCTCACTGATTGCAGGTGGTCTCTTGTACCTAGGTTATGAAAATTCTTCCCTGGGATTTATCGAAAACATAGTCTACTGGCTAACTTATGGATATAACCTACTAAGTGTCTTTAAAAACGTTTTTAATAACCCCTACTCATCCTTATTTCTTGTCACGGTTTTATTGTTGAGTATGGTTAGTTTCGCAATCTTGATCATGTTACTTTATTCAAGGAGGATAATAAATTATGAAAATGTTTAAATTGCTTGTAGTCACCATTCTTTGTATTATTTTGATAGCCTTACCATCAACTGCTTTTGCGGGAGAGGTAATAAAGCTCACAGGTAATATAGAAATTCAAAATAATGAAGAAATAAATGGTGATGTTGTAGCCTTAACGGGTGACATAAAAATATTAGGAAAAGTAAACGGGAATGTAACTGCTTTTAAAGGTAATATTTATTTAGAAGATAATGCAATCGTCAATGGTGATTTAGTAGCTATTGCCGGAAGGGTAATTAAAAACTCCGAAAATGTTACGATAAACGGCAAAATCAGTGAGATTACTAATAGAAACTTTAATAGAGCAACCGATTCAGCCCCCTCTGCTCAACGGGAGGTCCGCTATGTCAACAACTACTCTCCTAACTGGGGAGGAGGGGTTATTGTCCAACTCTTAGGATTAGCAGCCTTAACCTTAATAGGTCTGAGCTTATTCGGCAAGAGCATGGAAAATATGCATCGGTGGTTTAGCTCCAATATAGGTCAGGTAATTCTCAAAGGCCTCTTAGGTTGGTTTGCTCTACCCTTTTTACTAATCGCCTTAGTCATAACTATTATTGGCATACCTGTTGCAGCCATTTTAATTTTTCTTATTCCTATACCAATCATAATCGGTTTATGGATTGTAGGCTTATTCACCGGTAATAAAGTTTTACCCCTGATTAAAAAAGACTGGGAGAAAAATCTTATTTTAGAGGGTGTTATTGGTGTTTCCATAATCTGGCTGGCAATTAAAGCACCTTTTATCGGTTTTCTGGTAGTACCAATAATCGCTATAATTGGACTTGGAGTAATTCTTGATAGTAAATTTGGAACAGGCAACCCCTGGTTTAATAAGAAAAAAGGAGATGGAGATCATGTTTCGTAAATACCTAATTTTCCCTGTATTAATTATATTAGTATTTTTTGCCCTTCCTTCAGCTAGTTTAGCAGCTAGTGACGGTGCTATCGTAAAAGTTGGTCAGGATATCTATGTTCAACCTGAGGAAAACTATGATGCCCTGGTGGGAATCGGCAGTGACATTAAAGTTGACGGTACTGCAAATACAGTTGTATCAATAGGCGGAAATATCGAAGTCAATGGAGATATTCAAGACGCTGTTGTAACAATTGGTGGGGATGCTGTAGTAAATAAAGCAATTTATGGTGACTTGGTAGTAGTCGGGGGCAGTGCCCTCTTAGCAAAGGAAGCCGTAATCCACGGTGACTTGGTTATGGTTGGAGTAAAACTCACCAAGGAGCCCGGTGCCCAAATCAAAGGTGCTCAAACGGAAATTAGTATTTCTGACTTCTTTGTTAATTTTCCTGAGAAATTTGCATTTTTCGGTATATCCTTAGCAACTGTATTTTTTGCTTTTGCCATATTTGGTACAATGCTGATGGCATTATTGGTTCTTTTAATTGGCCTTCTTTTTCCCCAAGGCTTAGAGAAGTCGAAAATTTATGCACTAGCTGAACCAGGTAAAGCCTTTCTCTTTGGGCTACTCTTAACTATTTTCTTCCTACCCATAAGCTTTGTTTTATTAATTACCATTATAGGCATACCACTGCTTTTACTCTTCTGGTTAGCCTTTGGTGTTTTGGTTATCTGGGGATTAGCCGTAATTGCAGAAATAATTGGTGAAAAGGTAACCTCTCTAGTTGGCTATAAAGGAAATTCAGAGATTCTTAAGCTTATCGCAGGGATATTGCTACTGGTGTTGGTTATTCAAATTCCCATAATTGGATGGATAATCTTGTTCTTTGCAAAGGTAATGGCTATTGGGATTGCAGTAATTTCCCACTTAGGATTTAGAAAAGAATAGCTGGAAAAACATGAATTATAACCACGGGCCCCTCCGGGGCACACGGATAAACACGGTATACAATTTAATAACCAATGTAAAGGCTGAGGTTAAAAAACCACCTCAGCCTTTACTAATACACTAACCACTCAACCACTCAACCACTTAACCACTATTATTATATTATATATTCAACCGCCTGTACTCTTCCCATCCTATTTGTCCCGTAATTTTAAGATTATTTGCCTTCTGAAATTCCTTAACTGCCTTTTCAGTTCCATAGCCATAAATTCCGTCAGCTTTACCGGTTAAAAACCCTAATACAATTAACTTTTCTTGGAGAGCTACTACATCAGAGCCTCTTGAACCTCTTTTTAAAGTTCTTTGATTATAAGATAACCTTCCAAAAGGATTACCAACTATAATAACTTCCGTTCCATTCTTTACCCACGGATAAAGCTGCTCTACATCCCTGTTATGCATTCTGATACAGCCATGACTGGCCATTCTGCCAATGGACCAAGGCTTATTAGTACCGTGAATTCCATACTTCCCCCATGGA
Source organism: Clostridiaceae bacterium BRH_c20a (assembly GCA_000961765.1). Classification (GTDB taxonomy): domain Bacteria; phylum Bacillota; class Peptococcia; order Peptococcales; family BICA1-8; genus BICA1-8. Next base: position 36,203 of record LADT01000072.1, on the reverse strand, counting down.
ACATTAAGCCCCATCCAGCGAGTTCCGAAACCTGTTCCCCAATTAACAGCTTTATGCACAACTTTAAAGCTGCCTATGGGAGTGGGTGTCGAAGATCTTCCAATTGCAATGGGAAATACTTTATACAGCTCATTATCATTGAGAACAACTAGTTTTAATTTAAATGTATCAATAATTATTAAAACATTACCTGATGGCGGGTCTAATTTTGTTTTTTTGCTAACCGGTATTTCTTTATCTGCTAGTCTGATCCATAGATAATCACGAACAATGCCATCAGGACTAAGACCATTATCAATCTGGAAATTAATAACTGCCTGCTCTACTTCCCGATCATAGGTACCCCCTGTTTTTCCTTGATAAAAACCAAGTTCTTTTAACCTTTCCTGTAATTCAACAATATCTGTGCCGGTAAGAGGAGGATCCTGAAGCCAAAGATTTCTTGTTTGTTCATAATCAGCACCCTTAAATAAAGCCAAATTATCTGGCCAAGTAGCCCCAGTCAATATTAATATTAAAAAAACTATACTAATTAATGATGAAATTTTCCCTTTCATTTTTTCCACCCCTTGCATTTTACTGCTTTTATTGTCAACAAAAACAAATTATTTAATACAAATAAATTAGTATTGATTCTTAAATTAATACTGTAGACCTATGTATTTAGTTACTATAGGCTACATAATCCTTCCTAAAAAAATGCTATTCTTATATACAATAATTTATCTATCTGTTTTATAGGGGGGGGAATAGTAATGGTCCTGAACTATCCCGAATGGTATAAAGTTGAAAAGGAAGCATCAGAAGTCCTTAAGAGTTTAACCAATTTTAAAGACCTCATTTTTTATATAAATAATTCTAATCCAAATATAAGGCGTCAAGCAATTCTAAGGATAAATCATTTAAGGCTCTTAGAAGGGATAAATATACTTGAAGAAATTTTAAATAACCCTTCGGAAGACCTTGTTAATAAAGAGTTAGCCGGTTGGACGATAAAGAAGATCGGCCTTGAACATGGTTTAGATCTATTTATTTCTAATTCGCAAGTAGACAAATACACAGGGGAAGAAGATCAACCTGAATTCATAAAATTTACCCTCATTGAACCAAAAACTCCGGATGGATTTTTTATGATTCATTCTCCTTTTTATAAAGATAATGAAATCGAGGAGGATTATTTAATACGGGACCAAGAAGTGGATTTCCAAACAGATTTTAATTTGAATTTGTGGCTTGATACCTGGAAAGATAATTTTCTCTCAACATCAGGAGATGTACTAAAAAGAATACCTACTATTCTATGGAGTAAGCTATTAATTTTATTGGTACTGTTTTGGTCGAGGATAATTAAGAAATTATTCCATTGGGCAATAAATTCCCTAATCAGCCTATATAACCAGCACAAAAACAGGTTAAATCCTATTGAGCTTTTAAAGAAGCTAGTATTTAGTCTCCTATTTATCATTTTTACTCCGTTTCGAGTAATTAGAAACAATAAATCCTTCGCTTTTTTAGCCTTAGCCTTTCTTTTCCTTTTCTTCAGCTATACATCTAATGGAGAAGAAATAGCAACAAGATTTTTAGGTCAAGACTTTAAAGCCTTTAATCATGATTTACTGATAAGAAGCAGAGATTTTACCACTTCCTTCTATACTGAAGCAGCAAATATCAGCAAAATCTGGTTAGGTAAAATCAAAACCACTTCCGCTTGGCAAAATATACAGGAGTATCTATTCTCAGCTGTACGTTTAGTAAAAGACAGCTAGGTAAAGGAGGTTAATCATGATTGAAAGAAGAATTGGATTTCTCAAAGCTGTATTAATAGATTTAGAAAATGTCTATAAAGAACTTAATATGGTTTCCCAAAACATTTCGGAAATCTCTGCCACATATTTAGAACAATATAATTTAAATAATAGAGAAAATAGAGATGGGGAGATTAATAAACTCAAAACTAATATTGAAAAAATTAAAGAGCACAGTAATCATGTAACCGAAGAGATTAATCGATGGTACCAATTTACTAATGACCCCCAGGAGATTATAAAAGTCACTTTCCCTTTAAAATTTTATTTTAAACGTATAAAACTCAGGAAAGAAATAGCTGCTGCAAACAAACTGATATCTAGAATATCTATTGAAAATAGGCTAATAAAAGAAAATCTAAAAAAGATGGAAAGAATGATTGAATCAGATACACTACAGCAAATTAAAAATTCAGGAATGTATAAAGAATATGAGGCTTTGCTGCAAAAAAAGGAAGCACGTTTGTCTGATCTATGCTACTTATTGCCCACTATCCCCTCTTTTCCCAATAAGTTAGATCTTAATAATATTAGTAATATTTATAATAATCTTTAATACCTCAGTAATTGCCAAAAATAAGTCCTTGTCTCTCTAGTGATAGAGGGAACAAGGACTTATTACTTTAAAAACTATTCTTTTTCATTAAGTGGATCAGCAATCTCTTTTTCCACCTTATTCATTGCGCCTTTAAATTCTTTAATGCTTTTACCAACTGCTCTGCCAACTTCAGGCAGCTTACCAGGTCCAAAAATGATCAATGCAAGAGCCAGTATTAGCATCAACTCTGGCATGCCAACATTGGGCAGTAGTCCAAACACAAAATAACCTCCTTATAGACACAAGAAGCTCAGGGCTCTATAAATTCCACTGCTGTTTGATATGACCTAACAAGTTATTTGTATCAACATCATCATGACACTGGATACAGTCCATTTTACCCCTAGTATTTTCTAATGTTCCGCCTTTGCCGTGACAGGTCATACATTCGCCTACAGATTCAGCATTTTTTAATACGGGAGTAAACATTTTCTTATGATAAGCATTTAACATTTGTACTGTTTTGGCTGAAACATCAGCGGTAAGCCTGCCGCAGCGTTCACTGCGTTCTTTACCTTCAGCCCTATATTTAGAAACACTGCACCAATCACTAACTGAAGCGTGACAAAGTACGGATCCACAAGCACTAGTGACCAATTTGCCTTCAGCCTTACCTGCTTTACCGGCAGGAGGCATATACTCAGGGAATGGGAAGGTAGTATACCACTTATATAATTCTTCAACAAGTGTATTAGCATCTTTACCTACTACAAGGTTAATTGCTGTTGAGGCACCGATTAAAGCTCCGCATAAGGTTGCCCAACCTGCTCCCCCTGTTCCGCCCCACTTCATCATGTCAGCTGGTATGCTAGTATAAGGATGGCCAACTTTTTCTTGTAATTGGGATAGAACGGCATCAAAAGCCCCATAAGAGCATTGACTACTCATATATCCCCAGTAACCTAACTCCTTCGCTTTTTCAACATCCAATTGGACATAGGGTAATGGCCAAGATTGTACTACCTCATCTGCTGCTCTAACTGAGTTAAGATTAAATGCTCCTAAAACACCACCACCAACGGCAATAGTTCCTGCTGCAATGGCTCCATTTGTCAGAAAACTTCTTCTGGAAATTGTGTTGTTGTATTGATCAGTCATGATACGAACCTCCTCTTAATTTTAATTAGACCTTTATAAATAAAAAATGCTGTTGCCGGAAATTTTTCCCAAACCACCTCCCAAATAAAAGTAGTATTTAATTTAAAACCAAAGTTTACTAGCTAACATCAACCCAAATACTCATTCAATCGATTAATGACAGCCTCTTTAAGAAGCGGAATGGATTTTTGTACACTTTCTGATAATCCCATACCCCAGGAGATATCCTCCTTCTGGATACCCATAACTACGATCTCTATATCAATATCTAACAAATTTAAAGCAAGTAAGAGTTCTTTTACACCGACATCGTGGATAGATACCTGTTGGGAGAATCCATCTAGGATTTTCCCCTCCCAGCTGAAAATGCTTCCCGGCTCTTTCCCAACATCTAATGCATCAATTATCAGTAAACAACTATGCCCTTCTATATAAGCTAAAAGGTCAAGCCCCAAGGTTCCTCCGTCTAAAAAGGTTACATCGGAATTCTGATAGCTTTCCTCCAACTCCTTGACAACAAAAGGCCCTAATCCATCATCTTTTAATAAAATATTTCCAACGCCAAGTACCAAGACCTTTTTCTGCAGGTCTTTCACCTCCCGCATGTATGCTTAAACTAGAAGCTTAAATTTGAATTAACTTTTCACCTTTAGGACTAACCACATGTACTGCACAAGCCAGACAGGGGTCAAAGGATCTGATTACCCGTACTACATTTGCAGGATTATTTTCGTCAACAGGAAGTCCTATTAGAGCCTGTTCTAGAGGACCACGGACCCCTTTATCATCACGGGGGGAAGCATTCCAGGTGGTGGGCACTACCATTTGATAATTCTTAACTTTTTTATCCTGGATCTCAACCCAATGACCTAAAGCACCCCTAGGCGCTTCATTAAGACCTGCACCTTTACCTGATTGTGGAGGCTCCCAAGAATCGGTATCGTGAATTTTGGTTCTTCCTAGACTGCTGGATTTGCCTTCTTCTAATAACTCTTCCAATTCCTTAATCCACTTAAACATTTGATCAGCCACAAGCATAGTCTCTTGGGCTCTTGCTAAGTGACGGGCTACAGCACCCGGCTTAATCCCGTACTCTTTCGTTAATTTTACATATGGCTCATACCCTGCAACAATCATTCTCGCCAATGGACCAACTTCAGTTGCGAGACTCTTATACCTTGGAGCCTTTATAAAGGTATATGCACTTGATTTATCAAGGTTAACATCAGTAGCTCCATCCCACGGATGGGCTGGGTTAGCATTTCTATACCAGGCACTAGTTACTGCTTCAGTAATATGTGCATCATTGAAGGCTTCAATTTGACCATTACTTACAAAGCCACTCTTATAAAGCTTATCTTTTCCAGAGTCATCCAGATCAAATGCTCCATACGACAAATAGTTTCCTGGCCCTTTTCCAATCCCTGCTTTTGCTAAAGGAAGCAGAGGTCCTGTTGCAAAATAAATAACATCAGGAATATAAACGGTTTTGATAAAATGGACTACTTCAGCTAAAAGCTGTCTAAACTGATTTATATTTTCATCGGTAGGATAAACTGTTACTCCACCCACAATAATACTGGACTGGTGAGGCTGCTTACCGCCAAGAATAGCGGACATTTGTTTTGCCTTAGCTTGAACATGCAGTGCTTGAAGATAATGGGATAAGGCTGTAATAACAGTATCAGGGTCCTTAACTGAAAAATCATCAGGCACATATCTAGGGGTCAAGGGTGCTGTATCTCCACCTTCAACCAGTTTCATGATTTTAGCTTTAACACCTAAGAGATTTTGATCATTTCCTTGGTAGTCTTTAACTGCCAATACATCTAGATAATCTAAAGCAGAAAGATGATAAAAGTGTAAAGGATGATCGTGCAGCCACAATGCACCAACCATAAGATTTCTAATAACTCTTGCAGCTGACGGAATAACCGCACCATGGGCAGTTTCTACAGCCATGGCAGATGTCCAACCATGGGAAGCCATACAAACTCCACATATTCTTTCGGTAATATATATGGCATCTCTAGGGTCTTTACCCTGAATAATTTGCTCTAATCCCCTAAACATAGTTCCTTTAGTCCAAGCATCAACTACCACACCATTTTCAACTATTACTTCCACTCTAAGGTGTCCCTCAATCCTAGTAACAGGGTCAATTACTATTCTTTTGCTCATCTACTTTACCTCCTCGGGATTAGCAAATAATGGTGAGAACTCTTCATAAAATTTAGGTTGACTGCACCCAGAGCATGGAGAACCCACTGCACCACAATAGCTAACACCATCATTCCACCAATAGCTGGAGCAATTAGTAAAGGTTTCTTTACCCTTGCACCCTTTATTGTATAGACACCAATCGCTAGTTTTCGGGTCATTCCAATCGGATAAAAATTCTCCCCGTTCATAGTGGAGCCTGCGATGGCAGCTATCGTGTAAAACATAACGGTAATAAGCTACCGGACGGCCATCATTGTCTAAACGAGGTAGTTCATTGTGACCTAAGTAGTAAAGTATTGTACTAATCAATCTATCTGGTTTTACAGGACAACTCGGCAGATTTAGCACCTTCGTATCTTTTAAAGCATCTTGGGCACCCACTGCTCCTGTTATTCCAGCCCTGGGTATACCTCCGTAACATGCACATGACCCTGCAGCTATTACCAGATCTGCATTTGCTGCAGCTTTTTTAAACAATTCCCCAAATGGCTGACCTTCCACTGTACAGAAGCGTGGATCACGGGTAGGAATTGACCCTTCTAGTACTAAAAGATAGTTCCCCTCTGCTACACACTCTTCCCAGCTCTGCACAGCTTGTTCTCCCGCTGCTGCCATAATGGTAGGATGGAATCTTACAGATAACAATTCCAATAAAAGTTTTTCCGGTCCCGGATTAATAGAAGATAAGAGAGAAGAACTACACCCAGTACACCCTTGCCCCTGCATCCAGATTACCGGTTTTTTCATTAACTTGGCTGCTGCTGCATCAGCCATTTTAGGAGCAACGCTTAAATCAAGACCGAAAGCTACGCAGCTCAAGCTGCACAGTTTTAAGAAATCCCGCCTAGATACTCCACGACTTTCAAGACGTTCATATCCTTTTTCGGCTGAATCCTCTAAGGACTTTTTCACTTTTTATACCTCCTTTTTCCTCGATTCTAGTAGTAGTCACAAAGTGCAAATCGATAAACTAATTTTATTACATATAAATATTATTTATATTCTATATTTATAGCACTTTTCCTTCCTTTTTATGGTATATGACTTTGCTATGCCCATAAGTAATTTTTATGTACCTTTTAGTACATACATAAAAACATAGAATAAACCCAACTAATTTCACACAATATAACTAGAGCAATAAGAATTTACTAGTCAAATCTAGCATTATTAGGAAATTTATTGTATAATTAAAGACATTATTATGTAGAAGGGAGTAATAAAATGGCATTAATTAATGAAAACTATCTCAAACTACCAGGAAGTTATCTATTTGCTGAAATAGGTAGAAGGGTAACCGAATATAAAAAAGCGAACCCTGAGGCAAATATTATTCGCTTAGGTATTGGTGACGTGACTAAACCACTAGCACCTGCAATTATTAAAAATCTCCATGGGGCTGTGGATGAAATGGGACAAGCTGAAACTTTCCGCGGGTATGGCCCAGAACAAGGCTATGAATTTCTAATTCAAACAATTATTGAGCACGATTATCTACCCCGAGGTATTAAGCTTGAAGTTGATGAGGTTTTTGTAAGTGATGGTACAAAAAGTGATACAGGAAATTTCCAGGAGATATTTGGAATAGACAATATAGTAGCTATCACCGATCCTGTCTACCCGGTATATTTAGATAGTAATGTTATGGCAGGCCGAACTGGTTCTTTAGAAAACGGCAAATTCACCAAATTAGTTTACATGGCCTGTAATGCTGAAAACAACTTTATTCCAGAGCTCCCCAAGGAAAAAGTTGACATAATTTACCTCTGTGTACCAAATAACCCAACCGGTACGACTTTACCAAAAACCGAGCTGGAAAAATGGGTTAAATATGCACAAGAGAATAAGGCTATTATTCTCTTTGATGCTGCTTATGAAGCTTTTATCCAAGAAAAAGATATTCCCCACAGCATTTATGAAATTGAAGGAGCCAAAGATGTCGCTATTGAGTTTAGGTCTTTTTCAAAGACAGCGGGCTTTACCGGTACCCGTTGTGCCTATACTGTAGTTCCTAAAACTGTTATGGCTTATACAACTAAGGGAGAAAGCCATCCCTTAAATAGTCTTTGGAATAGACGACAAACTACGAAATTTAATGGTGTTCCTTACATAATCCAAAAAGCTGCAGAAGCTGTATACTCACCGGAAGGCCAGCAGCAAATTAAAGATACTATTAATTATTACATGGCAAATGCAAAAATAATTAGAGAAGGCCTAGAAAGTATTGGTTTACAGGTTTTCGGGGGCATAAATGCACCTTATATCTGGCTAAAAACTCCAAACAATATGGACTCCTGGGAGTTTTTTGATAAGCTTCTAAAGGAAGTCAATATTGTTGGTACACCCGGAACAGGATTTGGCCCATCTGGTGCTGGCTATTTCCGTCTAACTGCATTTGGCACTAGGGAAAATACTGAACAAGCCATCGAAAGGATTAAGAATAACCTTAAATTGTAAGTTAAAATAGCTTCGCTATTTTAACTTACGTGCTACAGTGTTACAGAATAACCGTTTTTTATAATTTTATATAGCATTTTCATACCACTTTGAGCAATAAATATTATCTTAAAATAAAAGCCCGTACCACTTTTGTAGTGATACGGGTTTTTCTGATAATAAATCATTTTCTTACCGTTTACATCCATTGTTATCCACTATAGACTATCAGCTATCGACTATAGTCTATTACCAATCATTCTTCTTCCAATAACTTTTCAGGCACTCTTTGGGAAAAAAACTCACATTTTGGACACCTAATTTCACTTTTATCGCATGTCCCAAGAGTCTTTTCAAATTTGTGCTCACAAGAAGAACAAATGAAATTCCTTTTCTCTGTAAAGCAAAAATTTCCGCCCTCAATCTTAATAGCTTTCCCTTCAATAATAGCTTGAGCTAGCTTACTTCTAGCACTCATAAGAATTCTTTGAAAGGTAGGGCGGGAAACCTGCATTTTCTCGGCACAATCAGCTTGTTCTAAACCCTCTCTATCTTTCAGACGTATAGCTTCAACTTCTTCGACGTGTAAAACTAATTCTTGTAATTGATGTTTGGGAATTCCTGCAGGCTTAAAATAAGTAAATTCAGGTTTAAACTCAACTCTACGGCATATAGGAGGCCTTGGCACACCCACCACCCCTTTCTATTAAAAATACATTTATTTAATTTTAGCAAATTTAGTGGTGAATTTATAGTTCGTATTTAAAAACACTGCCGCAATGAAAATTCCTAATAATGCAAGAAGAATCATGGGATAGAACACATAAATGTAGCTGCCTAAGGAATCCCTAATCATCCCGGAAAGTACAACTCCTACTACTGCCCCTGCACCATATGCTGTAAAAACAAACCCATAATTTCTACTGTTATTTTCCATACCAAAATAGATTGCAGTGGCTGTAGGAGCGATAGCTAACCAACCGCCAAGAATTAACCAGAGCATTGCAAAGGAAAGCATATATAAAAATACTGTTCCTTCTTTAGCTATCATCATTAGGCTTGCTGAGGCAATAATTATAATATAGGATATTACAGCAGTCTTTAGTGGATTAAGCTTGTCTGTAAGCCAACCAAATAGGGGTCGTCCAATACCGTTAAAAATGGCAAATATCGAAACCATTAGAGCTGCTTGATGGGAATCCAACTTAATTACTTCCTCCCCCACGGGACTTGTTATTCCAATTGCTAATAGCCCAACCATTGTTCCAATTGCATAGCATAACCAAAGACCATAGAATTTTGCTGACCTTAACATTTCATTTGGAGTAAACTCCCTGGGTTGCCTCTTGTTCTTAATTATACTCTTACGAATATTTAATACATTTCCTCTAGGGAATCTAAAAGGTATAGCTAAAGCGGTAATTACTATAAAAAAAATAATACCTAGAATCTTAAATGTGTGCATTGGTCCATACAGATCAATAAGCCACCTAGATATGGGCGCCGTAATAAATGGAGATAAACCAAAGCCTAATAAAGTTAAACCAACTGCTAAGCCCTTCCTATCAGGGAACCATCTTGTTACAACAGCAATGGGGACTCCGTAAATAATACCGACACCTCCACCTGCAATGAAACCATATGTTATTGTCAGCATATTAATATTAGTAGCAAATCCTGATAAAATCCACCCGCTACCAACTAGAAACCCTCCCATAATAATGACTAGCGATGGACTATATTTGTCAATAAAGCCTCCCGCGATGCACATAAAAATAGCATATGATGCCAAAAATGCCATATATGGTAATCCACTCTGAGTTGCACCAACACTCAAACAGTTGTTTCACTTATATAATAATAATTTTCCTTATTAACTCTCAATGTATTACACACATGTGTATTGTATACTTGTTATAATCCCCAACATTATTTTAAGAAATGGGCGTCTTGTTGAGCTCTGAGATTCCAAATAACGGAATTTACCGGAGCTTCCACCATGTCATATGTAATTACTGTTCCAGCCTTTATATCACAAGTTAGCCTATTGCCATTTAATAGATGGGCAGGTATAGGAATATTATTGCCTTTTTTAACTGCAGGAACAATAGAAGCTTTCAAATCAGGGGTATAGTCCCCTTCTAATATCTCACCTTTTTTCATTTCACGCTGTGCCGTCTTGATCAGGTCATAGCGAGGCAAGTATGAATCAGACCCGGTTGAAATACCAAGAAGACCTGCACAAAGCAATGACGTAGGTGTTTCCACACCACATAGATGGTACGGTCTATATATTAAAGATGCTCTACCACTTTTATTATTTATGAGACCCTTAGTAGTCAATATATGTCTAGAGTAATCATTTTCACAGGAAACAATAATAAATACTCCTCCCCCTAGTCCTGCTTCCTGGCTTTCTCTTAGGCAGGTAACTAGATCTATTACACCACTTTTCCTCAGTATTCCACCATCTTCTTCAAGACAAAGCACCTTCGGTATCTCTGTTGTCCTTACTGCTGGCTGATAAGTTTCCGGGATATCAGGAGAGAGTCCTGTCGCATTAGCTGCTATAGTTAATTCACACAGGTCAAAAGCTCCAGCCTGAGGTAAATAATCAAATATCCTTTTTCTCTCCTCAAAATATTCCTTAACAGCATAATCAGGCATTGAATTTATATAAACCTCACTTCATAACCATATAATGCACCAGCTTCAGGTACACCTGTTGCTTCGGCAATTACATCTATCGGTAACTTCATCAAAAGAGAAGGATCTTGGACAATTACATATTTCCCACCCTCAATTGCTCTTAATGCCTTTTCATAACTCTCAGTTTCCACTATATCGGAATCTTGTATCCCTGCATAATTATAAGCTCTTCTAGCAGCTTGCAGGTTATAATCAGCAATAATAGGTATTTCCAAAAGCGGATTATACAACGATTGAGTGATAACTGCCGTGCCATATTGCCCAGCCCCTATAATACCAGCTTTAATGCTTTTCTGATTGCTATACCTGTTATACAAATGATGATAAATCATTGAGAAGCCTCCTTAATTTAAATATGCATATCTTGAAATATTCTAATTTTTACCTTTTTTCCTTCTAGCTATTGTTGATTTTGTTAATTTCATATATTTCACAAATGAAGTAAAATATGAATTTCCAACCGAGTAATACCTTTTACGGCATGGAATTAACAATTTTCCCTTTATGCAATTAAAAATGCACCATAAAAAAGAGAGCCCACTATAACATAAACAGGATGTATTTTCCATCTTTCCAAAAGTAAAAAACTAAGCAAAATTAATAATGCAGTATGAAATGATCCTATGGATACCCAGGACCTAAAGAAAAACTCATACGCTAAGACTCCTAAAAGAATAGCAATTGTTGGCCTTATTAAGCCAGTCATCACTTTTACCCTAGGTGAATCTTTAAACTTATTCAATAACCCAAGTAGAAACAGCATAGCCAATAGAGAGGGAGCTATCAATGCAAATAAGGCCACTACTACACCCATTACTCCTCCCATCTGATATCCTATGTAGCCACCTATTTTAGTTGCAATTGGTCCTGGCAAGGAATTAGCAATAGCTAATAATTCAGCAAATTTTTCCAATGTTATCCATCCATATGTATTTACGACCTCATTTCGAATTAGTGGTATAAAGGCTGGTCCTCCGCCATATCCGACTATGGCTGGAATAAAGAAAGCTAAAAAAATCTGCCAATAAATTATCATTATTACTCCTTCTCCTTTTCAGTAAAAACCTTTACTTTTCCGCCTAAAAGACCATATAGTAAAAGTACACCAATTATAAATCCAGGATGAATATTCATAAATTGATAGAAGATTAAGCTAAAAATACTTAAGGTAAGTGTAACAGTCCAACCAAGATCAAATTTAGCTTTTTTTGCGAAGGAATACGCCAGCGAAAATAGCATAACCCCGACAACAGGTGCAACAGCTTGAGTCATACCTTTGATAACTGGTGAGTCTTGAAATCGGGATAAAGTACCTATTAAACCAATCATGATAAATACAGTTGGCAAAACTGTTGCTAATACAGCATTTAATAGGCCGATAACTCCACCAACTCTATATCCAATATAACCTCCCATTTTTGTAATTATCGGCCCCGGCAAACTATTTCCCAAAGCTAAAACATCACTAAACTCTTCATCTGTCATCCATTTGTATTTTTTAACAACTTCAGTATGAACTAAAGGAATTGATGATGGTCCGCCTCCATAACCCAGCATTCCTGCACGAAAAAAACCAAGGAAAATATCCTTTTGTAAATTTAAGTTCACCTTCTTCACCTCACCAATAATTTATCTCTTATTCCAACCAATCAGACAATTAGCATAGTTTTTTTTAGAATTGGAAATTGGATTTTTGTTTCATTTATAAATCTATTCTTTATTTTACTGCTAATTTGTTAAATAGTATATTATTTTCCTAATTTTAAAATTTTTAAACTAATTATTCAAAGACCTAAAATAATACAACCCCGGCAGGTTAATACGTGCCAGGGTTGTATTTGGAATTATTTATCTGGTGAATATTTTGCGCTTAAAATGAGTTATTGTAAATAATCTTAATATCATCCACGGAAAGTTTCCGAACCGCTCTGGAAAGAAGCCTTTGCTCAGCATGTGCATCAATTGCCCACTGGTCTACTCTAGATCTATCTGTAATGTTAAGATGTGTCAAAGTAGTAGGGAGATTCAGTTTTTTAAGCAAATCCTCAAGAGCTATCAAGGATAATTCCGCTGCCTCCCGTGTCGTTAACCCCTCTATCCGTTCTCCCATAGCTTCAGCCATTAAAGCGAACTTCTCCTGTCGAGCCAGCATAATGTAGTCAAAGCAGGGAAGAATTATACAGGTTAAACTTGGTCCATGGGGAACATGGTATTCACCACCTATTGGATAAGCTAAAGCATGAACTATGCTGGTACCGGAATTATTTAATACCAAGCCTGCCATTACAGACCCTAGAGCCATATTGTAACGGGCATCAAGATCGTCACCATCAGCGAAGGCAGGTCCAAGCCATTTAGTCATAAGGCTGATAGCCTTAAGGGCTATGCAATCAGTAACAGGATTGGCGTTTTTAGAAACAAAAGGTTCAACTGCATGAATTAATGCGTCAATCCCTGCATTAGCAGTAACAACCTGCGGGCAGCTGACTGTTAAAAGAGGGTCAATTATAGCTACATTAGGCAGAAGAGCTGAAGAAGCTACTGCTTTTTTTACCTGGGTTTCTTCATCAAGGAAAATAGCATGTTTTGTTACCTCAGCTCCAGTTCCCGAAGTAGTAGGAATCATAATTGTAGGTATTCCACGGTTGGGGACTTTCTCTCTACCGAAGTAATCGCGAACCTTTAAGGGATTAGTCAAAAGTGCAGAGGCCATTTTGGCAACATCCAGCACACTGCCTCCTCCCATACCAATAATTACATCTGCTTTCATATTTTTAGCAACCTCAGCTACAGCTTCTGGTATATGGGTAGCTGGTTCCGGAGTATTTCTACCTTGAATGTTTACTTCTACCTCAATTGATTCTGCTTTTAATAAGGCTGCTACTTTTTCCACATATCCAGCTTTTTGGACATTAGGACCTGTCAACAATAATACCCGGCTAGCACCTAGTTTTTTAGCTTGCTTACCCACCTGATTTAATGTGTCCATTCCAAAAATAATTGATGGTGTAGTAAAATTGATATTTTGAAACATTGTTTTCTCTCCTTTGAATAAAATATTTTGTCATTATTGAACATCTTTATGCTTTGGGCAGCAGTAAGGTGAGCTATTTGATCTCTATGCCGGCCCATTCTTCATAACATTTAATTACAGAACAAACATCTTCGTCAGAAAAACCTTTCGCCACTGCAATCTGAACCATCTCTTTTACAGTAGACATTACTGGAACAGGAACCTGTAATTCCCTAGCTAGATCAGAAGCTAATGCTAGGTCTTTTGCCAACATGGCGGTACCGAATGCAGGCTTATAATCCCTTTTTACAATTTTGGGTATCTTAGTCTCAGCCATTCCGCTACGGGCTCCACCGCCACCTACGACCTGAAGAAATACTTCGGGGTCAATTCCCGCTTTATATATCAAGGTCAGAGCCTCTGAAACCGCTAAGAGATTAATGGCCAACATAACATTGTTACCCAGCTTGGTATATGATCCTTTGCCGCTTTCGCCCATATAAAATGCCTGTTTGCCCATAACTGTGAAGAGAGGCATACAGCGCTTAAACACCTCTTCATTGCCGCCCACCATAAAGGTGAGTTTAGCCTCTATGGCCTGAACTCCACTGCCAGTAACAGGTGCATCCAGAATTTCTACACCAGCTTTAGCCGTTTTAGCGGCTAGTCGGATGCTGGTTTTAGGAGAAATGGTACTACTGTTGATGATAATAAATCCGGGCTTAGCGCCCTCAAGTATCCCATTATTTCCCAAAATAACTTCCTCAACTTCCGCATCAGCTTTGACCATGATTATAACGGCTTCACTCTCACGAGCCAGTTCTCTAAGGGAATCCGCTAATTTAGCGCCTTTTTCCACTATGGGCTGTGCTTTACTCATAGTTCTATTGTAAACAATCACTTCATACCCTGCTTTTAGTAAATGACTGGCCATGGGCAAACCCATTATTCCTAAACCAATAAATCCTATCTTTTTCATAGCTTCTCACCTCTTTATAATAACTTGACCGGGTTAAGCTGTAGTTAAGGTATTATTATTATTGCCCCTTCCTTTTTTTTGAAAATAATACACGATTATAATAATAGCTATAGCTAAAATATCTGTTATCGGTTCAGGAACGCACATCGCAAGCCCTGCAATTACTAATAAGCCCCGTTCAACTATGTTCATATTACGCAGTAAATAGCCCTGTATACCTGCAGCAAGAACAGGTACCCCTATGAGAAGTCCACCAACGAAATAGAACGTTTCCCAAAGTGAATCTCCTCCTAATAAAATTTCCGGCGAATAAATAAATGTAAAGGGTAAAATAAAGAGAAAAGCACTGTACTTTACCCCAGCAAAACCAGTCTTCATAGGATCAGCTTCCGCAATTGAAGCGGCAGCAAAGGCTGAAACACAGACAGGCGGCGTTACATTTGAGACGGCTGAGAACCAGAAAGCTACAATATGCGCAACTACTGGGCTAACACCATACTTAACCAAACCAGGTACTACGATCATAGAGAGTATGATATAGGTAGCAGTCTGAGTGGCTCCCATCCCAATTAGAGCCCCAACAAAGGCAGTTAAAATAATACTGATAAAGAGATATCCACCCGAAAGGGAAACAACCAAGTAGCCAAATTTTGCCCCTAGTCCTGCCAGAACGATACCTCCCATAATGATGCCCAGCATACCAATAGAGGCCCCTACGGACACGTTATTCTTGCCACCAAGTTCTAGAGCATCAAGAATGTCCTTAGGGCCCATTCTTGTTTCTCTTCTGGCCCAACTCAATACAATACAAGTTATAATAGCCCAAAAAGCGGCTAGAGACGGGGAGAAGCCCATTACCAAGAAAACTACGATTAAGATCAGTGGAACAATAAAGAACCAGCCCTCTTTTAGAGTATCACTAAACTTTGGTATTTCATCATCTGGCAGACCCCCGAGATCATATTTTTTAGCTTCGAAATGAACAGCACAGCCTACCCAGTAAAAATACAGCAAAGCTGGTATAACGTTCATTAAGGCAATCTGAGCATAGGGTGTTTCTGTCAACGTAGCAAGAAGGAATGCACCTGCCCCCATAACTGGTGGAAGAAACTGCCCGCCCGTAGAGGCTGCTGCCTCAATGGCACCAGCCACATGAGGTCTAAAACCAACTCTTTTCATCATTGGAATTGTAAATGCTCCCGTAGATACAACGTTTGCTACCGAGCTGCCGCTAATTGAGCCAAATAATGCGCTTGCTATAACGGCTACTTTGGCAGGTCCGCCAGCCCAACCGCGAGTCACTGAAAGAGCCAACCTAATAAAAAACATTCCAGCCCCAGATTTTTCAAAAAAGGCTCCTAGGACTACGAAAGGTAGAACATATTGAGCAAATGTATGGGTTATCACCCCAAATATGGCTTCCATAGAAGAATAAGTAAATTCGATTATCCTGGCAACACTGAATCCTTTATGGGCGAGTGTGCCTGGTAAGTAAGGACCAAAATAAAGCTGCAAAAAAAATAGCAAACCGACTATTACTAATGTATTGCCCAAAACCCTCCTAGTAGCTTCGAAAAGCAGAACAATTGCAACAAAGCCAAAGAAAATATCAAGGTTGTTTGGCATGCCAATCCTAGTGGCATAATTACGAAACTCTAATATCCAGTAACTAAAGGAGGCAATAGTAAGAATCGATAATACAATATCATATACAGGGACCTTATTACCTCCGCCTTTACCTCGTACTAACGGATAAAGCATAAAACAGAGTAAGAGGTTAAACATCAAATACATTCCTCGACTAACCTGTGTAGGTACTATTCCGATTCCTGCTGAGTATAGGAACAGGAGTGAAAAGGCAATTGCACACCAGCGGAATGCCTGTTTCCATCCTCCCTCCAAGTTTCTTAGTTTCATTTTGCACTACACTCCTTCGCCACTTTTGTAGTAGGAGGGGATGTCACTAATGCGGCATCCCCCTATTGGTATTATTTTGTTATGCCATTTTTCTCAAAGTACGCTTTAGCTCCAGGATGTATGGGTGCGCCGAGACTTTCAAAGTTCTTAGAGTCAGGAGTCATCTCTTTCCAAAGGCTGTATCCTTCCACAAGGGTAGATCTATTTGCCGGGTCCAAGGCTACCTCCAATATTTTTTCTACTATGTCTGCCGGTACATTCTTGTTAGCAATCCAGTACACAGAAAAATACGGCATTTGGACATCCTCGGTCATACCTTTATAGGTTTCTTTCGGTAGTTTAGCTCTATAATAAAATGGCGACGCCTTCTCTAAAACATCCATTTCTTCATCAGTAAAGTAAAGAATCTCAATTTCAGCTGTTTCAGCAAGCTCAGTTACAGCTCCTGATGGTGCACCACTCTGACCAACAGCTACAACCCTTTTTTCCTTCAATGCATAAGCTGCGTCAGCAAAAGATAAGAATTCTTGTTGTGCATCTATATTCAGGGCTTTAAATATTAGGTCCGAATTATACTGAGCCCCGGAACCTGCAGGACCTACAGCTACCTTCTTGCCTGCCAAATCATTAACAGATTTAATACCCGATCCTTTTAGAACAACAAAATAATGGGGGCTTTCATAAGCTTTAACCACGCCGGTAACCGTCTTACCCAAGTCACCCTTACCCTCGTATGTACCCTTGGCATTCCAAATCTCCCAAACTAAGGAGCCATAGGTTAAACCAAAATCTAGTTCACCCTGGGCTACTCCGGTGGCATTAGCTACAGAAGCTGCAGTAGAGACGTTAGTGACATTAATCGTTGGGATTTTTTCGTTTAGAAATGGGGCCAAAACTCCAATCATATAAAAGTAGACTCCTCCCGGAGCACTACCGCCAAAAGAAATTTGTTTAATTTCTGTTTTAGCAGGAGCGGTTGAAGCAGGGGGGGCCTCCTGCTTCACGTCTATATCGGGTGTTCCGCAGCCCGCAAAGCTCAAGACTAATAAAATACATAATGTAATTATCGAAAGTCTTTTTAACATTTTTCTCCTCCTTTGATTTCGGAAATTTCAAAAAATTTTAGGAAAATTTTTAATAGATTACATTGGTTTACTTTAAGCGTTTTAAGCTAGTCCTCACCTGCCTTTGTTATTTCTCTTCATCCTCCCCTTTTACTTTTCGTAATACTCTGTTCATTCATATTTTTCTGACTTTTGACCTTACACCTCCTTTTAATTAAGAAAATCCAGCTTAAAAAGCCCGTTTATCAATGGACAATCCTTAGTGCTAGATTGTCCTAAAAATCTAATTCGGATAATTAAGCTGGATACTTTCTAAAAATTTTTCTAATCACCAAAAATATTTCTTTTAATATCAAGTAAATGCTTTCGGGTAAGTTTTTCTGCCAAAGCTGGGTTGCGTTCTTGGATAGAGTCCAGGATTTCCTGGTGTTCTGTTTTATACTTATCAACCCGACCCTCCTTTTGCAAACTTTTCACCTTCATATTGCCCCAGAGTTTCCCTAGCCGCTCACTATTGATATTTTCCTCAAACTTATACAAGACTTCGTTGTTGGCAGCTTTAGCTATTAAAAGATGAAACTTCCTGTCCAATTCCTCAAATTTTTCTATTTGGGTATGATCAAGATACTTTGCTTCCTCAATAACCTTAGCCATTTCCTGAACATCTTCAATTGTTGCACGTTGAGCTGCTAGATTTGATAGTTTAGGTTCTATTATTAATCGTGCCTCAAAAAGCTCTGTAGGACTGATGTTACTCCCGAGTTCTTCTCCCAGGATATTATTGTCAAGCTGGCTTTGTTTACAAACAAAGGTCCCCAAACCTGTTTTTACTTCAATTAAGCCCATTATTTCCAGAGATGTTAAAGACTCTCTCACTGTCGATCTGCTAACACTAAACTGTGTGGAAAGTTCTCTTTCCGAAGGCAGGCGGTCGCCTACCTTTAATACTCCCTCACTAATGAGCGACTTGATCTGTTCTGCTATCTGCACATACATTTTCTGATTTTTGACTGGCTTAAACATTTCTCGTCTCCCCGCCTGGTATTGGGTGGTCCGGCCACCTAGCAACTATACCATTTAATTTATTATAAAATAGCCTTAATTCCTTGTAAATGTGCGAATAATCACATTTTTTTAGATTATCTTGGCCTTGCTTAATTTTAGAGCCATATTCCCCCCTTTTCTTAACTTTAATTAATTTATTAATACCTCTTTGCAGGAAAAATCCTATAATCGCATTTTACCTTAAAATATTTACCTTAGGTTACTTTAATAAAAAATAAGTTGCAAGGTTGTACACCTTACAACTTATTTTCAATATTAATTACTAAAATCGGCCCAATTTATTAACGACTTGCTTTTTTCCCTGATATTTTTGCATCTTTTTATAAACTCTAATCGTCATTCAATCTCACTAAATATCTATTTTTTTGCATTTATATAATAATAATTGGGCATTGATAAATAAAAATATGTTTAATGTTATGGATATTTCCAAATGAATGGGAAATTTGACTGGCAAAGGATTGAGATAGCATTATGAATTATTTAGTGTTAATTATCGGCTTTGCATTATTAATAAAGGGGGCTGACCTTTTCGTTGATGGCTCATCTAAAATAGCCAGTTTACTTAAAGTTCCTTCGATATTAATTGGTTTAACAATTGTAGCCTTTGGAACCAGTTCTCCTGAAGCTACCGTAAGTATTATGGCAGCAATAAACGGGAATGTGGAAGTAACCTTAGGAAATGTAATTGGTAGTAATATTTTTAACATTACTCTTGTAATAGGTTTAACTGCCTTTTTAACCCCTTTAAAAGTAGAAAGTGAAACTATTAGAAAAGAAATCCCGTTTACATTATTAGCTAGCATTGCATTATTAATCCTTTTAAGTGATACGAGTTTACAGTTTACAAATGATAATTTAATAACTCCTGGTGATGGATTAATATTTCTGCTGTTTTTTTTAATCTTTATGTACTATATTTTTGAGGTAGCCAGAAGCAGCCGCGATAACGGGGCTAGCACGGATTATAGAGCTGACAGGGTTACTTGGATTAAATATATTTTTTATACATTATTAGGTCTGTCAGCAATAATTTATGGAGGAAATTTAGTTGTAAAAAGCAGCACTAAAATTGCTTATTCTTTAGGCATGAGTGAGACCTTAGTAGGATTAACCATCGTAGCTATCGGAACATCCTTACCCGAATTAATTACATCTATTACCGCGGCTATTAAGAGACAAAGCGAAATTGCACTGGGAAATATTATCGGAAGCAATATTTTTAACATTTTATTTGTACTTGGCATTTCTTCAGTTATCTCTCCCCTGAAGGTTGATAACAAAATATTTTTTGATATTATACTAATGATATTTTTAACTCTAGTATTATTGGTATTTTCGAGAACCCATTTTAAAGTTGCAAAGTTTGAGGGAATAATACTGGCATTAGCATATTTATTATATTTAGTGTATATCATTAGCAGAAATTGATCTTAATTTATACTTTGCAATATAACCTTTATAAAGTTTGAAAAGGTAAAAAGCCTTTATAAACTTAAGAAGTTTATAACATAGGATTAAATTGGGGTACAACCCCTAACCAGCCTTTAACTTTTCCGAATAAGATCATTTTGTCAATAATGTTTATTTCGTCTACTAATAAATCCTTAAAAATCCCCCTAAGCCGATCATTAGTAAAACATTGCTTTAAAGCCAAAGCATGCATCCAGGCGGCACCTACCATACCGGTAAAGAGTATTCTATACATATAAGTATCTTCAAGATTTGCCGATCCAGTTGTAGCTATGACGGCCGGTGGTTGAGAAGGTAAAGGCACTCCGAATTTACTAAGCTCATTTTCTAATCGTTCCACTTGTACCTTTAAATTATCCTGTAAACCTTTCTTCAATAATAATTTGAAATCAGTGTCTTTAGCATGTTCATACCAATATTGTGTTTGATAAATATTGTCATATCTAAAAGTTAAGTGATCCCATAAATGAAAAATTTCCCCTGCATCGGCCTGTTCTTGTGTTTGAACAGGAATATTTGGGTATATAGGGGGAACACCTACCCAGCCTTTCAATTTTAAATATTTAATTAAACTATCTAAATCATCAATTACCGAAGTCAGAAACTTAATAAACAAGGCCCTTAAAGCGTCGTTAGTTGTCGCATTTCTAGTAGCTTTAAATAATAATTCCATTTCCTCTTGCATAGCTAGTAAGAGATACTTTCCTAAGTTTTCATCTGTTAATATTTCGGAATTAGTAGCTGAATTTATATCCGATCGGGGGCGATCTGGCCCATTAATAGAGTATTTTTTCAGTTCCTTTTCTAAAGCCTTAGCCTGTTTCTTAAGTTTATCAAGTGATCTTTTTAAAATAAATTTAAGATCCGGGTCATGGGCAAAAATATACCAAATTTGTACCATATCAATTCCTGCATATTTTACCGTTGCTAAATCCCACAAAGAATAGGCTTCTTCAACATTAAGCATGGACTGTTTTCCTTCCGGTTTTGCGCCTAATTTAATGAACATAATTTAATTAAAGCCCCCTTGCTGATTTATTTACTTCTTCTTTTAATCCTTAACACCTTATAATAAAAATTTGGTTTTGGGACCTCGTAGGGAAATAACTCATCATGCCCACAATGTTTTACAAACAGCCCTGTTATCGCACCTGTTATCCCACCTATAAATAGGTTTGCTCTTTTAGTAAGTCTGTTAGTTCCCATCCAATAAAATGTCCCTATTCCCGCCCCCTTCAAGGGAGCATATTTACGACCTGTTTTCGTTATTAGTTGGGAAATTAAATATCCTTTCAAATAATTTGTTGCTTCATTCAAACAAATTCGACCTAATTCCGGGGTACAGGTTGCTCTATTTTTCTTTGTAAGCAAGGAATTCTTTTTGTCTTTATTTTTATTTATTTTATTTGCAATTACTGTTACGATTTTATGTGTAAATGTATAAAAAATACCAGTGGCTAACCCCAATATATTCTTATTCTTAATTTTATTAATAGATCTCACCACCTATAGTTTTTCGTATTATTAGTATTTACTAGAATGTCAATTAAATTAAGGTAAATTATTGCATTTTTTTAATATTAACTATATTGTTGGAAAAAGTCGAAATATGTAATTTTATGCAATATATTTAATAAAATACGACTCTAAAGTCACTAAAAACAACTTTTTTACTATTATTTAATACCTTTATTTAAATACAATATTGTTAAACCATACTATGGCTGTCTATCTCTTCCCCTTTATAAATGCATAAAAAAACCCGATAGCTAAACCTGATAGATGCCCGACTGTACTAACCTTGGGCACAATCAAAGTAAAAATAATATTTATTACCACCAAAGGCATAATCATACTATTAGTCACCCTTCCACTTCTTCTGGCTCTCAGGTCAAAATAGAGAATATAACCCAAAATAGCAAATAGGGCGCCAGAAGCCCCTACGGAAAGAGTACTACTTAATATCCCTGTAAAAAAAGAAACCAACAATCCAGATACCAAATAAAAAGCAACAAACCATTTGGAACCTAACTGGGGCTCTAAATATCCTCCGGCATGCATAAGTATAATCATATTAAAAACCAGGTGCAAAATATCAGAATGGATAAACATAGCTGTAAGAAACCGCCAGTATTCGCCTGAAGCCAAAACATAACCTAAGGGAGCCATTCCTCCCTGAAAAATAGTCCATTGGTGAACTCCAATCAGAATGCTCACTGCAAAAACTGCCACATTGATTGAAATAATTCCAATGATTATACGTGCATGCTTCTTCAAATACGAAAAAGCAATGTTTCCACCAAAAGCTCCTCTGTAATAATCCAAAAAAAACCCTCCTTTTTGCTAACATCTAAGTCGCATACTTAGCTTACCCCTCTAGGTCATTTTCCAAAATGCAATTCCCGATAATATCACTTGAATAACAATTAACTCAATAATACTTCCTAATAGTAAAAGGACCATTACGGTCGCCTCAATGGTCCTTTGTTTTATGCAGAAATTATTCCCGTAGGTTCTCCCATTGTTTTCCTTTCTCTATATTACCTATACTATTGGTCAAACTGCCTTGCTATTGTTTATTGTTCGTTTTATGTCAATGGTACCTTCAAGAACTAGTCTTATAAATAAATTTGCCATTACAGGATCAAATTGTGTTCCAATACAATTCTTTATCTCATTAAGTGTTGTTTTTACACTAAAACCCTTTCTATATGGACGGTCCGAGGTCATCGCATCAAAAGTGTCGGTTATAGCAAGACATCTAGCTAACAAAGGAATATTATCACCCTTTAGACCCCGCGGATAGCCTTGTCCATCCCACCTTTCATGGTGTCCGATAACAGCCGGTATTACATGGTTTAAAGAGGGTAAATGCTTAATAATGGTAATAGACATTTCAACATGGGCTTTAACAATGCTATATTCTTCACTGGTAAGCTTCCCGGTTTTTGTAAGAATATTTTCTGGAATTCCAATCTTGCCTATGTCATGCAAAAGAGCTGCCTCTCTAACTATTTCTAGATGTGATTTGTCTAGGCCTATTGCATTAGCAAGAATAGCGGTATATTCGGCAACTCTTTGGGAATGACCGAAGGTATAATGATCCTTAGCATCAATAGCTGCTGTCAGAGCATATACCGTAGCAATATAGACCGGTTTATAAGGTTTTTCTTCCGTCTTATCAATATTATTATTGGAAGATTCAACATTTGGAGTATAAATAACAGTTTGATTCTTTCCATTGTTTTTTGCATTATACATTGCCCAGTCAGCACGCTTTAAAAGTTCCTCAGCATTGGGGGCTGCATGAGGATAGGTACAAACACCAATACTAGCTGTTAAAAACCGCTGAGTAACATCTGTTGAATTAAAGAAAGAACTCTGTATTTCGAGTCTTATCTTTTCAGCTACTTCAAAAGCCCTTTTTGAATTATAATAAGGCAACAATATGGTAAATTCTTCACCACCATAGCGGCTAATAATGCCCTTATCTCCAACAGTTTTCTTGATAATTGAGGCAACGGTTTTTAGTGCCTTATCTCCTTCAAAATGACCGTATAAATCGTTGTATAGCTTAAATAAATCTAAGTCAATCATAAGCAGGGACAGCTCCGCATAACCAACTTTCTCCAACTGCTCCGACAGTGTTTTGCAGAAATATCCATGGTTGTATAACTTTGTAAGGCTGTCAGTAATTGACTCTAATTGGGCACGGGCAAAAAGTCTAGCATTGTCAATAGCAACGGCACTTGATGTCCCTAGATAAGTAAGTAAATCCAAATCATCCGGCAAGTATGCAGTATTATTTTTCTTATTTGTTAGCATGATCATACCAATTAAATCATTTCTGCTCCTAATAGGTGTAATAACTTCAATACCCAAATCGTTAATATCTTTTTTTTCTGTTTCCCACATTGATTTAAAAAGAGGCTGAGAATATAATTCCGTACGTGAGAGACTTACGTTGTTACTTATGAACCATTTGGCAATAGGATTATCCAAAGAAATTTTAAAGTCCGACTTATGTAATTTAGATGCTGAGCAAAACACATAATAATGTTCCTTCTCCTCATGCTTTATTAAAATAAATATATTTTTTGTTGGAATAGCAAGCTGAATCGCTTCAATTAATTCTTGAGCTATTTCTTTTAAATCTAAATTATTGGAAATACTAGCACTGAAGTTCCTTAGCGCCTGACGTTGGGAATACTCAGCCTTATAAAACATTTTATCAACTAGTTTACCTGCAGACCTATACAATGGCTGAAAAACAACTGCTACAATAAGAGCTAATAAAACTGTAAAATATGGAACTATATTGTAATTACTCATTTGTTGTTGAGCAGCAAAAACAACGTAGACATAAAAACCTGTAATAAACAGGACTACTCCCCCATAGACAATACCCTTTGTTAACATAAAACGTAATTCCAGCATGCGATATTTGTAAATTGCTATTGTAATTAGAATTGCATTAATAAAACACGCAAGTATGTCTACTGGGTATTTACCTATAGCTGGAAATACATTTAAAAGCGAGCCTATGAACATTATTACTACCCCAGTAGTAATAAGGCCGATTCGTCCATATGCAGCGTCCCCTCTATTTACAGCTTTCCTTGTTTTTAATAAAATCGCAAAAATTATCGTAAACATCAGAAAAAATATTGGATAAGCCATTAATCCTAGGGAATAGTGTAATTCAACAAAATTAAACTGTTGCCCATTTATCAAAACTGGATTAGTAATTATATTAGCTTCAGTTACCACAAAACCCATTAAGTTTACTATAAGACTTGCAACCGCTATTAATCCCCAGATAATTGTATTTAAAACCTTGAGAGAATTTGTAAAGACGGAAACAAAACAATAAAGCAGAAATGGGACAGCAATTGTTCCTGCAACCATTAACCTATTCCAAAAGAGTACCCCAGGAGACAACTCCATTTTCATAAATAATCCCGATGCAGTCCAAAGGATCAATGCAGCTAAAACTAACATAAACATCCTAATCAATTTGTCCTTTTGAGATATCATAAAAAAGAGCATTAGCAAACAATAGGTTATCAATGCTACTATTGGAACTAACCAGAAAATTATTTGCGAAAAAGGCATTAGAACACCTCGTTTCCACCCTGCGCTATTTTCAAAACTTCTATAAGATCAAAATGAGACGGATTCATCTTTCTAAGCCTTCTTCCAAAGGCTGTATAAAATTGACTAATAGTCCCCGTTGGGATAATAGTTACCTTAAGAGGATCAATTCCCAACAGCGATTTTAAATTGCTGAAGTCTGTATCAACATAACGAAAATAAATTGAAAGATGCTCTTTGATTATATCTTTTGTCATAGGACCACGGATACCCTCTGACCCCACTTCAACATAAAGATGTAATAAGGACCTCTTGAGCCCATCAAATTCCTTCACAGCAAACCATTCTGTTACATCTAGCTTCGAAAGCTCAATAGCCTGGCAAATTGTAACTTCTGAAATGCGAGTGAATCCAGCTATGTCTATAAATCTTGGATCACGATCAACATATACAAACTGCGGAAGTTGAATATTATCTTCCTCATCATTCAAGGACAGACACTTAAACATATCACCTGTCCTATAGCGGGCAAAAGCTCCTCCTTTGAAATTTGAAATCACCAATTCATATTCAATCCCAGTTAACAGTTCATTTAATAGGTATGTTTTGGGAACATACAGGGGATCCTCCAGATTTTTCTCCATCTCTGACTTTGGAATAAACTCATAGAAGCAAATGTCAGGAAAGAGGACCAAGCCGTTCTTGTTCCATGTTTCAGTGGCAATGCAAGTGGGTTCGGTACCGCCAAAAATCTCCAGCGGCTTAACTCCCCAATAATATTCCATTTTCTTTTTTAAAGTTGCACTATCTGTTCCAGAGCAAACTAAACCTTTAAGTTTCCAGATATCCTTTGGCAGTATTGGATTATTATCTTCTTTTCTTTTAATCCATGCCTTTAATAAACGGTAATTCATTTTGGGAGAATTTTTTAGAACTGAAAAGTCTTTGCCAGAGCTACTGCCCGCTGCAAAGGAATCACCCATTTTCACAATTATACTGCTAAGACCAAAAAATAGATCTATGCCCTTTTGTATTCCCAACTCAAATCCGACCTTATTTCTTTGTTTGAAGCTCATCGACTCTGCTTCTTCGATAGTTGGCAGGAAGTTTACAGACATACTACTTGAAATGAGATGGGGCACCAATCCAGTAAGGTAAGGAAGCGGTGCCATACCATAGAGAAAATTTTCTCCCCCGCTTAATACAATCTCACCTTTTTTATTACTTGAAGCAAGAATTATTATTGTTACACAATAAGTCTTGAGACAATTAATCATACCCTCGGTATAAGGCGCAACTTTTACTGGATTTTTACCACCTTCCCAAGTTGTTTCAATCCATACCATAGGTTTTCCTGGGAGAGCGGATTCCACCTTTGGCAATAAAATATCTGCATAATCTTCATATTTGGTAAGAGGGACAACCTTTCTGTATTCATTAACTGTGGTTGGCTTTTGCCCTTTCATAATACGTCTGCCCAGTTCACAATTGGAATATAATTCAATCTGTTCGAGCATAAGTCGGTTTTGTATATCCATGTATTGTGGCATTGAAAGATCCAAAAACCCACAATACTCTTGCCAAATTTTATCATATTGTTTTTCACGGAGTTTCTGGTCTAAACCCATCATGGCCTCCTATTTAATAGTCATCATAAATTGTTTAATACTACGAATACTAGGTATTAGAAATGGGACTTTGTCCTTATATTTGTCATAATCAATTAGGGCTTTAGGAAAAAGCCATCGATCTTGTACATAAACGTGAATTATATCCATAATGGTCCAAACAATCCCGGCCCACATTATGATCATTTTACCCCAAGCCAACCAGAGAAAGAAATAAAAAAGGAAAAACCATAATACGCCTGGATGACGGCTGAGAGCATACATCCCAGTATCAATAACTTTGTTTCTCTTTTCTACTTCGATGTATGTCTCCTTAAAAGGTAAAGAATAAAACAAAGCATGAAGCATAAGAACTAGTGCAATAATTGACAACACACCGAAAAGCACCCGTAAAGGAAGATATATTTCAAAGCTTTTTGAGTCATGAAATAATATCCCTATTGTCGAAAAAGCTAAAAGTAATACACCAACTGCAAAGCAAATATTAAGATTCTTATGAATAAATTTAACCTTGTTAATATCAAAAATATATAAAAATAAAAACGCTAGACATCCAATGATTATAAATAACATTGTTTAATCCCCACAGAAATAGTTTATAAACTGACTTTATTTTATATAAACTACTTTTTTTACAAATTATACTACATAAAATAAATTTTTGAAATAAAATATAATAAATAAAACGAGGGCGACATTTCAGAGCTAAGTCAACTCCTTTTCGTGAGCAACTAACCCCAATATGCAACACCCTCGCCTATGATTTATATACTTTCCTTCACTTAAACATTTTCAGCAACATAGTAAATTAATTTCTCAGTACTCTCCCAGCCAAGACAGGCATCTGTTATGGATTTTCCATAAATATTTTCACCTATGCCTTGTTTGCCCTCTATTAAATAGCTCTCTATCATTAAACCTTTTACCATTTTATTAAGTTGGGAATCGTATTTTCTACTAAGTAATATTTCCCTTGTTATTCTAGGCTGTTCTTCAAAACACTTCATGGAATTAGCATGATTTGTATCAACAATAATAGACCTATTAATTACTTGAGACTTTTCATACTCTTTCACAAAGCAAATCATATCCTCAAAATGATAATTAGGAATATTTCTGCCATTAGAATCGACAGCCCCCCTTAAGACAGCATGGGTATATGGATTACCAGTAGTTTCGATTTCCCACCCGCCATAAATAAATCGATGACCCTGCTGAGCAGCTTTGATAGAGTTTAACATTACTGATAGGTCACCGCTTATAGGATTCTTCATGCCAACCGGTGTGTTAACTCCACTTACAGTTAATCTGTGCTGCTGATTTTCTACGGAACGAGCACCTATTGCAATATAACCCAAAAGGTCGGAAAGATAAGTATAGTTTTCAGGATAGAGCATTTCATCGGCCGCCGGCATGTGATATTCTGATAATGCCTTGATATGCAATTTTCTCATGGCTTTTATGCCTTCTAATAAGTCAGGCTCCTTGTTTGGATCCGGTTGATGTACCATGCCTTTATAACCTTCCCCGGTAGTACGGGGCTTGTTTGTATAGATTCTAGGTACAATTAGTATTACATCCTTTACTTTCTCTTGAACCTTTGCTAGCCTGCCAATATATTCACAGACGGATTTTTCATTATCAGCAGAGCAGGGTCCAATAATAAGCAGAAATCTATCATCCTTACCTTCAATAATTCTTTTTATATCATTTGTCCTATTATTTCGAATTTCTCTAATGTGATTTGGTAATGGTATCTGCTCAATTATTTCATCGGCAGTTGGAATTTTTTTTATATAATTCATGCTCATCTTATTTTCCCCTTTGCTATTTTTTATTTTTGTAGGTATAAAAAAGGGTAAAAAAATAACACCTAATAGAGGTGTGTCATTTTCTCTGCCACCCTACCGTCCTACCATCCTACCAAGATATTTTGTTTTTCCTAAAACAGTACCGAATACTAGTAGTTCTACCATCCTACAAAATTCTTTAAAACTATAAAGATATTTTATAACATATTACATCTTTTCAAGGGATAAAGCAACAGTTTTTTATTGTAAAAAAAATGCTGGTAAAAAAATGCTTTGGATTACAAATATAATAATTAATCTTCCTTCATCATCACTTTTTCTATCTGCTCAGCTATATTTTGTATTGGTATAGCCAAGCCAATTATCTCATCCTTTGAATTATCTTGAAGCAATGTTGCAAAAATAACCGCAACTACTTTGCCCTCCTTATTAAATACAGGACTTCCGCTGCTTCCTTTATGAATAGGCCCCTTAATCATGAGAACCTGCCCATCTATTCCTTTAATCGTTATTTTTCCTAATAGTTCTCCTTTTTCAACAATCTTAAAAAAGCCTAAAGCATTACCTATTATTAATACGTCTTCTCCTATATCTATGTTTGTCTCGGAGGCTAGCTCTAAAACAGGCAAATCCTTACCCGCTACCTCCAGAATAGCCAAATCAATTTCCGGCATAATTAATAATTGCGTACCTTGATAGGATATTTCAGAAGAGAATATAACATGTAATGTTTTAGCGTCTTTTACAACATGGTAGTTAGTAATAATTAGGCCGTCAGGCGCTATATTAAAACCCGTACCCATACTTTCTAAGGTGTCTATTTTGACAACGGCGTTTTTTAGATTTTTTACTATCGGATCAGCACTTAACTCTGAGGATTTGATAAGAAGAGAAAGGGATGGCAAATTAAATATTTGCAGCCAGCTATTAATTAATAAGAAGCAAAAAACAGTAATAGTAACTAGGGCAATGATCTTGGTACCTTTGTTATTTCTTCCTTTTTCCTCTTGTTCAGCTTCCACTTGTTCAACTTCGGGATATTGGTCATTTAATTCTGAAATAAGTTCTATATCTATATCCTTTTCATCTTCACTGCTTATATCTACTTTCCAATACTCCTTATCCTTACCCACCGGGCATCACTCCTTCCCCTAGATTATACTATCTACAACCCTAAAGTATAGAAAAAAGGTCTCCGGTAAAATTTGGAGGCCTTAAAAAGAGTCTATAAAACTTATCCCTTTTGACTGTTGCTTGCAAATTTCCTAATTCCTACCGTGGGAAGTACAGCTAATATTGCCCCACCCAAGACCAGAAGCCCGCCTACTAGTTGAAGCACAGTAAGTGCTTCGCCAAACAATAAGGTTGAAAGAATAATTGTAATTAAAGGTTCCACGGTACTGATGATGGAAGCCTTAGTTGAACCAATTAGACTGACCCCGATAAAAAAGGTGAATATGGCAATTACAGTAGAACAAAGAGCCACGCCCATTACTGGCAGCCAAGCAAAGCCTGATGCTATCGAACTCAGGTTTAAAGTATTTAAAAAGATTCCTAGAGCAAACAGAGAAATAGAAGCAAAAAGCGTAACATATGCACTGGTGACTAAAGGTGATACCTGTGTAACTACCTGACGACTAAAAATTATATAGATGCCGTAAGCTACTGCGGCCCCTAATGCAAAGAACACTCCCAGATAATTCATGTTATGGAATGGAGCCCTTAAAACTATATAAAGTCCTAAAAAGCATAACCCAATAGCAGCCATATTTTGCAGAGATAACCTTTCTTTTTCCACAAAAAATGCTAGTATAGTTACAAAAATTGGATATGTGTATAATAAAAGTACTGCCAAGGAAGCAGGAATGAATTTTACCGAAGAAAGATAAAAATTTGACATTATAGTATATAAGATACCCCCCAAAATAAAAAGAGAAAATAATTGACCTCTATTTAGTCTCCACGGTAATCCCTTAAAGATGATATAACTGAAGAAAAGGATACTAGCTATAAAAAAGCGAAAGAAAAGTAGGGTTTGAACTGAGACATCGTATCCATATGCATAAAGACCAAAAATAGGAAGCAGGGCAAATCCAACGGCTGAAAGAATAACTAAAAAAACCCCCGTATAATATCTATCTATCACAAATTGCTCCTCCAATTCTCTATATATTCTTAAAATTACCATTGCTCCTAATAAAGGTCAAGAGCTACCCCATTATTTAAAAAGCAAAAAAGCCCCGAGGGGCTTTTTTTTGCTAGCCTTATTTAACTTCCTGGAAAATCGGCATAATCACTGGGCGTCTTCCGGTTTTGTCATAAAGATGCTTGCTTACGCTATCTTTTATCTGATTTTTAATTTTTGCCCATTCCCGGACATTGCTCTCCAAAAGGCGTGTTACAGTTACCCTTGTAATCTCCTTGACTTCATCTAACAACAATTCCGACTCCCGGGCATAGACAAACCCACGGGTGACTATATCAGGACCAGCTTGAATTGTCCAAGTTGAGCTATTGAAAGTAGTAAACACTATTAATATTCCGTCCTGCGATAGCTGCCTTCTATCTCTTAAGACTATATTCCCTACATCACCTATACCTAACCCATCAATCAGAGTTCGTCCAGAGGTTACTTTATCAGCAATCCTAGCACCTTGATGTGTAAATTCAAGGACATACCCAATTTCGGTAACAAAAATGTTATCCCGAGAAATTCCCAGTTGTTCGGCGAGTTCCGCATGTTTTATCAGCATACGATATTCCCCGTGTACTGGGACAAAATACTTAGGTTTGACCATGCTAATCATTAATTTAAGATCTTCTTGACTGGCATGTCCAGAAACGTGCATTCCGGAAATTGACTCATAAATTACCTTTGCTCCCAATTTTAACAGTTGGTCAATATTTCGGGCAACCGCCTTTTCATTACCGGGGATGGGAGTAGCTGAAATAATGATTGTATCACCCGAATTGATGGAAATCTGGCGGTGTTCATGCATAGCCATTCGAGTTAATGCTGACATAGGTTCTCCCTGGCTACCTGTAGTTAGGATGCATACCTCATTGGCCGGCATCTTTAGAATCTCGCCGATTTCTACAAGGATACCTTGAGGGATATCCAGATAACCTAAATCGGCGGCTATCTCAATAACATTAACCATGCTACGACCCACTGCCGCAACCTTACGGTTATATTTGATAGCTGCAGTAATAGCTTGCTGCAGTCGATTGACATTTGAGGCAAAACTAGCGAAAATAACTCGTCCTTCAGCTATTTTGAATGCGTCATCGATGTTTTGGCCAACCAACCGCTCTGATTGGGTAAATCCCGGTCGTTCCACATTTGTACTATCAGACATGAGACAAAGAACACCCTTGTCTCCAAGCTCAGAAAACTTGTGAATGTCAAGAATACCCCCGCTAACAGGGGTATGATCAAGCTTAAAATCTCCAGTATGTACAATGGTCCCCATGGGCGTATGAACCGCTAAACCTACACTTCCTGGAATACTGTGGCTGCCATTGATGAATTCAACCTTAAAATCTCCAAGTTCTATCGTATCTCGAGGATTAATTTCGTTAGTTGTTATATGTCCTAGCTTAGCTTCGTTTAATTTAGACTTAATCAAACCGATGGTGAGTCTTGTACCAAATACAGGTACATTTACATCCCTCAATAAGTAAGGTAATGCCCCGATATGATCTTCATGTCCATGAGTAATAAGGATTCCAAGCACTAACTCTTTATTCTCGATTAGATAAGTGTAATCCGGAATAACCAGATCTATCCCTAGCATTTCCTCATCGGGAAAGGAGAGACCAGCATCAATTAAAATAATCTGATTATTATAACGGATAACGGTCATGTTCTTTCCTATTTCCCCTAAACCACCAAGGGGTATAATCTGTAATTTGCTTTCTTTGGTCAAGTAAATCCTCCTTGTCTTTAAGCCCGGATCTTTGCCAGGCAAATTGAGTTTAATTCGTTACTGCAGAAAAAACAATGAGTATACCCATAAACATAAACGCCCGCGTTGTTTAAAGGTTCCCATTGGTACGGTAATTCTCCCGAACAATAACATTAGAATATATTATATCTCAAGAACAAAGGCTCTGCAAGTTACATCATGCACCTGCAATTTCTATATTACCCTTGTCTTCATTATTAATTTCATCCCGTATAGAATATTGTGTCCAGTTCTTTAGCTTTGTAACTATTTTTTACTTATTTAAATTATAGTTCTGTTCTTCTTAACCTTTTCAATGGTTCGAGTGATGTAGCTATTCAACTTCTCTTCAAAAATTTCCTCTGTGATCTCATCATTTTGAATCATGAACAGGCCCTTTTCCCAACTGGCAGTCAGGATAGGATTCAATAGCTCCTTTGCCGACAAGCGAACAAATCCAACAATCGCTTCTCCTTTGGGCTCCGGTGAAACAATCTGGGTTTTAGGGTTAATTCTTATATAGCCAATACTCTTAAGCTTCTTAATAATCCCCGAACGGGTGGCTGAAGTTCCTATACCACATGTTTTTATCTGTTCTCTGAGCTCTTCGTTTTCTATATACTTTCCCGCTTTTTCCATGGTCAGAACCAAGGAAGCATCGGAAAAACGAGAGGGTGGCTTTGTTTCCTTCTCTTCTAAATCAAAGGCCGTTACAGCGGACTTTTCTTTTTTAATTAGCAGATGAATGGGTGAGGTGGAAATCTCCTCCTCGCTTTTTGAAGGCGTGACATCATAGACCTCTTTCCAACCTGGCTCTTTTAAGGTTTTGGAATTAGTCACAAAGATTTCCCCTTTGATTTCTGTCTCTACCTTCACAGTATTGTACTCAGCTTGCGGGAAAAAAATGGCTAGAAACCTTTTCACAATTAAGCTGTATACATTTCGGTTATCTGCATCCAGCTTAGACAAATCAACCGTTACATAGGTAGGGATGATAGCATAGTGGTCAGTGACCTTACTATCATCTACAAACCTTTTTGAGGATTTATTAATAGCAAGCTTGCCAAAATCCTTAATCCTCAAAACAAAATCCTTAAGAGCAGAATTACCGTACAAGCCATTTAAAATTTTAGGTATTTCATTTAGGATATCTGTGGACAATACCCGACTGTCTGTTCTAGGGTAAGATATCATCTTTTTCTCGTAGAGCTGTTGGGCGATTTCTAAGGTGCGATCTACAGGAAGCTTGAATTTTTTATTGACTTCCGATTGTAATTCTGCAAGATTAAAAAGCAGGGGTGGCTGTTCTTTCTTTACCTTTATCTCTACTTTTTTTACTATTGCTTCACGCCCCTTCAACTTTTCGATAATCTCAAGGGCATCCTCTTTGTTAAGATATTTTTCTTCGCTTTGATCCTCTGATAGCTCTTGTTCTTTTTTCTTGGGCTGCCATCTACCCTTATAAGCAATACCGCTCTCTTGTGACAGAAAGCTGGCCGTTACCCCATAATGAACCTTAGGCACAAAGTTTCTAATTTCCAATTCCCGATCCACTACTAAGCCTAAGACACAGGTCATCACTCGACCAATGGCAATTACCGACCGCTTATCCTCTTTAAAACGGGTTGATAAAGCCTTTCCATACTTACAGGTGTAAATTCTGCTGAAATTCATGCCAAAGAGCCAATCCTCTTTAGCCCTGCAATAGGCAGCTTTGGACAAGGAATCGTACTCACCAATATCCTTTGCTTCATCAATTCCCTTTTTCACGGCTTCTTCAGTCTGGGAAGATATCCATACCCGTTTGGCAGGTTTATTGGTTCCACTTTGTTGATAGACTAGGCGAAATATATACTCACCTTCGCGCCCGCAATCTGTACAAGAGTAAATCATATCCACATCATTACGATGCATCAGTTGCCTGATCACATCATACTGTTTTTTTGTGCCTGCATTATCAATGACCATATATTTATATTCTTTGGGAATAATGGGCAGATGCTCTATCTGCCATGACTTATAGGCAGGATCGTAGGCGTCAGGGTAAGCCATTGTCACAAGATGGCCAAAACACCAGCTTATGATAGCCCTATCATTTTCCGCATAGCCCCTCCCCCGATCAGATCGGGAAATTTCTAAACCTAACACGCCGGCAAAGCTGTCAGCCACAGATGGCTTTTCTGTGATGAATAATTTTTTAATCAATATATTTCTCCTTTTATATTTCTCCCCACACCCAAAAACCAGTTTAATCTACTATCACTTCCGAGTATTATAAACGTTATAATAGCAGTTAAAGAAAGCTTTTAAGTACCCTTGCAAGATATATTTTAATATAGCACCCTAAATTGGGCAACCTTTCTTACAAGATATAACCAAAACTAGAGTAAGAAGTACGATGCTCAAGTAATAAATCCATAGCTTAATTCTTTTGGTATAAAACAAGAAAGCAGAGATAATTCCCTGCTTTCTTTGGCAAACTCTTTAACATTATTTGTTTGGTGACACAGTTATTAACTTCACCTGTTACCATAATACCCAAGACAACTGCTCCATCTCCATTGTTCAGCTCGTTTTACCACCAAACAAAGCCTACCCCAACACGTTTCATGGTAATAGAAATATCTCCCTTCCCTTCACCTAAAAGCAGATGTACATGATTACCCATTAGGCACCAGCCGTATACTTTGATTGCTGACATCGTTTTAATTTTATTCAGGGTTTCTAAAAATCTTAAGGTATCTTCATCATCATGAAAAATTTCCTGTCTATTGGCCCTCACACCATTATATGGTATATTCCACTTTCGCTTTTTTCTCTGGCTCCACGGGGCATATTTATCACCACCACATTCTTTTTACTTTAACACAGAGAAGGGAAGCAAAGTCGAGTAAACGGAGTGCATCACTGCACCCGCTTCTCACAGAACCGGACGTGCCCTATTAAGGCATCCGGCTCTTCATAACAACTTTCGCCTCCGTCTTCATGTCTAATAAATACTTACACGAATTCTCGGTGTAGCCAATGGGTATTTACTTATTAGTTTCTCGAATTTCAAGAAATCACATGGCTTTCCTTGTCGCCTTCGATTGATGTGTCGAAATAGGGCTCTTCTAACTATATACGCATACTTCTTTATTCCTGGAGTGTTATCTGTGATGCCATAGTAGTTATAGTGCCCTTGTAGTTTTACATTTAGTTCTTTTATGAGTTGTACTATTGGCTTTGTTAAACTTTTTCTCAGCCATTGCTTTATCTTTACAACTTTCGACCTCATCTTTTTCTTGCTAGTGATTCTTTTAACTCTAAACTTACCCGCTTTGCTCTTTCCACAATAGTGAGT
>LADT01000014.1 GCA_000961765.1 Clostridiaceae bacterium BRH_c20a | reverse complement strand
AGACCATAGACCATAGACCATAGACCATAGACCATAGACCATAGTCTTATACTAGCCACTAATAACTAGTCACCAGTCACTATCCCAAAGCTATACTATAAAGAAAATAAGTTGAGGTGAAAATTTGTGGAAGGCAACCCGCGAGGTAGAAGTAGAAGCTTTATTATTACGAAAGAAATAGAGAAGGGGGAGCTGTTCCATAAATAAGCTCCCCGGATAGGAGGAGCCATGAAAGAGGGAACTAATCAACTACTTACTGTTATTAAAGGATTTTTGGCTACCAAAGATGAAAAACATCTCAAACAGTTTTTATTAGATATGCATTCGGTAGATATTGCCGAAGTAATATCTAATATTACCGATAAAAGTGATAAACAATACCTTTTAGCGCAATTGGATTCCGAACAAGCAGCCCTTGTTTTAAATGAATTAGATGCCGAAGTGGTAGCTGACTTACTCCAAGATGTATCTTCAGAGAGGGTTTCAGAAATCCTAGATGAAATGTCTTTTGATGATGCTGCTGACTTTTTAGGTGAATTATCGGAAAATGACAAAGAAAAGTTTTTAGATCTTTTTGAAGATCAAGATGCTGAAGATGTTCAAGAGTTAATGGACTACCGGGAGGATACAGCCGGTGGTATCATGACTACCGAATATGTGGCCATTCCTGATAGTATAACAGCTGCCAAAGCAATTGAAGTACTACGGGAAACTGCACCAGATGCAGAAACTGTTTATTATGTGTACGTGATTAATCTAAAAAACCAGTTGGTAGGTGTAATTTCCTTAAGAGAACTTATAATAGCTAGTCCAGATTCAATTATTATTGATATTATGCGAAAAAATGTAATGAGCGTAAACGTTAATGAAGATCAGGAAGATGTAGCTCGCTTAGTAGCTAAGTACGACTTTTTAGCTGTTCCAGTTGTTGATGACAAGCAGCATCTAATTGGAATTATTACAGTCGATGATGTTATTGATGTTATCCACGAAGAAGCCACTGAAGATTTATACCGAATGGCAGGAACATATGAAGCTGAAGAGGATGAAACTCTCGCTAGGTTTAGCACTGCATTTAAATCGAGACTACCCTGGCTTTTGATTACAATGATGGGTGGAATGCTTTCTGGTCAGGTATTAAAAAATTTCTCTGAGCAATTAAATACTGTTGTTGCCTTAGCCTTTTTTATCCCTTTATTAATAGGAATGGGCGGTAATGTAGGAACCCAGTCCTCAACAGTTACTGTACGGGGAATTGCTACCGGCCAGATTAACACCACCACTGTTTTAAAAACTGTTTTGCGGGAGTCCATGGTGGGTATCTCTCTAGGTACTGTAATGGGTGCTATTGTAGCACTTGCAGCATATTTTTGGCAGGGCAGTATTCAACTCGGTCTTGTAGTTGGCTTGACAATGTTCGCTAATATGGTAACTGCAGCTACTATGGGTACAGTTGTACCTCTCTTGCTTAAAAAGGTAGGAGTTGACCCAGCTACGGCATCGGCTCCATTTATAACCACGACAATTGATATTTTAGGCTTAATAATATATGCAACGTTAGCTACACTACTTTTAGGAATACTGTAATATGTCCCTAACGGGACAGGTTGAGGTTAAGGTTGAGGCTAAGGTTAAGGTTAAGGTTAAGGTTGAGGCTAAGGTTAAGGTTAAGGTTAAGATTAAGATTCCGCTTCGCTAGATTTTAAAACAAAAATCTAACGAAATGAAATGTAGTGAAATCTTAATCTAACGAAACGAAAGTGGAGTGTAATCTTATTTCTGTAGCACTATAGCACTGTAGAACTATGGGTTCTGTAGTTCCTACTTAACCTTAACCTAATGAACGAAGTGAGTGAAACCTTAGCCTTCACCAAACTATGTTTGGTGACTGAGCGAAACCTAAACCTTAATATAAGGAGGTGTTTCAAAATGTTAAATGTAGATATTGCCAAATATATTGATCATACAATCCTAAAACCTCAGACAACTGAAGCTGAGATAGTGGAGTTATGTCGGGAAGCTAAGCAGTATGGATTTGCCGCTGTCTGTGTTAATCCCTGTTATGTAAATTTGGCCGCAAAACTATTAACAGGTACAAAGGTCAAGGTAGCCACTGTTATTGGCTTTCCTTTAGGTGCTAACACTATGGAAGTAAAAGCCTTTGAGGCAGAACGAGCTTTTAAAGAGGGTGCTCAGGAAATAGATATGGTAATAAATATCGGAGCCTTAAAATCTGGGAAATATGATTATGTTCAGGAAGATATTTATGCTGTAGTAAATGTAGCTAAAAATCAGGTTCCTAAAAAGCTTGTTAAGGTAATAATAGAAACTAGTCTTTTAACTAATGAAGAAAAAGAAAAGGCCTGCCAATTGGTTTTGGCAGCAGGGGCTGATTTTGTAAAGACTTCTACCGGCTTTAATGGTGGTGGTGCAAACCTTGAAGATGTACAATTGATGAAGCGAGTGGTAGGAGAAAAAGTTAAAATTAAAGCTTCCGGCGGGATTAGGGATGTAAAAGCTGCTTTATTAATGATTGAGGCTGGAGCTGAACGGTTAGGAACCAGCTCGGGAGTAGCTATTGTGATATCAGCTCAAGGTTGAGGTTGAGGTTGAGGTTGAGGTTGAGGTTAAGATTAAGGTTAAGGTTAAGATTGAGATTCCGCTTCGCTAGACTCAAAAACAAAAACTTAACGAAACGAAGTGGAGTGTAATCTTTTTCTGTAGAACTGTAGTACGAAAACCGACTTAGCCGGTTTTCTAAATAGGTGGTATTTTAATGGAGAATGAGGTAATTACAATTCTAGTTGTAGAGCCGGACCTTTTAGTACGTAAAGGATTAATTAGCATATTAAATCTGTCTGAAGACCTACAGGTTGTTGGAGAAGCTTCTAATGCTAGAGAAGCTTTGGATTTTATTCGAAAAAATGAAGTGCATGTTGTTGTAACGGAATTATGGAATAAGGATGAGAAAAACTCATTAGTAGCCTCAATCGGTAAGGAGTTCCCTGGAAAAACAAAGATTGTGGTTCTCACTGCCTCTCAGGAAGCGAAACACCTTTTTGATGCCATGCGTTTAGGGGCTCAGGGATATTTATTAAAATCTCTGGATCCCCATATCTGGGTTGAGGTAATCCGAAGTGTAGTAAATGAAAATGAATCTTTAGCCTCTCCTGTGGCTTGTGATATTCTGCGGCAGTTTGCTGAACAATTAGGCAGGGAAAGTAATGATAAGACAAACTCTCTGAGCTTGAGGGAAAAAGAAATTCTCCATTTGGTAGCTGTCGGCAATACCAATCAGGAAGTTGCAGTACAATTGAATATTTCCCCTAACACAGTAAAAAATCACATAAAGAGAATAAGTGATAAGGTACAGGTGGCAAATAGGGCGCAGTTGCTGGCATTTGCTATACGCCACGGCTTTACCATAAAGAGGTGAGTGGCACTTATTTTTATAATTGATAATACAAACCAGTTATTTACAGTAATAACTGGTTATTTTAATTGATATATTTATTATTATGTGTCAATAATGTAGATGCATTAGTACATTTGTACTAATGCATGTTCTGATTTTATATTAAATTTAGTACAATACTAGTCTTTTTAAATTACAAGGAATATAGTATGATAAAGATGCAATTGATAATGATTATCATCGAGGAGGAAAACTTATGGTATTAGCTGATGTTAAGAAGGGTCAATCCTTTAAAATTCTTTCCATACCAAATGAAATTGTTAGGGCTCAGGCTATCCGTTTTGGTATTGCCGAAGGTGTTATTGTTACCTGTGATGAGATGATACCAGCCGGACCTGTAATAATAAGAAAAAGTAAACAGGAAATTGCAATAGGTTATGGATTGGCACGTGAGATTCTCGTTGAGGCGGTGGGATAATTTAGAAAATGTAGAATTTAGAATTTAGAATGTAGAATTAAAAGAGATTTCCCAGGGCACTGGACACTGGTCGCTGGACACAGTCACTAATGATTGTGTCAGACGCAAAATTTAAAACCCAAGAGTAGTGTCAGACCAATAATGTTGCAGTGGTGTATATCAGACGCAAAAAACTATCCTAATAGAATTGTCCTTACTGGACACAGGTCACTAAACACTGAAAACGAAACTCAATAAGTTACTTACATACTACACGGAGGTGATCAACATGGCTCATTGTCATGAAAGTAATATAAAAATAGACTTACCAGAGCATGGTCGAAAAATTGTTTTAGCAGGTAACCCAAATGTAGGAAAATCAGTATTTTTTAACGCGTTTACGGGGATGTATGTAGATGTTTCTAACTATCCCGGCACTACTTTAGACATCTCCTTTGGCCGATATGGTGAGGATATTATTATTGATACTCCCGGTGTATATGGTATTTCTTCTTTTAATGATGAAGAGAGAATTGCCCGGGATGTTATCTTGTCTGCTGATATAGTAGTTAATGTGGTCGATGCTGTTCACTTAGAACGAGACCTTTTTTTAACACAACAGATTATCGATACTGGAGTACCTGTTATCTTAGCCCTAAATATGATGGATGATGCCGGCAGGCAGGGTATTAAGGTAGATGCTGATTTATTGGAACATTTATTGGGTGTACCTGTTATTGAAACGATTGCCGTAAAAGGAATAGGCCTAGAGAAAGTAAAAAACAGCGTCAATAAAGCAAAAATTGGTATTGTTTCTCACCAAGATCTACAGAATATGCTGATAAAAATGAAGGCAAGGGTTGCAAGTCAAGGGGAAGCCCTATTAGTCTTAGAAGAGGACCCTATAATTGCTGAAAGACATGGTCTTAAGCCTGCCAAGCATAGAGAAGATATTTATCTTATGCGCCGGGAGCGGGTCAATGATGTAGTGGGACATGTTATCTCAGAGGTTAAAGAGGGTATAGACATTAAAACTAAATTAGGACGCTGGATGATTAAACCTATTACCGGTGTACCTATTCTTTTTGTTATGCTGTATTTGATGTATCAGGCTATAGGTGTTTTTGTGGCTCAGACCGTTGTTGGGGTTACTGAAGAAACAATTATGATTGGCATGTATGAACCTTTTATGAGGGGTTTAGTTAGTAGATTTGTCGAACTAGAGAGTGCTCTTGGTTTGATTTTGGTTGGTGAATTTGGTGTCTTAACTATGACTGTTACTTATGTATTAGGGCTATTAATGCCTCTGGTTGTAGGATTTTATTTCTTCCTTTCCGGATTTGAGGATTCAGGTTATCTACCGAGGCTGGCTGCCCTGACTGATAGACTACTTTCGATGGTCGGCTTAAATGGTAGAGCAATAATTCCTTTAATTTTAGGCTTTGGTTGTGTTACTCTAGCTACGGTAGTTACCCGCCTTTTAGGCTCAGTAAGAGAAAGAAGAATAGCAATTTTCCTCTTGGCGTTAGCAATACCCTGTTCGGCTCAGATGGGTGTCATAGTTGGTATGCTCGCTGGGCTAGGTGGAGTATATTTAACTCTTTATGTTGTGGTTATGGTAAGTATAATGGCGATTGTTGGTACGTTACTTAATAGATTTTTACCTGGTAAATCATCAGATTTATTAATAGACTTACCTCCTTTGCGACTGCCTAGGATGGAGAATGTATTAAAGAAAACAGGAATTAAGTCTTACGGCTTTTTAAAAGAGGCTACTCCTTTGTTTGCAATTGGTGCATTCATAATAAGTGTTATGGAGTTAACTGGTTTGCTAAAAGCTCTGCAAAATTTTTTGACACCACTTACTGTAGGCTGGTTGAATTTGCCTAAAGAGGCGTCTACTGCTTTTGTTATGGGTATAGTTCGGAGAGATTTCGGTGCCGCCGGTCTAAGTGATTTAGCTTTGGATCCGCTCTCTACAATAATTGCCCTGATAACTATTACTCTTTTCGTACCATGTATAGCAGCAATTTTAGTGCTGTTTAAAGAACGGAATAAAAAAGAGGCTGCTATTATGTGGTTTGGCTCTTTAGGAATCGCTTTTCTAGTTGGTGGCATTGTTAATAAGCTAACCGGGATGTTTACTAATGATATTACAGGTAGCTGGTTTGCTATTTCCGTTTTTATAGGTATGGCAGGAGTGACATCAATTTTGGTTAGGATTAGGAAAAAACCTCAAGTCAAAAATGTTTCTCAGGAGGGATAGTTATGAAATGCCCCCAATGCGGCTATGAAATTAAAGAAGAAGATGCTGTACGCTGCCCTCGATGTTTTAAAAGCCTGCTGCATACTGGCGGGTGTACTAATTGCGGCAAATGCTCTACATTTACGAGTCGGACGTTGAAAAAAGGCACATAGCTGCGTTAATTTATCTTTTTTTCTGTAGCACTGTAGCATGGGCGGGCCAGCCGCCCCTATTTTGCTATTCCAAAGCGGGAAATCTTCACCTCGATATCTGTTTCTATTGGTACAGTGGGAAAAGTTTCTTGCCAATCTAGGCTCTCAAAGTAATCGGAGTCTTTATTCTTTAGCTTCATACCAAAATTAAAATAATCCACCTTATATATTATTTGAGCTTTTCTGATGGCCTCATCAACATCTCCGGCGATAACCTTAGCAAAAAGGATTTCTAATTTATCAATATTTTTAGGTTCAGCGAGAAAAAGCTGGTTACCTTCTTCCTGCAAAATAATACCATCAGTTTTCAACCTAAACTTAAAGCTTAGATTTCCGTTTTGTACTTCAGGTATTATTTTGGAATTTTTTTTATCCACCTTATAGGTAAAAATTCCCTGATTGTACTCACCAACAAAGGTATTTTCCAAATTTCCAGGAAAAAGCAAGCTCGCTTTTCTCGTCTCTTCCCCATCTAACCAACCTACTAGCTTCCAATCATTAAATATAGCGCTACCGGTGCGAACAAGGGTTTCATTATTAAAAAGGTTAGCTGCTGCTCCTAAGGCCTGGCCATTATTTGTTCTCATTTCACTTAAATACTGAGTAAAAGGCTTAAAGGTGCTTGAAGCGATATTTTTGCTTATTTCCGTCATACCAACTAACTCCTCGGCAATATAGCTTTCTAGTTTTGGATCAGTTTTTAGGATAGCCAATGCCTCTTGTTCCCTGACAAAAATTAGACGCAGCCTTCGAGCAACTTCCGGGTGTTTCTCAAAATAACTGCAAATTTTTTTAATATCATCTGCCATCCTTTCTCCAACAAGCAGTACCTGCAAGTGACTGAGGGTTAGGGGGCGGGAAATAGTTGTTTGAAGTACATCAAAGGCCCTTTCGATTGTTTCTCCTTCGGCAGTAAGGATAATACTGGCAGATTTCTCTGGTTGGAGCTTCCAGGAAAAATCCTTTAGTAATGCGGGCTTGATAATTTCTGCCGTGACCTTATAGCGAAAGGGGATATTCTCCTGCCCCAGAGTAGCACCGGCTGCTTCATCGATAGCAATGCTCGAAACATAAGCTCTATTATTTATATCCTTCGTATCCCAACAGGCAGGAGTTATTAAAATTCCTAATAGTATTAGTAGAAAATAAATTAGTTTATTTTTCATAAATATTCCCCCTTTTTTCTTAAAACAGCTAGTGTTAAAGTTGATATAGGTAGAAAATAAATGAAAATTATTGCAGCATATGTATGTATTCCTCGAAATTTAATATACCAGGCAAAATCAGGAACAAGCATTATTGCTAAAATTGTAATGAGTGCCATTACATAGATTACTGTTTTCTTGTGGGATATTTTAAAGACCTGGATAATACCGTAGGAAAGTAAATAGAGGGTTACCGAAATAGTAACAAAGACCCCTATTAATAAGGGTACTGTAAGTAAAAGTTCAAATCTTTCTGCAGGAAATCCCGGAATCTCAATAATAGACATCATGGCAAATGCGGGCCATAACATTTCATTAGTATTTTTGATACCTAATATTCCAATAACTAATGTTATGCTGACAAAAGCAAGCATATTTAATAAACCTATCCCAATTAAGGTAGGCTTAAAGGCTTTATTGGTATCAGCAAGAAAAGGGGACAAAAATAAAATTACCTCTAAACCCTGAAAATAACCGGCATAAATGACTGCTCCCTTTAGAACGGGAGTTATACCGTTAGCTAAAATAGGGAAAAAATTACGAATTTCTATTTCACTTAAAGTAAGGAGGATAGCTAATAAAATTGGGATTAAGAACACTGGACTTATTATCTGTATAAACCGGATAATGGGGACAAATCCATAAGTCACTAGCCACACGGCTCCAATTGCAATTAAAAAAATAGGTATCAATAAAGGAGTTTTTTCTAAAAAAAATACCTGGTTTACTTCAGCTGTATTCTTGAAAAGTAAGGTTAAAAAGGAGCCCCAAAAAAGAAAGTAACCGAGAGCAATTATTAAGGCTATAGGTTTACCCCATATTTGAGGAATATACTGTAAGAAATTTTGTTTAGGAAAACGGTTCATTAGACGGAGTAAAAAATAGGTTCCCAGGGTTACGAATATCCCGCCTAATAGCGCTGCCAGCCAACTGTCTCTACCAGCGATTAAAAATACTTTTCTGGCCACGGTAAAAAGCTCAAACTCAATAATAGTTAACAATAATATCAAGGGTATTGCTCTAGGGTCAATCTTGTCCTTGACATTTTCTTTTATGGTCATTGTCATTTATTTCACC
Source organism: Clostridiaceae bacterium BRH_c20a (assembly GCA_000961765.1). GTDB lineage: Bacteria > Bacillota > Peptococcia > Peptococcales > BICA1-8 > BICA1-8. The sequence goes on along the minus strand of LADT01000014.1, from coordinate 52,718 downwards.
CCTAATAGTAACTAGCTTATTTCTTTTGAGGTTTATAGGTTTCATCCTGAGGCATGTCAACTGATGTTTTTCGAAATATAGTGTGACCCCAACCACTTAATTCTATCGGACCTAGTGGTGCCATATAGGGAATTCCGAAAGTTTTAAGAGTTGATAAGTGAACTAAGATATAAAAGAAGCTAACCGCTAGCCCAAAAAGTCCGAAAAGGGTGGCCATAAGCATTGTAAAAAACTGAAGTATCCGGATGGAAGAGCGCAAATCAAAGCCTGGGATGGTAAAAGAGGCAATTATAGTCAAGCCCACGATAATTATTATGGGTCCGCTGATAATATTAGTCACTAATCCTGTAAGTACTAAAGTTATACCCGCGAAGATGGAAATTGCTAGTCCGGTGGTATTAGGCATACGTATCATAACCATGCGAACTATTTCTGCAACTCCCATCAGGATAAAAGCCTCTAAATATATAGGGAAAGGAGTGCCCTCTCTAGCCGCTGTAATTGTTAAAGTTAACATTGAAGGGATCAACTCAGGGTTGAATGAGGTTAAGGCAATATAAAAGCTAGGGAGCAGAGTCGCAATAATAAAAGAAATAAACCTGGCTATACGAAAAAAGCTAGAAGCTACAAACCATCTGCGATAAGCATCTTCCGGTGTATCCAAAAGATCAAAAAAGGTAGTGGGTGCTATGATTATTTCAGGACAACAATCCACAAAAATAGCAACCCTTCCTTGGGTCAGAGCGGTTAGGGTGATGTTGACCTTTGAAACAATTTCAACCTGGGGGAAAGGACTCAAAATAGAATCTTGAATATTTCTCTCAACATAGCTTGTGTCAAGGATTACTTCAGCTTTTATTTTATTAAGCCTGTCTTTTATTTCATCAACTATTCCTGTGTTTGCAACATCTTGTAAATAGGCGATAACTACTTTAGTTTTAGAACGAGAACCTATTATAAATTCTTCCGTGACCAGGTTAGGATCAGGTAACCTTTGAAAAAGTGATTGCAGATTTTCCTCAATACTTTCTGAATAAAGCTGTTTGGAGCCTCTGTATAACTGCTGCTCAGCTCTTGGTGTTACTTCAACAATAGGATGAGTACTTTCCATCCTAGATCCCTCCGAGGAGTTTGCGTTTTTTCCTTTTCTCCATTTAAAAAATTTCACATAAGGCGCCCCTATCCTATAAAAGGTACTGGTAAAAATAGTATAAATCAATATTGCATTTATTATGTAAGCCTTACAATTTCAGCCTCATTTATTATTCTCCTCCCATATACTTACTGTTTTCATAAAAATCAATTATAATAAAAGAGAGTGGAAAAAGAAGGTCGGTATACCTGATCACTTTCTTGGTACACTACTACTGCGTGAGTAAGTCCAAAACAGAAAGGATGGTCACCATGCAGGTAAAGGACTTTTTTTGGCGTTATTTTCAACAAACCGGTGGAGTGGGGGCTTATTTAATCTATAAAGAGATGTTAGAGGAAGAGGAGAAAATGCCTCTTAAGGTCGGCCTAGGAGAAGAGTAGGTGAAGCAATGCCAGAAATTTTAAAAACCAATGCCATAGTTTTACGGGCTCGCAGTTATAGTGAAGCAGATCAGCTTTTGACCCTGTATACTGAAAAAGCAGGAAAACTGACGGCTATCGTTAAAGGAGTAAAAAAACCAAAGAGTAAATTGCGAGGTGGGGTCCAGGTTTTTAGCCATACTAATGTAGATCTTTTTCTAGGCAAAAATCTGGCTACCGTAACCCAGGCGGAAACTATTAATACTTTTGCTCCATTGAGGGAAGATCTTTTAAGGATGGGCTGTGGAGCATATTTAGCCGAGCTTATCGATAGTTTAGTACCTGAAGGGGAAAGTGATACAAAGCTTTTTAGTTTAGTTTTGATGGGTTTTTATTTACTTTCTGTAGAAGAGCCTCGGCTTGCGACAAAGGTAATGGAAATCCGATTGTTACGAGAGTTGGGCTATCAACCCCAATTGGAGAGCTGTGTTAACTGTGGTCAAACAAAATTAGCAGGTTATTATTTCTCTTCTGAGCTAGGTGGTCTTCTCTGTGTTCAATGCTTAAGGGATAAGCCCGGTATGGCTATTGTTAAAATCAGCGGAGAAACATGCGTAATTCTCAAGCAGTTAATGAGTATGGAGTTAACTAAGATAAACCGTTTGCGCATTTCAGCTAATGCAAAAAGGGAATTAGCCGAAATTTTGGATTTACATATTACTAATTGTCTGGGTAAGAAGTTGAAATCGAAGGATTTTTTGGATAATCTGGCATGACATAATATACTAATGCGCGAACATACAAAAATATATTATTGTCATCGCGAGCGTAGCGTGGCGATCTCCTGTCTGCGAGGACCGCAATGGAGGTGCCCTATCTTTCTCAACCTCAACCTTAACCTTAACCTCAGCCTCAGCCTGGACTTTGTGCATCATTTTCCCATTCCTAGGGTATAATTTCTTTGAAGGGGGAATCTTTATGGATGAGCTGCTTAAAATAGATCTGTTGCGGGAAAGAACAGGAGTAGGTTATAAGGAAGCTAAAGACGCTTTAGATAAAGCAGGGGGAGATGTTGTTCAAGCCTTGATATTTATTGAAGATGAAAGAGTTAATTTGGATGAAGACCTTCAGAGAAAAGGTAAAAAAATTATGCATCAGGTTAAGGAAATAATCAGAAAAGGTAATGTTACTAAAATAAAGCTAAAAAAAGGTGATAAGACGGTTTTCGAGTTTCCGGTAAATATTGGAGTTTTGGGTATAGCGGGTGCTGCTGTTAGCTCTACCTTTGCAATTGTAGCAGCCTTGGGAACTGTGGCAGCCTTAGCTAATAAATATACCCTCGAAATAGAACGACCCGGAGGGAAAGTAGAAACACAGGAAATTCAATTTTATGACGAAAATTTGTAGACATTTGATAAGTAAGGTTAAGGCTGAGGTTGAGAAAGGTCTTTTAAACCTTAACCTTAATCTAGCGAAGCGGAACCTAGCAAACGAAGTGAAGCGAAACCTTAATGTCTTGACATCAACATTGCTTTTTGCTACATTAAAATGGAATTTAATATTTCTTAGCTATGAAAGAGAGGAGTATCTACTGTAAGCTTCTAAGCGAGCCGGGGGTGGTGTAAGCCTGGTGAAGGGCAGTAGAGAAGGGCGCTCTGGAGCTTTTCCTTTGAGGTGGACTTAAGCCTTTGCTTAAGTCAATCGGGGTGGAACCGCGGGAATTTAGCCTCCCGTCCCTGTCTGTGGGGACGTGAGGCTTTTTTGTTTAGTTTTTTAGCTGGTCAGTGAGCGGGTGGGCGAGAAAACGTATATTCCGAAAGGATCCGTGTTCTAGACGATAGACGATAGACGATAGACCATAGACGATAGACCATAGACGATAGACCATCGACTATAGTCTAAAAACGTTTTTCTGGGCACTGGGCACTGGGCACGATTTTCGCACTAGCCACCAGTAACCAGTAACTAAGTATTGGAGTGTGATTATATGAATTTCCAAGACATTATGTTAGCCCTGAATAAATTTTGGGGAGAACAAGGCTGTATAATACAGCAACCCTATGATGTAGAAAAAGGCGCCGGCACTATGAATCCTGCGACTGCTTTGCGGGCCCTTGGTCCGGAACCATGGTATGTAGCTTATGTTGAACCATCTCGCCGTCCAACAGATGGGCGTTATGGAGAAAATCCCAATCGCCTGCAGCATTATTATCAATATCAGGTTATTTTAAAGCCCTCTCCTGATAATATTCAGGAACTATATTTGGAGAGTTTGAAAACAATTGGTATTGACCCTTTAATGCATGATATCAGATTTGTCGAGGATAACTGGGAGTCCCCTACTTTAGGTGCCTGGGGTCTAGGCTGGGAAGTATGGCTTGATGGGATGGAAGTAACCCAATTTACCTATTTTCAGCAGTGCGGCGGAATCGATTGCAAGCCGGTTAGCGGTGAAATAACCTATGGGATTGAGCGTTTGGCTATGTTCATTCAGAAAAAGGATAGTGTTTTTGATATCGAGTGGGTAGATGGTATTACCTATGGTGACGTCCATCACCAAAGTGAAGTTGATTTTTCCCACTATAACTTTGAAGTTGCTGATATTGAGATGTTGTTAATGCTTTTTGATACTTATGAAAAAGAGGCAATAAGAATACTTGAAAAAGAATTAGTCCAGCCTGCCTATGATTATGTTCTTAAATGCTCCCATACCTTTAATCTGTTAGATGCCAGGGGTGCTATCAGTGTGACCGAGCGGACAGGCTATATAGCCCGAGTTAGAAATCTGGCAAGGGCCTGTGCCCAAGGCTATGTCAAACAGAGGGAAAAATTAGGTTTTCCTTTGATTAAAGATACTAAGCAACGGGAAGCCCTAGGATTAAATCTGCAAAAGAAGGAGGCAAAATAGATGCGTGATTTACTTTTAGAAATTGGTACAGAAGAAATACCAGCAAAGTTTATGCCTCCTGCCTTACAGCAATTAAAAGAGCAGGCAGAGCGAAGGTTTAGTGAACTAAGGCTCGATTATCAGGAAATAAATACTTATGGAACTCCGCGCCGATTGGTCCTTTTTATTCAGGGGTTACCAGAGGTCCAAAAGGATTTGGTAGAAGAGGTGAAAGGACCCTCAGCAAAAGCAGCCTTTGATGCCGAAGGTAATCCTTCTAAAGCCGCTCAGGGTTTTGCTAGAGGACAAGGTGTAGATGTCAAAGACCTGACAGTAAAAGAAACTGATGGCGGTGCCTATGTTTATGCCTTAAAAAAGGTTGCAGGACGGCCTGTTCAAGAGGTTTTAACGGAAATTTTGCCCCAATTAATTCTAGGGATTAATTTCCCTAAACCTATGCGCTGGGGGTATTCGGATCTAAAATATGCTAGGCCTATCAGGTGGTTAGTAGCCTTATTTGGTAGTGAGGTTATTAATTTTAAGACTGCTGAAGTAGCAAGCGGTAAGATATCTCGGGGTCATCGCTTCTTAGGAGAAGCCAGTATAGAAGTTGCGAATACAGCCAATTATTTTAACCTAATGGAAAAAAACTACGTGATTGTTGATCCTAAGGTCCGAAAGGAAATGATTATCAAGGAAATTCACCAATTAGCAGCTTCAGTGCAAGGGCGAGTGGAACCTGATGAAGAACTTTTAGAAGAGGTTGTCTTCTTAATTGAATACCCTACCGCTTTAATGGGAGGTTTCAAAGAAAAGTATCTGGCTGTTCCCAAGGAAGCTATAATTACACCCATGAAAGAGCATCAGCGCTATTTTCCGGTGCTGACAAATGAAGGGGAATTACTTCCTAAATTCATAACAGTGCGTAATGGTAATAAAGATCACCTAGATGTTGTCCAGGCTGGAAATGAAAAAGTACTAGAGGCACGGCTTGCCGATGCTAAGTTCTTTTTTGACGAAGACCAAAAGGTCAAATTATCCGAAAACGTAAATAAATTAAAAGCTATAGTTTTTCAGGAAAGTCTAGGGACAATATATGAAAAAGTTGAGCGCATCCAAAAAGGAGTAACCAATCTTTCAAGCCTGGTAGGTAGTGATAAAGTGGTTGAGGAAAGAGCTTTACGGGCGGCTTTTTTGGCTAAGGCGGACTTGGTTACAAATATGGTCTATGAGTTTCCTGAACTGCAGGGAATCATGGGCGAAAAATATGCTTTAATTTCAGGTGAGGACCAGATAGTTGCCAAGGCTATCTATGAGCACTATCTACCACGAAATGCAGGGGACGCTCTGCCCAAAACCTTAGAAGGCACTTTGGTTAGTATTGCGGATAAAATAGATACCATTGCGGGCTGCTTTGCAGTAGGTATTGAGCCTACCGGATCTCAGGACCCTTATGCTTTGCGAAGGCAGGCTTTAGGTATCTGTAATATAATTATTGTAAAAGGATTAAATATTTCTCTAAAAGCTCTCATAGCTCAAGCTTTGGGTAACTATAAGGGTAAGCTAGAAATAGAGACGGCTCAACTAACTGCAAGTATTTACGGCTTTTTTGAACAGCGAGTAAGAAATATTTTGGCTGATGCCGGTCACAGATACGATGTTATTGAGGCTATCATTACCTCAGGTTATGACAACCTTATTGATTCATTAATGCGGGCGAAAGCAGTGGAGAATGTTAAAGGAACAGAAACCTTTAATAAACTTCTAACAGCATTTATTAGGGCAAATAATTTGGCTAAAAAGGCAGAAAATGATGTAATAGAGGAAAAGTACCTAATAGAGGCGGTGGAAAAAGAGCTGTATGATAAACTAAAGCAAGCAGAAAAAGAAGTAGCTAGTGCAGTTGGAGCTAGAGATTATACCAAAGCCATTACTGCTATAGCCTCACTAGAGGAACAAATAAATGCTTTCTTTAACGGAGTTATGGTTATGGCGGAGGATGAGAAAGTTAAAGCTAACAGATTAGCTCTTTTGCTGAATGTTTCCAAGCTAACTATACCTATTGCAGATTTTTCTAAAATTGTCCAAGTTTAAATCACCAATAGATATTGGAGGATTTTATGATTAAACTACAAGATATTTGGCAGGCCAAGGAAAACTTGGCTGGCGTAATTCACCATACTAACTTAGATTTGTCTTTTACTTTCAGCCAATTATCGGAAAACAAAGTCTTTCTAAAGACAGAAAACCTGCAAAAAACAGGGTCATTTAAAATTAGAGGAGCTTATAACAAAATTGCTTGCTTGGACTCTAAGGCTAAGGAAAAAGGGGTAATTGCCGCTAGTGCCGGTAATCATGCTCAGGGTGTAGCCTTTGGGGCTAGTAAAGCGGGGATTGTTTCCACTATTGTTATGCCTGAGGGAGCACCTTTATCTAAGGTAATTGCTACCCGTGGTTATGGAGCTAATGTAATTTTACACGGCAGTGGCTATGATGATTCCTACAAAAGGGCACTAGAAATACAAAAAGAGACGGGAGCGGCTTTTGTCCATGCTTTTGATGATATGGAGGTAATTGCTGGACAGGGCACTATTGGCTTGGAGATACTAGATGATTTGCCAGATGTAGATGCAATATTAGCCCCCATTGGCGGCGGAGGATTAATATCAGGCATTGCTGCTGCAGTTAAGTGCTTAAAGCCAAGTGTGAAAATTTTTGGCGTAGAAGCGGAGGGGGCAGCTTGCGTCTTATCCTCACGCCAAAAAGGTAAATTGGACACACTAACCTCTGCTCAGACTATAGCCGACGGTATTGCGGTCAAATGTCCCGGTACTGTAACCTTTGATTTAATCCAGAAATATGTGGATGATGTGATTACTGTAAGTGATGAGGAAATTGCCAGTACTATTCTTCTTCTGCTTGAAAGATCTAAATTAGTAGCAGAAGGGGCAGGGGCAACAGCATTGGCTGCTTTAGTATACAGAAAAAAACTTTTACAAAATAAAAAGGTGGCAGTCGTAATAAGCGGTGGTAATATTGATGTTAATTTTATGTCCAGGATTATTGAAAAAGGACTTGTTAAGACAGGCAGAAATGTAAAGCTCACTACTATAATGCTTGATAAACCCGGTAATTTGCAGCATTTCCTAAGTATTATTGCTGAAAATAAAGCTAATGTTATATCTATTAATCATGACCGACTAGACCCAGATGTAGCATTAGATAAAGCCCATGTTGATGTGGTTTTAGAAACCCAAAGTGCTGATCATGTGTCTCAATTAGTTACTAATCTTAAAATACAAGGTTATGAAGTGAAGATTACAAAATAAGGAGAGAGAAATTTGCGGGAGTATAGCTGTTTTGATATTTTAGGTCCTGTGATGGTAGGTCCATCTAGTTCCCATACAGCTGGTGCTGTTAGGCTAGGGCGATTAGCCCGGGCTATTGCTGGTGGTATGCCTAAGGAAGCAGAAATAATTTTGCACGGCTCTTTTTCTCAAACCTATCGGGGTCATGGGACTGATCTAGCTTTAATAGGAGGGCTTTTGGGCTTTAATACAGATGATGTGCGGATTAGGAATTCTTTTGCTATCGCTGGGGAGACGGGCTTGATTTTTAAATTTACTCCCACACACCTTGGTGAAGGCTTCCATCCCAATACAGTAAAGTTTTTACTTGTCACCGCCGAAGACGAAAAATTAAGTATAACAGGAGCTTCAGTTGGCGGCGGTAATGTGGTTATAACCCATATAAATGATAATGAAATTGAGTTGAAGGGGGACCTTCCAACATTAATAACAACCCACCATGATATTCCAGGAGTTATTTCCCGAGTTTCCGGGGTTTTAGCGGAGTATAAAATAAATATAGCCTTTATGAGAGTTTTTAGAAAAGAAAAACGCAAACTAGCCCACATGGTGGTAGAAACCGATGATAAGGTAAATTCTGTCGTTATCAACGATATATTAAAGCTAGATCCAATAGTAAATGTACGCTCTATAGAACCGGTATAGATGAGTGGGCGAGTCTAAAGCTTACGGGTAACTCTGAATGTCAGTGGGCGAGTGGGCGAGAAAAAACAGTAAAATAGTAGGGGGCGTTTTTCATGCCGTTCCGTAATAGACTTTTCTAGCCACTAGCCACTAGCCACTAGCCACTAGCCACTAGCCACTAGCCACTAGCCACTGAGCACGCAGGACGTGTGCAACGAAAGACGCGCTCACGCGCTCACGAATAAACGGTCGCCTTAGGCGACAAGGCGGTGTTATACATAGATGCATTACTATAATGTAAAAGATTTAATCGAGGAAGCGGAAAAGAGATCTGTGACTATTGGTAGGATCGTAAAGGAGATGGAGGCAGAAAACCTGGAAGTTTCAGTGGAGCAGGTGGAGGAAAGGATGCTGGCCCAATGGCACACTATGAAGGAATCAGCGGAGATCGGTCTATCGGAGCCTAAAAAATCTATGGGTGGGCTTATCGGTGGTGAAGGAAAAAAGCTTAACGATTACAGGCAAAATAATAAAACTCTGGCCGGTCAGAGGATGAATAAGGCAGTCAGCCGTGCTCTCGCCGTTGCCGAAGTTAATGCTTCCATGGGTAAAATAGTTGCTGCACCTACGGCCGGGTCCTGTGGAATTATACCGGGAGTACTTTTGACTGTCCAAGAAGAGTTAAATTTAGATGATAGGCGAATAGTTGATGGTCTTTTTACCGCTTCAGGGATAGGGATAATTATAGCCCAAAAGGCTTCGATTTCCGGGGCAGAGGGAGGATGTCAAGCCGAATGTGGAGCAGCAGCAGCTATGGCAGCTGGTGCATTAGTCGAGCTAGCCGGTGGACTCCCCTCCCAGGCAGGAGACGCATGTGCTATGGCTTTAAAAAATGTATTAGGCTTGATTTGTGACCCTGTTGCTGGTTTGGTAGAAGTGCCTTGTGCTAAGCGTAATGCCTTAGGTGCTTCTTTGGCATTAGTATCAGCAGATATGGCTTTAGCAGGTATCAAGAGTGTTATCCCTGTTGACGAAGTAATCGTAGCCATGGGCGAAGTGGGTTGTTCATTGCCTGATAGCTTAAGGGAAACAGCAAAAGGCGGTTTAGCCACAACCCCTACTGGGAGAGAGCTGGCGGAGAGGTTTTTGGGAAGGGATAAATAAGGCTGAGGTTAAGGCTAAGGCTAAGGTTAAGATTAAGATTTCGCTTCGCTAGATTAATAACCAGAGAAAATCTAACGAAATGAAATGTAGTGAAATCTTTGACATAAGAATTACATACTGTAGAACTGAGTCTCCATCTAAAAAATCGTCATTCGACGATTTTTTCACGTTTAATTAAAAAATAAATATAATATATGGCGAAAAAAATATGTATCATAGAAGGAGAAAAGAAATATAAATAGTATATATTATATAATGATAAATATCTAAATATGCATCATATTTAGATATTTAATACTTTTTCGTGCTCACGCGCTCACGTGCCCACGGATAAGCGTATAATCGCCTTTGGCGATTTAAGGTGGTGAAATATTATTCAGCTCAATGAAAGACAAGGGAAAATAATAGAAATAGTTAAAAAAGAAGGACCAATAACAGGTGAACAAATTGCTGAACAGCTCAATGTAACAAGGCCATCGCTGAGGCCTGATTTAGCCTTTTTAACACAGATCGGTGTTTTAGAGGCTCGACCTAGGGTAGGCTACTATTATTCGGGTAAAACACCGGGTTACGGAGTGGTTGAGCAAGTAATGAAACTACGGGTCAAGGATTATAAGTCAGTACCTATTGTTGTCTCGGAAAATACGTCGGTTTATGACAGTATAGTAGCTCTTTTTGTAAATGATGTAGGGACCTTGTTTGTAGTGAGTGACCAGGGAATTTTAGAGGGAGTTGTATCTCGAAAAGATTTATTAAAAACAGCTTTGGGTAAAATAGATGTGAATCAGCTGCCGGTTAGTATCATAATGACTAGGATGCCCAATATAGTCACTACAACTCCTGAGGAGAGCCTGTGGACCGCTGCCCGTAAGCTGATAAGTCATGAAATAGATGCATTACCTGTGGTGAGGAGGCTCGCTAATAGTCAAGAAGATAAATTTGAAGTAATTGGCAGGGTGTCCAAAACCAATATTACTAAAGTGTTTGTTGATTTAGGTTTAGGAAGATTAGAATTTTTTTAGGAGGGGATGACGATTAGTAAACCCATCGTGTATATAATATCAGATTCATTAGGTGAAACAGCAGAGTTTGTAGTTAGAGCTGCGGCTAGTCAATATAATGGTGCTGGAGTTGAGTTTAGGAGGATCCCTTATGTCAGTGACCAAGACCACCTCTTAGAGGTGATAGAGGAGGCCAGCCGCTATAACAGTCTTATTGCTTATACGTTGGTGGTAGAGGATTTAAAAGTTACCTTGGAGGCTGAGGCAAAGAAGAGAAATTTGCCTACAGTTGATGTTTTAGGTCCGATGATGAAGGGAGTACATCAGCTCACTGGTTATGAACCTCGAAGAGAACCGGGCTTGTTACATAAATTGGATGATGATTATTTTAGAAAAATTGAAGCTATTGAGTTTGCGGTTAAATATGACGATGGCAAAGACCCTCGGGGAGTTATATACGCTGATATCGTATTACTGGGTGTTTCGAGGACCTCAAAAACCCCCCTCTGTATGTACCTAGCCCATAAAAGAATTAAGGCAGCCAATATTCCTCTAGTACCTGAAGTAAATCCGCCTGATGAACTATTTAATCTACCTAGGGGTAAAGCAGTTGGTTTAACTATCAGACCCCAAATTCTAAACGAAATTAGACAGGAACGGCTCAAAACCTTAGGTCTCGTTTCTAGTGCTGATTATGCCAGTTTGGAGAGGATTTTAAAAGAACTGGAATATGCCGAAAATATTATGAAAAGACTAGGATGTCCCATCATTGATGTTTCAAATAAGGCTGTTGAAGAAACAGCCAGTAAAGTCCTACAAATTTATTACCGGGGTGATAATAGTGTTAAATAAAAAATATGTTTATTTATTTCAGGAGGGCCGCAAGGAAATGAAGTCTCTGTTAGGTGGAAAAGGTGCAAATCTTGCAGAAATGACTTATATAGGTTTACCGGTACCACCTGGATTAACTATTACTACAGAAGCATGTATCAATTACTTTGCCGCAGACAAAGAGTTGCCCCAAGGTCTAGAAGAACAAATCTGGACAAAACTACAAGATATTGAAGAAAAAACCGGGAAGAAATTTGGCGATAAAAAAAATCCCCTCCTGGTTTCGGTTCGTTCCGGTTCTGTTGTTTCTATGCCCGGTATGATGGATACCATATTAAACCTGGGCTTAAATGATCAAACCGTAAAAGGAGTAGCGGAAAATACCGGCAATGAACGTTTTGCTCTTGATTGTTACCGCCGCTTTATTCAAATGTATAGTGATGTAGTAATGGGTGTCCAACATTACGAATTTGAAACGATTTTAGAAAAACATAAAGAAAAGGCTGCAGTTAAAAATGACCATGAATTATCAATAGAAGCCCTTAAAAATATTATTATTGAGTATAAGGTGATAGTGAAAAGAATCAGCGGTCAAGAGTTTCCTCAGGAGCCTACTGACCAATTAATTTTGGCTATTAAGTCTGTCTTTGACTCGTGGGATAATCCAAGAGCCCATGTCTATAGACAAATTAATAAAATTCCTTATGATTTAGGCACCGCAGTTAATGTCCAATCCATGGTCTTTGGCAATATGGGTAATTCCAGTGGTACCGGTGTAGCTTTTACTCGTAATCCCTCCAACGGTAATAAAGAACTCTACGGTGAGTACTTAATAAATGCCCAAGGTGAGGATGTAGTAGCAGGCATTCGCACACCCCAGCCAATTAACCAGTTACAACAAGACCTGCCCAATATCTTTGCCCAATTTATTCAGGTTGCCAATCTTTTAGAGGCTCATTATAGAGATATGCAGGATATTGAGTTTACTATTGAAAATGAAAAACTCTACTTATTGCAGACCCGTAATGGTAAAAGGACTACTGCGTCTGCTATCAAGATAGCTGTTGAAATGGTGGATGAAGGGGTTATTTCTAAAGAGGAAGCCATATTGAGGATTGATCCCAATCAGTTAGACCAATTATTACACTCAAGTATTGATCCTAATGCCAAGTTAAATGTAGTTGCCAAAGGGTTACCAGCCTCACCAGGAGCGGCCAGTGGTAAAGTGATATTTGATGCCAATGAAGCGGAGGCTTTAAGGAAAGATGGCAAGGATGTCTTACTTGTTCGAACAGAAACTACTCCTGATGATATCCATGGAATTGTTGCTGCACGGGGTATATTGACCTCTAGAGGAGGAATGACAAGCCATGCTGCAGTCGTAGCTCGAGGTATGGGCAAGCCCTGTGTCTGCGGCTGTGAGGAGCTTAAGATTGATTATGTCGAGCAGAAAGTTACGATAGGACCCCATGTTATCAAAAAAGGAGAGGTATTATCAATTGACGGTTCCACCGGTCGGGTTATTTTAGGGGAGGTTCCTCTTGTTGACCCGGAATTAAGTCCCAGCTTTCAAAGGCTATTAGTTTGGGCTGATGAAATAAAAGCCATGAGTGTTAGGGCTAATGCCGATAATCCTGAGGATTCCCAAAAGGCTAGAGAATTTGGAGCTCAAGGGATAGGGCTGTGTCGTACTGAACACATGTTTATGGCACAAGACCGTTTGCCTATTGTGCAAGAAATGATTTTAGCAGAAGACCTAGAAGAAAGGGAAAAGGCTTTGGAAAAGCTTTTACCTGTGCAAGAGAATGATTTTTATGGAATATTGAAAGCAATGGAAGGATTTCCAGTAACTATCAGACTTTTAGACCCTCCACTCCATGAGTTTTTGCCAAATTCCGAGGAATTAGTAATCGAAATAATGGAACTACAACACAAGGGCGCTGACCTTAAAAAAATAAAAGAAAAAAAGGTACTTCTTCAAAAGGTTAAGGCTTTGAATGAAGCTAACCCCATGCTAGGACACAGAGGCTGCCGTCTGGGTATATCCCATCCGGAAATATACAAAATGCAGGCTAGGGCCATTTTCCAAGCAACTGTCCGGTTAGTGCGGGAAGGTTATAATGTATATCCTGAGGTAGAGATACCTTTAATAATTGATGCCAATGAGTTAAAGGTATTGCGGCAAGATGTGGACGAGACCGCCAAAAAGGTGAAGGAAGAAACCAATCTGGAATTTGAATATACAGTGGGAACAATGATTGAGCTTCCCCGGGCCTGTGTAACTGCCGTAGAAATTGCAAAGCATGCTGATTTCTTTTCCTTTGGTACCAATGACTTGACCCAGACAACCCTAGGCTTTAGCCGTGATGATGCAGAGGGTAAGTTTTTACAGGATTATTTGGAGAAAAAAATCCTCAAAGATAATCCTTTTGTGGTCTTAGACCGGGATGGTGTAGGAAAATTAATTGAAGTGGCTGTAAATGGCGGCAGATCAGAAAAAAGTGACCTGCTAATCGGAATCTGTGGTGAGCACGGTGGTGAGCCTAGCTCCATAGAGTTTTGCCATTTGCGGGGCTTAGACTTTGTCAGCTGTTCACCTTATCGGGTTCCCATAGCTCGACTAGCTTCCGCTAAAGCCCAGGTTGCCTACCCAAGAAGCTGAGCTGAGTCTACTAGTGGGCGAAAAAATGTGGGTGCGGGATCAGTGATCAGTGACCAATGACCCGTTTGTGCCCAGGGACCAGTATCCAGTGCCCTGGGAAATCTCTTTTAATTCCCCATTCTCAAATTCTCAACTCTACATTCTACATTCTGAATTTTCGTTGCTTGTGTCATCCTGTGGGAGGTACGATCGAAGGATCTTAAGATCCCTCACTATGCAAGATCCTTCGCTATCGCTCAGGATGACAGGAATGGTTATTGCCACTTATTAATTAAGACGAGTTGACGAATAGATGAATACATAAATAGATGGTGTAAATGCAAATCCTTCTTAAAATTGCCCAAAGCAATTTTAAGAAGGATTTTTGCCATTTATAGAGAAAGAATAATGTTCAAAGTATATTTTAGGGTGTGATTCTTCTGATTAGAGAAAATATCGAAGCTATGGAAGAAAAATGCTTATCTCCTTTTGCTTTTTTAGCTAAAAACTCTCAAGGCCGGGAAATAGATGAAGAACAGGATCCAGTGAGGACTTGTTTTATGCGGGATCGGGATCGGGTCATTCATTCTAAAGCCTTCCGCAGGCTCAAACATAAAACCCAGGTTTATATTTCCCCTACTAATGATCATTACCGCACTAGATTAACCCATACCTTAGAAGTAAACCAGATAGCAAAAACTATCGGTAAGGGCCTAGGGCTAAATGAGGATTTGATTGAAGCCATAGCTTTAGCCCATGACGTGGGTCACACTCCTTTTGCCCATACAGGGGAAGAGGTATTAAATGACCTGGTTCCAGGCGGTTTTCGTCATAATGAAAACAGTGTGCGGGTTCTGACCAAGATTGAGCGGGGCAGCTTAGGGCGGGGATTAAATTTGTCCCATGAGGTTTTGGATGGAGTATTACATCATAGTGGTTTTGGTGTTAGTAAAAATTACGCAGAAACCTTAGAAGGTCAGATAATTCGTCTAAGTGACAAAATAGCATATGTGCAGCATGATATTGATGACAGCATGAGAGCGGGCATTTTGCGAGAAGAGGATTTGCCAGAAAAATATATAGAGGTATTAGGAAGTACACATGGTGCACGGATTGCAGCACTTGTAATAGATATTATCGAACATGTTTCAGAACAGCTTAAAATTAACCCCCAGGCTCTAATAAGCTTAAGCCCTGAAAAAGAAAAAGCCTTAAAGGGATTGAGGGAGTTTATGTTTGCTAATGTGTATAAAGGTAATTATTGCATCCAAGAGAGGGAAAGAGCCATATTTGTAGTAGAGTATTTATTTAAATATTACAAAAAACATTCAGATAAGCTACCGGAATTCTATAAAGAGATAGCTCGGGAAGAAGGCTTAGAAAGAGGAGTAACCGATTATATATCTGGGATGAGTGATAATTATTGTGTAGCCTTATTCAAGGAATTAGTGGTGCCTAAATCGTTTATTAATAAATGATTTGCGTTTATTCGTGGGCGAGTGGGCACGTGAGCGCGTCTAAAACATTAGAAAATGCGAGGAGTTCATAAATTTTTTTGAAGGTTTTTCGCGCCCACTCGCTCACGCGCCCACGTTTTCACGAAGCGTTAACGCTTTAATGTTTTTAATTGGAAATTTTGGTACATAATATAGAAGTCTAATTATATAAAAAAAAAATTGATTTGCCAAGAAAAAAATATTCTTTTTTGCAGGAAATTTTATATAATTAGCGAATATAAGTTATCCGTTGTTATTTTTTATTAATTCCTTAAAAGTTGAGTGAAATAATGAGAATTTTTGTAGATGCCGATGCCTGTCCTGTCAAAGATGTAATTCTTGAGGTTGCTAGGCATTATGCTATTCAAGTCATAATTGTCAACAGTATTTCCCATTATAGTTCTTTTATAGATGGAGTAGAATACGTTATTGTCGATAATGTACCAGAAGCAGCAGATATAGCAATAATAAATAGAATAAAAGCGGGTGATATTTTAGTAACACAAGATTATGGATTGGCTTCTCTAGTTTTAGAAAAAGGGGCGAGAGCCTTACATCACAGTGGTAAAAGATATACCAGTGAAAATATTGACCAATTATTATTTAAAAGACATTTATCGGCAAAAATCCGCAGAAGTGGTGGTAAGACTTCAGGTCCTAAGGCATTTACCAAAAGCGATAAAGAAAATTTTAAACAGTCACTGCTCACTTTAGTTTTACAACTTAAGCAGGAATAAATGAAGCAATGGCGAAATTTCTTCTAAGAAGTTAGTTTGTAGGTGATGGAGATGGCAGCAGGATTTATTCCTCAAGAAATAATTGATGAGATTGTAGCCCGTTCGGATATTGTAGATGTTATCAGTGAGCATCTGCTATTAAAAAAAACAGGCAGGAATTATCAGGGACTTTGTCCTTTCCATCATGAAAAAACGCCATCTTTTGTTGTTTCCCCTGATAAACAGATATTTCGCTGTTTTGGCTGTGGTGTTGGTGGTAATATTTTCAGTTTTATTATGCAGTCTGAGGGTTTAACTTTTCCGGAGGCTGTAGAAAAAATGGCCCAAAAAGCCGGGATATCTTTACCACAGCAGGAAATGAGTGAGAATGAGCTAAAAGTATTACAAAAAAGGGAAAGATGGTACAAGATTAATGAGTTAACAGCCCAGTATTACCATAAAGTGCTTTTAGATACCAAGTGGGGACAAAAAGCTCTTGGTTACTTAAAAAATAGAGGCATTGATCTCCATATTATTGAAAAATTTCAATTAGGAGCAGTTCTATCCGACTGGGATGGACTTATTAATTTTATGGGCAAGAAAGGCGTGGAGCCTAGGGAATTACACCAGATGGGTTTAGCTCTACCTAGAAATTCTGAGAAAGGTTACTATGATCGCTTCCGTGGTCGTTTAATGTTTCCGATTTGGGATCACAGCGGCCGGGTGATTGCTTTTGGCGGTCGTGTACTTGATGATGGAGAACCAAAATACCTAAATTCTCCTGATACACCCCTTTTTAATAAAGGACAATATTTATACGGTTTGCATCTTGCAAAAGGCTCTATCCGCCAAGCTGATTTAGCTATAATGGTTGAAGGTTATATGGACGTTATTGCCTGTCACCAGTTTGGTGTTACTAATGCAGTTGCCTCATTAGGAACTGCCTTAACTTCTAATCAAGCAAGGGCCCTTATGCGTCATACCTACCAAGTAGCCATTGCCTATGATGCTGATGTGGCTGGTTCTAATGCGGCTTTACGGGGTTTGGATATTTTAGCTGATTTGGGTTGCCAGGTACGGGTTGTAAAGTTTCCAAAAGGAATGGACCCTGATGATTTCCTAAGAAAATCAGGTAAAGAAAAGTTTGAAGAGCTAGTTATGCAAGGTGAAAGCTTTATTGAATATAAGTTATTTAAAGCTATGGAAAATGTTAATACTAGTTCTATTGAGGGTAAAATTAAAGTTATACAGAGTATTTTGCCGGATTTAGCAAAAATAGATAGTCCTGTTGCTAAGGAAAGTGCAGTAAAAATTATTGCGATTAAGTTAGGATTGGCAGAAGCTAGTATTATGGACGAATTACGCAAATACTTCAGGGAAAAGCAGAAATTTCCCCAAAATAAGGATAGAAAGCAGGAAAAAAGAGAAAATAATATTGTAAATCTACGGGGTTTTAATAAAATCCAAGTACAAATGTTAAGAATTCTTTTTGAAGATAACAGCATCTTTCCCCTTTTGGAAAATGCAGGAGGAGTTGAGCTTTTTACTCCGCCCCTAGATAATGTTTTTCAAAGGATATGGAAGGTTTATCAAGTTAAAGGCAAAGTAACAGGTACAGATCTGGATGACAAAGATAGTCAACTGCTGGCCGCTATCCTAATTGGTGATTTTGAAATTACCAATACCACTAAAGCCGCCGCAGATTATATAAAAAATTTGCAAATCAATAAGCTTAATAAAGATTACAGTGATACTATTAGGGAATTGAGTGAAGCTGAAAAAATGGGTGATTCAGAAAAGCTTAATCAGCTTCTTTCTCGAATAGAATGGCTCATACAACAGAAAAAGCTATTGGCACCCTAGGGAAGGGGGGAACAGACCTTGAAAGAAGAAAAATTAAAAATTGAAGGTGTTAAGGATTTAGTAGAAAAAGGTAAAAAACGAGGGGCTTTAACTTACCAGGAAATAATGGATACCTTACAGGGTGTTGAATTAACTCCTGACCAAATAGATGAAGTCTATGAGCACCTTGGGTCTATGGGTATTGAGGTAGTGGCAGACGATAGTGCCTTAGACCAGCTTAATGTCGTTGAACCTAGGCCTGAGGAAGATGAGGCTGAATTGGATTTATCTATTCCAGAAGGTGTTGGGATAGATGACCCCGTTCGTATGTATTTAAAAGAAATTGGCAGGGTACCTCTTTTGAACGCAGAAGAAGAAGTTGAATTAGCAAAGCGTATGGAACAAGGTGATGAAGAGGCAAAAAGGCGTCTAGCTGAAGCTAATTTACGTCTGGTAGTAAGTATTGCAAAGCGTTATGTTGGTCGTGGGATGATGTTTTTAGATCTAATTCAAGAAGGTAACCTAGGTCTAATAAAAGCGGTGGAGAAATTTGATTTTCGTAAAGGTTTTAAATTTAGCACCTATGCTACCTGGTGGATTAGGCAGGCTATAACTCGAGCTATAGCAGATCAGGCTCGTACTATCAGGATTCCTGTTCATATGGTAGAAACCATCAACAAATTAATTCGAGTTTCCCGTCATTTGCTGCAAGAATTAGGAAGAGAACCCTCTCCTGATGAGATTGCTAAGGAAATGGATATTCCAGTAGAACGGGTTAGGGAAATAATGAAAATTGCCCAAGAGCCTGTTTCCTTGGAGACACCCATAGGTGAGGAAGAAGATAGTCATTTAGGGGACTTTATCGAAGATGAAGATGCTCCTGCCCCAGCGGAAGCAGCCTCTTATATATTGTTGAAGGAACAATTAGAAGGCGTGCTAGATACTTTAACACCAAGAGAAGAAAAAGTATTGCGTTTGCGTTTTGGGCTAGATGATGGCCGTGCCAGGACCTTAGAAGAAGTAGGTCAAGAGTTTGGCGTGACAAGAGAACGGATACGGCAGATTGAAGCTAAGGCATTGAGGAAGCTGCGCCACCCCAGTAGAAGTCGCAAACTAAAGGACTACCTGGACTGATCTTGCTAATACTGCTATACTAAAGGTCAGTGGGCGAGCTTAAAAAATTAGTGTGTGGCTCAAGGGATATACTGCATGACAGTGCGATAGTGCTACAGTGCTACAGAAAAAGAAATTGTGGTTTTCCTGTAGCACTGTAGAACTGTAGAACTCAAAATTACTTAAAAATAGTGTTATGGCAGAACCTTCCTGTTGACTTACGTGCATATTTTTCGTATAATAGTTTTTGTCGCACATGGTTCTGCTTATGATTTTTCTCTTTGGGCCTATAGCTCAGCGGTAGAGCATCCGGCTCATAACCGGACGGTCCCTGGTTCAATCCCAGGTGGGCCCACCAAACAAGAAACAAGAGGCAAGAATCAAGAAGCAGGATGCAGAAGAATCTGCGTATTGTGTTGTTTGATAAAATCTTTCCTCTTGAATCATGCGTCCTGCCTCATGTCATGGCGCGTTGGAGAAGCGGCTTAACTCACCAGCCTTTCACGCTGGCATCCACGGGTTCGAATCCCGTACGCGTCACCAATTCAAGAAGCAAGAGACCAGAAGCAAGAGCAGGATATAGAGAATTTGCTTGGAGATTCTACAAAATCTTGCCTCCTGCATCATGCATCCTGCCTCATGTATGGGCGATTAGCTCAGCTGGGAGAGCACCTGCCTTACAAGCAGGGGGTCGGCGGTTCGATCCCGTCATCGCCCACCATTAAAAAAACCTGTCGCAAAAGCGGCAGGTTTTTTGCATTCAAGAGGCAGGGTGCAAGAAGCAAGGGGCAAGATACTTGTCCACTGGGGACATTCCTGTCTTAATAGATATCCCATGTCCATTGGGGACATTCCTGTCTAAAATAAATATCCCATGTCCACTGGGGACACTCCTGTTTAAAATAAATATCCCAAGCTTCAGCAGGTGTGTCCCCCTTCCTTTTTCGGTGTGTCCCCTTTCCCTGTTAGAAGCTTGATACTAACCACTAGCCACTTAAAAATAATTTCTTAAAAAATAATTTTTTTGAAGTATTTTCTTAATTTTCTTCGTCTAACTATAATGTAAGGATAAGGGGGTGGTTCGTTCGATATGAATGATTCGGAATTAGTCTTAAAAATACTTAATGGTGATCAGGAATCTTATGCTTTATTGGTTGATAAATATAAAAATGCAATTTTTAAGCTAGCTTATAAATTTACCTATGATTACCCCCGAGCCCAAGACCTAAGTCAGGAAATATTTATTCACTGTTATCTACAGCTTGAAAACTTTGATAATCGGTCTAAATTTTCTACCTGGTTATATCGGCTTGCTGTACATAAAGGTATCGATTGGCAGCGGAAAAATAAGCGGGAGCCCCAGTTCACGGAATTGGACGAACTACAAAATGTTGGCAGGGAATCTTCACCTGAGGAAATATACCTAAAAAAGGAAAAAACTTTATGGCTACAAAATGCTTTAAATCACTTGCCGGAAAAATACCGAAAGGTCTTACTTTTATACCATAACCAAGGACTTAGCTATAGTGAAATTGGCGATATTCTAAAGCTTCCGGTTAAAACAGTTGAGACTAGAATTTATCGTGGTAAAAAATGCCTTAGGGAACAATTAACTACCAAACAGGAGGTGGTCCAAAATGAGCTGTCACCAAATGGAGCCTAAAATTTATGCCTATAATCAAGGGGATTTAGCAGAAAAAGAAAAAGAGCTGGTAGCAGCCCATTTGGTTTCTTGTACTGACTGCCGGGAGAACTACTCACAGTGGAAGGAGCTAGAAGCTAGTTTCAACGTTCTAGAGCTTGAACCACCTCAAGATTTTACTCTGCAAGTTATGCACGCCATTAGAACAATAGCACCTCCGAAGAGTTTTAAGAATTATTGGCTTGTTAACTGGTATAGAAATATTGGGCGAGGGTTAGTTGTTGCAGGTATTCTCGGGATTTTAATAAATTGGTCTGTGCTCTTTACTGATATACCCTTGGAAAAGTCAGTGGAAAAAGGATTTATTATGGTGCAAGAATTAAGCGGCAAATATATGCAAATCTATGAACGGGTAAGTTGGAATAGTGAAATTTGGAAAGGAGGAGGAGTTAATGATGAAATGTAAGTACCATGAAGAAAAGGAAGCAGCTTATATTTGCAGGCAGTGCAATCAGCCTATTTGTGGGGATTGTCGTCTTAGTATTAATGGTGAGAACGTTTGTAAGCATTGCATGGAGGTCGGATATAAAAAACACAAGGAAGGGAAATTAAGAGTGCTCTTTCATTTCTTATGCAGCTTAGTTCCAGGTGCAGGACAAATGCAACAGGGGGCAATGAAGCGCGGCGTGCAAATTATGCTAAGCTTTGTTGCACTGTTAGTAATATCGGCGACCCTTGCTGAAGAATTCCTGTTTTTCGCCGCAGTTATTTGGTTTTACAGCTTTTTTGACAGTTATCATGTAAAGAAAGCTAGATTTCTAAATATTGAGGGTTGGGATAAAGAATTTATCAAGCCCGAATATCTGGATCAGATAATTACAAATAAAGAGAGCAAATGGGCAGGCTGGGTATTGGTTGGAACTGGTGGATTTGCTATAATTAACATTTTTTTTGATGTGGGCAGGATGTTTGTTGATTATCGTATTTTCCGAGTCTTGCAAGACAGCTTCCTTCCAGCATTAGCAGTTCTATTGGGATGGAATATATTAAAGAAATCAAAAAAAATAACTGAAGAACCACCTACTCCTGTCATTACGGGTGAAACCACTCCTGTCATTGCGAGCGGAGCGAAGCAATCTCAGACCCAAGATTAAACTTGTCACAAAGCTAGTTCTCGCAATTATTATGCGTTTCATCTGCCACGAAACGAAATCATGACAGTACATCAACGATCTGTAGTCTACAAAAAAACCTGCTTTTGCAGGTTTTTTTGTGTCGTTTTTTATGCAACTTAATACTATATTATAATGAAGGCTTTTTCTATGTTAAATTGACTACTAGGGCACGAGCACTGTAACCAATGTAGGGTACAAAACGGCAAAGCCGTTTTCAAAGGGAGGAATTGTTTTGTCAGATGTTAAAAATTTCGAGAACAGGCTAAAGGAAGTAATGGATGAGATTCATGTCATTATTGATGAAGTGGTGGAAATTAGAAAGGGATCACCACAAAAAAAAGAACAAACTGCAAAAATATTAGAAAATTTTTTAGGTGATTTGTATCAATATTTAAAGATTAGGAGTAAGGAATCCGGGGATAATCTGATGCAAGGAATTTCATTAATGAAAATTAAACTAATGAGTGGAATGTAATAATTAGCTTTAGAGTAAAAGAAAATAACTGAAAAAGGACCGGTTTTTCCGGTCACTTTTTATTTCTCATTCCGATAAATAGGCCTCTTTTTCTTACTCTTACTTTATTAATAGGGCTTGTCAAATTAGCGATTTCTGAGCGTATATCAGAATTATTAATTATTTTCCCCATGTTTTTCCTTACATCATCTAAGACAGCATTTGAAACCTTAAGAGCTTTTCTGGCACCTTTGTCTGCAGACATTACGGCTCGCTTGGCAGCTTTTTTTGCTCTGGGGTTTAAAGACAGTGCTAAAAGTCCGCCAATAGCCAATAATCCAATAGGTGACATGCCTTTGAGCATTTTTTTATTGTTCATTCTTTTTCTTAGCAGGTTCAAAGTAATCACCTCCTTAGAGTTTAGTTTGTGTGATAAAAAGTAAAATCATTCTGCCATGTTAAGGAATATTGTTTTATTATTTTAGAATAAATTTGTTAAAAAATATATTTTTAGTTATGATAGTAGTAGCTTTTAGTTACCATATTAGGGGTGGAAAATGGTCAGATTATCAAAACGTTTAAAACAAATAGCCGACTTCGTTCCTTTGGGAACTGTGGTAGCAGATATAGGAACAGATCATGCCCTATTACCAAGCTATCTTGTTCAGGAAAAAATTGCACCTTCAGCTATCGCAATTGATGTTAGTGCAGGTCCTTTAGAAGTTGCCCAAAAGCAGGTCCGCTCTTTACTACTGGCTGATAGGATATCGGTCCGCTTAGGAGATGGATTGGAACCCTTAGAGCCGGGAGAAGCTCAGACTGTTATCATAGCTGGCATGGGAGGGGCAACTATCAGGAAAATTTTACTCCGAAGTCCTCAGGTCCTAAATCAGCTGCAGCGCTTGATATTACAGCCAAATATCGGTGCAGAATCTGTGCGAGCCTGGGCGATACATAATAACTGGAAAATTATCGATGAAGAAATTGTCTATGAAGATGAGCGCTTCTATGAGATAATAGTTTTAGAACCAGGAAAAATGAAAATAGAGAATGATATCTATTTATTTCTGGGTCCTAAGTTGGTGGAAAAATTCCAGCTTCATCTGGTAGACTACTTAAAGAGCCAGAAAAAAGGAGACGAAGGAATTTTACAACAATTAGAGCACGGCAGCAGTCAAGATGCTAGAGAAAAGACTGAAGCTATTAGACAAAAGTGGGAAAAGATAGGGCAGGTGATAAAATGCCGCTTAGATGCAGAGATATAATAAGGACTATGGAAACCTTAGCCCCTCCTAAGCATGCTGAGAGCTGGGATAAAATAGGGCTTCAGATAGGTGATCCTAATTCAATAATAAAAAAGGTTATGGTTACCCTAGATGCAACTTTGCCTGTTGTAGAAGAAGCTGTAAGTAAAGGTGTTGATTTACTTATTGTTCATCATACTCCTTTCTTTAACCCCTTAGAGAATATTCGCTGGGATAATCCGCAAGGGAGAATTATTCAACTATTAATACAGGCTAATATTAATCTTTATTGTGCCCATACTAATCTTGATTCCACTATAGGTGGTGTCAATGATATTCTTGCCAAGAAGCTTGAATTAAACAATGTCCAGATTCTTTTTCCTAGTTGGAAAGAACAATATATAAAGATTGTTGTCTTTGTTCCCGCAGGTTTTGAGGACCAGGTGCGAGCTGCTATGGGTGAAAAAGGTGCAGGGCATATTGGTAATTATTCCAATTGTACTTTTCAACTTTCCGGTACCGGGACATTTAGACCTTTAGAAGGAATAAACCCTTATATAGGTGCTCAGGGTCAGTTAGAAAAAGTAGAGGAATACCGAATTGAAACAATAGTACCTCAAGAGAAGGTTGAACAGGTTCTCCTTGCCATGATTAAGGCCCATCCATATGAAGAAGTAGCATATGACCTATATCCACTGGAAAATAATGGTAAATATTCCGGTCTAGGGCGTTTAGGTAGCTACGAGAAAGAATTGACTATGGCTGAATTAATTGAAAAAGTCAAAACTGTCCTAGACATTAGCGACATCCGCTTTGTCGGCGATATTGATAAAAATATTAAAAATGTGGCTTTATGCGGCGGTAGCGGTGCTAGTTTAATAAAACTAGCCGTGGAAAAAGGTGCTCAGGTGTTTATCACAGGTGATGTCAAATATCATGAGGCTCAAGAGGCTGAAAGCTTGGGTTTATCGTTAATTGATGCCGGACATTTTTCAACTGAACATCCCGTCGTAAAGGTGGTTGCTGATTTTTTGCGTAATAGCTTAGACATAAAACAAATTGAAATTATTGAGTCACAAGTTAATACTAATCCTTTTAAGGTTTATTACGGATAGGACACTTTTTTGGTGCCCTATCCTTTTTATATTTTAGCAAGATACTATTATTTAACAATAGACTATGGACCATCGACTATAGACCATACACCATACCATACACCATTGCCTTTTATTATGAGTCACCAGTAACTAATTCAGGAGGTATTAATTATGCATTTAAAAGCTTTATGGGAGCTTCAAGTAGTAGATCGGGATTTAGAGAGAATTTCCAAGGAAATAAAACAAAGAGAGCTGGTAATAAGTCTTAAGGAGATGCAAAATAATATTAGTGATATTGAGACAGCTGTAGAAAAAGAGCAAAATGATATTGCTAAGTTAGAGAAAAGTGCAAAAAAAATTGAAAGAGACCTAGCTGACTTGGAATCCAAAAGAGTAGTGCAAGAGCAAAAGCTCTATGAGGGTAGCTGTAATAACCCTAAGGAACTAGAGAGCATGAAGGTGAAGCTTGACCAACTAAGGGAGCAAACAAGCCAGTTTGAGGATCTAGTATTAGCAGATATGGATAAACTAGAAGATAAGGTTCAGTTATTAAATCGTATATCCGGTCAACTAGAAGACTTAAAAAAGGCCTATTATAAAGGGGTCAAAACCTACCAAAAAAACAAAAAACAACTGGAAGACGCTAAGGAATCTGCTATGAAAAAGCAGGGAGAGCTAGAAAATTTACTGGAAGAAAACTTATTAAAAAAATACCAAAGAATACAGAAGTCATTTAAAAATGCAGGTATAGCAAGGGTGGAAAGTGGATTATGCTCCGGGTGCAGAGTGGAGATTCCAATATTACACTTGAAAAATATTAATGAAGGGCATAATATATATACCTGTGAGCAGTGCGGCAGGATTCTGATTAACTGGGATGAAACTACTTTATAAATAAGGCTAAGGTTGAGGTTCCGCTCCATATTATTTCGCTAGATTAAGGTTTAACTTTTACACTTTTACACTGTTACACTTTTTCACTGTCTATTTTGATATCCAATAGTTTCCGGTTGTAGAAGGTAGTAAACAATGATATACTGATATTCCGGTCGTTATTAAAGAAAGTATAAAATTTTGGTTGTGATATAAAAAGCTAAGGCTTCTTTGATAATTAAATACAGCAGTTGAGTAAACTAGATGATCGCGGGCACAAGCCGCAAGGCTGTGTCTGAGGAAAGTCCGGGCTCCATAGGGCAGGGTGCTGGTTAACGACCAGTGAGGGCAACCTCAAGGAAAGTGCCACAGAAAAAAACCGCCCGCCGCTTTAGGCGGCAGGTAAGGATGCAACGGTGCGGTAAGAGCGCACCAGTAGCTAGGCGACTAGCTAGCTAGGTAAACCCCACCTGGAGCAAGACCTGATAGGGGGACACATGGGATAGCCCGTCCCGTTCCCGGGTAGGTCGCACGAGGTGTTAGGCAACTAGCATCCCAGATAGATGATCATCCTACGACAGAACCCGGCTTACAGCGTGCTCAACTGCTGGTTTATACAAGGCGATAGATAATTATACAATTATTTATCGCTTTTTTTATTTCCATCTCGACCAGCAAAAGTGGTTATGTACCACACGCCATGGTAGTTATGGAGTGGTTTGCGAACTGGTTTAATACGTTATTATTATGTGCAAAAAATTAAAATAATAAACACATGCTATTAATATTTATACAGCATTTGTCAATTATGTATCAAAATATAGTTATAAAAATTAAAGTATTAACAATTAGAAAAGGACTTCCACCGCATGACATATTAATAAATAATATCTGCTAGAGGCTTTATTTTTATATTACTTAAGAAGATATTTGAACAAAAGAAATATGATTAATCGGTTTAAAATTTGTGAGCCTTTTGTGAGTGTCGCCTTGCTCATTATCCCCTCCCGAATGGAAGAATTTTTTTCAAATTCAAACAGCCAATTCATATTTTGATGCCCCTACATTTTGATAAAATATTTTCAAAATGTTTAAGGGTGATTTTTTTGTTTATCTATCATGACTTTGGTACTTCTGTTAAGGAATATGAAGCCCGGGGCAAGAAAAACGACTTTCCTGTAATTAACCAATGCCCTCATTGTAAGGGTCGAATCAGATTGCACCGGCATGGTTTTTATTGGCGTAATGCTATTGAGGAAGACCAGTTCAGAATACCTATTTGTCGGCTGAAATGCCCTTCCTGTAAGCAAACGCTCTCTATCTTGCCAACTTTTCTTTTAGCATACTTTCAATACACAGTTAACGTTATCTTTGAGAAGTTGGAGAGTTTAATGATTAAAAGGAAAATTAGCGGCTATCATCAATTGTCACTATTTTACCGCAAGCGATTTCTAAATCGATTAACCCAGATAGAGATGTTTTTCCGAGATGATGGATTTAGGGGTATCTTGCCTAAAAATGCAAAAGAAAAGGCCACAAAATTGTTAAGAATGATCCTCGCTTTGGGGAAAGCAACCTTCGTAAGAAGGTCCAGGGGACATTTCTCATACAACTTTATGGCACTTTAATTGTACCATAGCCCCGACCTTCAAAAAAGATTTAACTATTTCCACAAACCTTTTGCATAGATATATTCTCTTTATCCTTTTAAAATTGAAATGATAGGTTAACCGGTTAGCCTCCTAGTACAAGGAGGGATTTTAAATGACTGAAAAGGATCGTGAGAATATTGCTTTCTTCCGTTACAGACTTATTGCCCCCATTTTAAATGGACAAGTCAATTGCCAAAAGGATTATCTAGCAGAGATATGTTCCCAAATTCATCAGGTTCCTTACTATGGTCCGAAAGAATTTACCCCCAAGACTCTTTCCTGCTGGCTTTTGGATTATCGACGGGAAGGTTTTGATGGTTTGAAACCTAAGAGACGCTCGGATCGTGGTCAATCCAGAAAACTTAGCCGGGAATTTGAGGAGCATTTACTCGCCTTAAGAAAAGAGGAACGGGGATTGCCTGTTTCTGTGTTTTATGATCAATTGGTAGATAAGGGTGAAATCTTACCTAAGGAAGTATCCTATACTACCGTTTACAGGCTATTAAAGAAACAGTGTATGATAGGCAAGGAAGTTTCTAAAGCTCCTGAGCGAAAGCGTTTTGCCTATGATACGGTTAATACCCTTTGGCAAGGTGATATGTCTGTTGGACACTACTTAATTGTTGATGGTAAAAAGCTTAGAACTAATCTTTTTGCCTTTATTGATGATTGTTCTCGGGTAGTGCCTTTTGCCCAGTTCTTCTTCTCTGAGAAATTTGATTCTTTAAAAGCTGTCTTTAAGGAAGCTTTGATTCGCAGAGGCATTCCTAAGATTGTCTATGTTGACTATACCGAAAAATACACTATGCCGAGAAACATTGTTAGTAGCGCCTAAATAAACCCTCTCTAATAAGTTTTTCGGTATAGTATATTGCCCTAACTCCCAAGATCCTTCCTATAAAATAGGGATAGACTTATGTCGAAAACTATGCTACGGGAGGAACCATTATGGAAAAGAAAACGGCTTTGGAAATGAGTGTAGAAAAAGTTCTTGAAGAGCTTAGAAAGGCAGGTTATTGTCAATCCACGATTCGCATATTTAAGCGTGCATATGGCAGATTGTTAAGGGCTGCAGCGGTCATGCAGATAGACACATTTAGTGATGTTCTAGCTGATAATTTCGAAAATGATTCGGCAAATGTAAAAACTGGAGAGTACTGTCATCTGCGTAAACTCCTGCACAGTTCCTGTATAAGAAAGCTAAGAGAATGCGAGGAAAAAGGCTATGTTGGCTGGAAACCCTGTGTAGAAAGTAAAGTCGACAAGCCTGTAACCATTGAATTTCAAAACATTCATGCGGAATTCCTGGAGTATCTTAGGGCAGAGCGGAAGAGTAACAACACAGTTAATTCTTACAGAAATATTTCCTGCAAGTTCCTTATCTTTGTTGAACGGCTTGGTTATACATGTTTAAGAACAATTCCTCTGGAACTAATCCATGAATTCTTCTGTGATTTAAGGAAGACTTGGGACTCTGGGAGTCTTCGAACGGCAGCTGCCGGGCTTAGGTCATTTCTAAGATTTGCAGAAGGCGGAGACAAACTCCTTACGGCAGTTCCTGATAGATTGTTAAGAAAACGGACAATTATTCCTGTATTGACGCAGGAGGAAGAGCAAGCTGTCTGGGATGAATTAAAAACAGATGCTGTATCCTCAAGGGATAAAGCAATAATGGTACTGGCGCTACTCACCGGTCTGAGATCCGTTGACATATTGAATCTAAAGTTAAATGATATTGATTGGCAATGTGATTTAATCAGCATCAACCAGAGAAAGACTAATGAACCTTTGGTTTTACCGCTTCTTCCAGCCATCGGTAATGCGCTGGCAAGATATATTGTTAATGACCGTCCTAAAACTGATTTACCGTATGTATTTCTATCCTGTAAAGCACCGCATAGACCACTGAAAGAACATGCGAGCAGTTACGCCGTAGTCAGAAATGTTTTCTCACGTGCAGGCGTAAGGCTTGGGAATGAACTTAAAGGAACCCGCCTCCTGAGGCACCATGTAGCATCAAAAATGCTGAAAAAGGGGGTAGCCGTACAAACTATTTCTTTGACACTTGGGCATGTCAATCCAAATTCAGCAGACATTTACTTAACTACTGAAGAAAAAAACCTGCGTGACTGTGCATTAACTCTCTCGGCCATCCCTATGAAGGTGGGAGGGTTACGCTAATGAAAAATGCATATGTTAGCAGCCTGGCACCTTACATAGAATCGTTTGTGGAATTCAAACATTCATTAGGATGGAAGTATCAAACGAGTGAATTCTATCTTCATGAGTTTGATCGGTACTTTGCAGAAAACGAATTAGAAGGTGCTTCCTTAAAAGAAATTATTAAACGCTGGGCAATCCTCAAAGATACGGAATGTCCAAACACCCAGCACGTGCGTGTGGCGCCAATTCGTGAGTTCGGGAAATTCCTTCAGTCATCGGGATATTCCGATGCGTATGTCATTCCCAAAAAGGTCTGCCAAAAGCAGATCCGGACAATACCTCATTTTTTCACAGACGATGAAATCGTAAGGTTTTTTAATGCCTGCGACACGCTTTGCCCCCGCAAGGAAAACATCGTCCGCCATCTTGTCCTCCCAATGCTCTACAGATTACTTTTCTGTTGTGGAGTGAGGACATGTGAAGCTCGGTTGCTTAAGCGGGAAAATGTTAACCTTAACAGTGGCTATATCGATATATTGTATTCAAAAGGTCTCAAAGACCGTAGAATATTTCTTCCGGAAGACCTTTTGTCGCTATATATAAAATATGATGCCATTGTAGACAACATATTGCCGGATAGAATGTATTTCTTTCCGGCAAAATTAAATACTTGTTACCAGTGCGGAACCATAGCACGGAATTTCAATAAAATCTGGAAAGCTGCTGGTTTGAATGATGGATCAGGTTCTAAAGCCAGAGCATATGATATGCGGCATTCATTTATTGTTCATTCATATGCGAGACTAACCGGGGAACTGGAACTTGATCTGTACACAGCTTTGCCTATCATTGCGGCCTATGCGGGACATACAAACATCAAGGATACGGAAAGGTACATTCATTTACCAGAATTTGATTTCTACAATCTAATCGTAGCAGGAGCCTCTGTTGTGGACACCTGTGTGCCGGAGGTGATCTTTGATGTCTAAACCCGACTTCGCAGACTATATCTATTCCTACTTTATGAAATACCTACCGCTGCAAAGAGGGTTGAGTCAAAATACTATCTCCTCTTACAGTCGCTCTCTAATGTTGTTCTTTGAGTATTGTAAAAGCGAGGAGGGAATTCCATATGAGAAACTGACGCTGGATAGAATAGATAAGCACCTGATTAAAAACTTTTTACTCTGGTTAGAAGCGAAGCGGAACAATTGCGCTGCGTCGAGAAACCAACGCCTGTCCGGACTCAAATCGCTATTCCAGTACATACAGTCGGAATCTGTTATCTACACCGTCCTATGCCGCGACATTATGTCAATACCCGAAAAGAAAACTCCGACAGTTCCGCCTAAATATTTAACCGCAGAGGAGATGGAAGTGATGTTCTCCATGCCCAATATTAAAACTAGGCATGGAAGAAGAGATCTTGTGCTTTTATTGCTTCTATATGATACAGCCGCACGTGCCGGTGAATTGGTTGAACTCAAAGCCGGAGATGTTTCCTTTGGAAAAACGCCAACTGTCAAGCTGTTTGGAAAAGGAAGCAAAACAAGGGTTGTTCCGATTTCTCCCAAAACTGCGGATATGCTGCAGAAGTATATAAAGGAAAGCCAAATCACGATTAACCAATTCCTCTTTCAGAACCGTAGCCATGATAAATTGACTACCGTCGGAGTTGCATATATCCTCAAGAAGTATGTTGAAATGGGAAAGCAATTTCATCCAGACATGTTCCGCATGGCTATTTCTCCGCACCTACTGCGAAGTACCAAAGCCAGCCACTTGATTCAGGGCGGAGCTAATATCTATTACATTCGTGATTTCCTTGGCCACTCGTCTGTTGTAACAACCGAGCGATATGCTAAGAATAACCCAGAAGTTGTGAGAAATGCCATCAGCAAAGCGTCATCCGACCTAACTGGGGATAAGGAATATTACAGTGACAGTGAGAAGTCTGCTATGCTTAAATTCTTAAAGTCTTTACAATAAAGCAATATGTTATCTAAAGTTGAGTTCTATAACTTTGCTTTAATGGCAAGGTAAATGCTCTCAACTTTAGATAATGTTGAACTTTTGATAAGCGATAAACTCCGGGGGTTCGGGGGTAGAGTCCCTGTTTATATTTCTAGCTCCATTTGCATTCTTATTTCATAATTGTAATACAGGCTGAGAAATACAACTGTGCCAATTCTTTATTGGTTTATTCCATTTATTACTTGCTTCCAAAGTAGCCAGATGCATATATTGTAAGATGCTTTTTCTATATACCTAACTCGAAAGACATTCATTGTTTGTTAGCTAGCTACGACTAGAATGTACAATTTTGCATTTGGATTACTACTTTTTCGAAATGCTTTATGCCGTTTATATTGCGATATCTTTTGTAGTATTGAGATATAAAAATCCTTAACAAATAGACGATGCTATTAAAAATACTTGAGAGATTCTAGCTATTTAGTACATTGTTTTAATAAATTTTGCTTTATAGTGAAAGAATTTTTGGTTCATTAAGAAAAGGACTTCCTGTTTTATATATAGAGTTAAGTAAATTAACATTAGGCATCAAATAATTGAATTAATTTACAACTTCCTCCATAAATTAAGAAGGAAAAATTCAAAATGTAAAGAATATAATAAATAAAACGGAATACATGCTAAGTAATAATGGAAAACATAATTCCAAAATCAGGGAATTAATAGAAATTTGGCCGGGATTAGGAGGTCGTATGGTGAAAAGTGTAAAGAAGAGGATTGGTTTTATAGGTTTAGGTATGATGGGGCAACCTATCGCCATTAATTTAATTAAAGCGGGTTATGAAGTTACTGTTTATAACAGAACAAAGTCAAAAGCGCTTCAATTGGCGGAATTAGGGGCAAATATAGTCGAAAGTCCTAAAGAGTTAGCTGAACAAGTTGATTATGTATTTACTATCGTATTAAATGATGAAGCATTAAAGGACATTATACTTGGGTCTAATGGTTTAATAAACGGCTTAAAGTCGGATAGTATAGTTGTTGACATGACGACAGTTGCTCCGCAAACATCTATTGAAATGGAGCGCACCTTAAAAGAGAGACAAGTTGGATATCTTGAAGCTCCTGTTATTCGTGGACCAGGTGGGGCAAAAGCAGGAACATTACTGATCCTAGTAGGTGGAGAAAAACAATTATATGAAAATTGCCAAGATATTTTTTCGGTTATTGGATCAGATATTTATCATGTTGGTTCAATAGGTACTGGGGCGAAAGCTAAGTTGATAAATAATTATATTTCACACGTTAATCTCGTTGTAGCGTGTGAAGCCTTGGCATTGGCCAAAAAAGGAGGATTACAAACTGATTTACTACTAGAAATATTACTAAAAGGTTCAGCTTATAGTTACATTCTTAACAATAGAGCGCCTGGAATTGCGAATGGAACCTTTGACTTAAAGGCTACAGTTAATATAGCGCATAAGGATTTGGGTTTGATTCTTAAAATGGCTCAGGATGAAAAAGGAGTATCTTTATTTCCCTCTATAGCTATGCAGATGCAACAACTTGCGATAGCTATGGGGTTCGGGGAAAAGGATTCCTCGAGTATCCTCAAGGTATATGAAAAGCTATATCATGAAAATCTTCAATACAAATACTCTTCCCAATAACTGTCCCAGACCCAGGAAGCCTCAGGGTCGCTATGCTTACGGGGACTATAATTATAGACTCTCATTTATTGGCAATCGCAAATCAACTTTCTGTAAAGGCTAGCTTAACATTTTAAAGGTCCCAACTTGGCGGAGGGGACGACAAGCACTCCTTAAAGATTTTCTGCAAAAGCTCGTATTGATGGGATTTGAAATTGTTGGTCAGGTTCCCAAGTGCTTAATTTTTTGTTATGGAAATTTGTGTAATAAAAAGTTGGTCAAGGTCAAGTGCTTTGAACCACAAAACTCTCGAATTTCCGAGAGGCTATATAAATACGAAAGGAGGAAATCCAAAATGCAACAAATTAGAGCATTGGTAGTAGAAGAACCCGGGAAAATAAGGATGAAAAAGTTCCCGCGCCCAGCTATTAGTGAAGACGATGCTTTGCTGAAAGTTATTAAAACAGGCATATGTGCATCAGATCCTCATTTTTTTCGTGGAGAGGTAGAACGGCGCAGGAATTTCCCTTTGATTTTGGGACACGAAATGGTTGGGACGATTGATGAGATTGGTGACAGAGCATCAAAAAGATGGGGAGTAGTTGAAGGTGATACTGTTATTGTAGAAACGTCATTTGGTTGCGGTCATTGTGAAATGTGTTTATCCGGAAAACATAGGTTGTGTAAAAGTTCATTAGGTTATGGTTGCAAAGTATCATCAAATGTACCACCTTATTTATGGGGTGCTTATTCGGAATTCATGTATCTTCATCCTAATGCGGTTGTACATAAAATAACTGACCTCAATCCGGAAGTAGCATCACTAATCTGTTCTGTAATAAGTAATGGAATTAGATGGGTTGAAAGTGTTGGTGGTGTTTCCATGGGTGATACTGTAGTTATTCAGGGAGTTGGGGCTCAAGGGCTTGTATCTATTGCTGCGGCGAAAGAGTTGGGTGCTCAAAAAATTATTGCAACAGGTTTATCCAGAGATGACTACAGGTTTGAGGTAGCAAAAAGAATGGGCGCTGACTATCTAATAAATGTAGAGAAAAATAATGCAGTTAAAGTGGTAGAAGAGATTACTGATGGAAAAATGGCTGATCTAGTAGTAGATGTTACTGGTGCCGCAAGTGCTACTGAAATGTCTATTAATCTGGTAAAAGCATTAGGGACTGTTGTTTTGGCAGGTATAAATGGTGGAAAAACAATAAATATTGTATCAGATGAGATTGCTTGGAAGGAGATAAAGATTCATGGAGCTTATAGTTATGACTATCAGTCAGTGCTGAAGGGAATTAAATTAGCTCAGTCACATAAGTATCCCTTTGAAGAAATAATCACCCATGAGTTTGGTTTTGAAGATGTGGAGAAAGCCCTCAAAATGGCAGCCGGTGAAATTGAAGCATCTAATTTTATCAAAGGTTCTTTAGTACCAAGATAAACAGTTCCTGGAAACTAAATTGGATATCTCGAAATAATACTTTATTAGTAAAAAAATTCACTCGCGATACAAATATGTTTAGAGGTGATTTTGTTGATTCATAAACTTTTAAAAAAAGATTCCGTTATTGCTATAGTATTAATATTTTTCAGTTTATATGTAATTTATTATTCGTACCATCTTAAGGGTCTTGCGGAAGCTATAGATATGGTAACTCCGGGTCTTGTCCCGGGGTTGGTGGGTGTTTTTTTATTGATATGTTCTATAGTATTTTTATACCAAACAATTCGGCAAAATGAAAATACCGCCAAAATACATAAAACTACTAATTTTAGTTCCGGCTTTTTGCAGAAAATAATATCGACCGAGTCTATATGGCTGATAGGTGTTATAGCTTCTATTATTGTCTATCGGTATCTGATTGTTTTGTTTGGTTTTTATATTACAAGTTTTGTTTTTTTGGTTAGCCTATTTATTGCACTCAGAGCAGTTAAATTATGGCAGGCAGCAATAATTTCTCTGGTTACTGTAGGTATCATAGGATATGTTTTTGCGGTTCTTTTACGTGTTCCTTTTCCGCATGGTAAGTTTATTCCGTATCTTTAATATTTTAAGAATTTGAAAGGAGATTGCTATGAATCCAGATATATTAGCGGGTTTCAGCTTGGCTTTCACCCCGGAAGCACTAATATTATGTCTTCTTGGAATGTTCTTTGGAATCATAGTTGGTGCGATACCGGGTTTAACAGCAACCATGGCAATAGCCATCCTTACACCATTTACCTTTTCTTTGTCAGCTATCAATGGTTTGATGATGTTAACCGGAATATATATAGGTGGTATATATGGTGGATCTATATCTGCTGTATTGCTAAACATTCCGGGGACCCCATCGGCATTAATGACTGCACTAGATGGAAACCCAATGGCAGTAAGGGGTGAAGCTGGGAGAGCACTCGGCTTAGCAACGGTTTCTTCATTTTTTGGAGGTATGTTTGGAGTTTGTGTCCTATTGACCGTAGCTCCTTTTCTTGCGAGGTTTGCACTTAAGTTTGGAGCGGCGGAATACTTTGCGCTTTGCTGTTTTGGACTAAGTGTTGTAGCTGCACTTTCGCAAGGATCTCTTGTCAGGGGCTTTATATCTGCTGGGCTCGGTCTATTTGTAGTTTGTATAGGGATGGATCCTATAATAGGTGTCCCTCGATTTACCTATGGTTCACAGGAGTTATTTGCAGGGATTTCCTATATTCCTATTATGATTGGACTTTTTGGTATTGCGGAGGTTTTAACTCAGCTTACTACAAAAGAGATGCAGGGAGTAACGGCTACTCAAAAAATTGGTCGACTTTGGCCAACTTTAAAAGATATAAAGGTAATCTGGAAGGTTGTTCTACGTAGTGCTGGAATCGGAACTTTTATTGGAGCCCTACCCGGAGCTGGCGGTGCAATTGGGTCTATCCTTGGTTATAACGAAGCCAAAAGAATTTCAAAATATCCTGAAAAATTTGGCACAGGAATCCCTGAGGGAATAGCAGCTCCCGAATCGGCAAATAACTCTGCTATAGGGGGGGCGTTTATTCCTCTTTTAACATTGGGAATTCCGGGAGATGCAATAACGGCAATTCTTATTGGTGCATTTATGATTCATAACTTAACACCTGGTCCATTGCTTTATAGAGATAATCCTGAAATTATTTATGCGCTATACTTTGGTTTGCTAGTTGCCCATTTATATTTAATAATTTTAGGGATGTCGTGTGCGAAAGTTTTTGCGAAAGCTATTACAGTTCCTAAAAATTTACTTATGCCAATAATCAGTCTATTTTGTATAGTGGGTTCCTTTGCTTATGCAAATCGATTATTTGATGTAATGGTTATGTTAATATTTGGGGTAATAGGATATTACATGAGAAAAAATCAATTCCCCATAGCTCCGATGATTTTGGGAATTGTTCTTGGGCCGATATTTGAATTGAATTTAAGGATTGCTTTGCAATTAGCTGAAGGTGATATACTTCAACTATTTACCAGACCTATTAGTGCGGTTTTGTGGATTATTTTATTACTCATGTTTATAGCACCTAAAATAAAAAACAAAAGTTTAAAAGATATTGCGGTAAATGACTGAGCTAAGAAATAATAGTATAGAAGTAACAATGTGAGAGGAGGTTGATAGCACTTTGAACTTAGCTTTCAAAGATGTTATGTGGGGGGCATAATTCTAGGTGGGTTCACTTTGCAGGAAAAAGGTTTCTAAAAAAGGAGGTATATAGAATGTCTAAGGTTCTAAAAAAATCTTTATTATTAAGTATTATTTTGATAATAGGCTTAGTCTTTATAGCAGCTTGTGGTAATACTCAAGATAATAACGTCCAAGAAAAAGAAAAAGCACCAGAGAATAAACAAGTAGAAGAAAAAAAAGAAGTTGATTTTCCTAAAAGAAATATAAACATTTCTATACCATTTGGCGCCGGTGGGGGTACTGATCAAGTAGGTAGAATATTAGCTGGATTAGCTGAAAAGAATTCCGGAGTAAACTGGGTTTGTACAAATGATATTGGTGGTGCTGGTGCACTAGCTATGGGGAATATAGCCAAATCTACCCCTGATGGTTACAATTTATTGTTTATTACTTCAAATATTTCTGTTCTCAAACATATGGGGCATACTGAACTAAACTATGAAAATTTTGAGCCAATTATTGCAGTTAATACTGACCCAGCTGCACTAATAGTGCGCAGCGATTCCGGTTGGAATACACTGGAGGATTTTATTGCTGCAGCTAAAGAAAAAAGATTGAAAGTTCAGACAGGTGCTGCAGGTGGGCTCTGGCAAGTAGGGGCGTTGGCTATGAAAAATGCCCTGAATCTAGATCTGAATATTATTCCAAGTGGGACAGGTGGAGCTCCCGCGGCACCGGCTCTTTTGGGAAAACAAGTAGATGCGATAGCTATTGCGCCTAATGAAGCCTTATCTGGTTTGAAAACTGGCGAGTTCAAGGTACTTGTTTCACTGGGAAGAGATAGAAGTGCGTTAGGACCGGATGCACCTACTATGGTTGAATTAGGTTATCCGGATATAACGGCTCAGGCAGTAAGGGCATTTTATGCTCCTAAAGGTACTCCTCCTGAAGTGGTGAAGAAACTGCATGATATGTTAAAAGCAGCTGTGGAAAGTAAAGAATATCCTGAATATATGGAAAGTACGGGTTCAACGGTTAACTACATGAATACTGAGGATTTAGTTAAATATCTCGAATGGGAATTTGAAGCATACAAAAAGCTTCTTGCTTTCGCAGGACTGTAAGAATAAAGTAAATAGCAAAAAAGTTCTACTGCCCCCCTTTTTTAAATGGCTATATTTAAGTAAGTAAAAGGCTCGATGTACTAATAGGTGTATCGAGTTTTTTACTTATCATTAAAGACTCTATTATGGTTTTTCTTGTTGTTTGATTGGAGGCACTTGAAATGGAAAATAATAATAAATCTTTTCGGTTCGTTTTTCTGGCATTTATCCTAGCAATAATTATATTAATAGCAGTAATGGTGTTTTTGCCGGATAGTTTTTCTCCACAGATAAGAATTGTTTTTGGACTAATTGGCATGGCTATTGTCCTATGGGTAATGGAGCCTATTCCGGTATCAATGACTTCTATTATTTTGTTATTAGGTTTTGTTTTTTCGCGCATTGCCACGTTTGAGGAAGCAGTAAGTGGCTTTGCATCTAATGGTGTATTTTTATGTCTTGGTGGATATATGATGGCGCAAGGGGTTAATGAAACACTACTGGGCAAACGTCTCGCATATATACTTTTAGTACGATTCGGGAGTACTATACCGGGAGTTTTGGCGGGTATTATAGTAGCCATGTTTGTTTTTAGTTTTTTTATACCAGGTAGTTCTGTAAAAATTTTTTTACTCGTACCACCCGTAATGGCAATTATAGACAGATTAGGTGAATTGCCAAAAAGTACAAATATTAAAGCACTGCTATTCTTAACGCTGGCTTATAGTGCCCTGATTAGTTCTGTTGGAATTATGCCTAGTGCTTTAATAAATATTATTACGGTAGATCTTATTAAGATGTACCTAGGAGTATCAATTACCTATTTTCAGTGGTTGGTTCATTTCTTGCCAGCTTCAATTATATTATTGTTTTGTGCTTGGTTAATTCTTCTTCGCCTTTTGCCGCCGGAGGTGAAAGAAATTCCGGGAGGCATAGAGGTAGTTAGAAAAGATCTAGCCGAGCTTGGAAAATTAACTAATGAAGAGTTTAAGTGTATTTTAATTTTGACTGTAACAGTGTTACTATGGATGACACAGGTTTGGCACGGGTTTCCGACATCAGTACCAGCTTTACTTTGTCCTATTTTGATGTGTTTCCCTGGTCCAGGTTTTACTTCTTGGAACAAGTTGCTTAAAATTGATTGGCAATCAGTAATCTTTATTGGCGGTGTATTATCAACAATGTCAATAATTAGTCAAAGTAGCGCAATAAGTGATATAAGTAGCATTTTAATTAAGTGGGAATGGTTAGCAGTTTTATTTACTGTGCCTTTCTTGGCTGTTTTTAGTATTGTCATTTTGGCACATGTATTACATCTGTTTGTAGCCAACTCATCGGTAGTTGCTGCATTAATGGTACCTTTAGTTATTCAATTCTGCCAACAACTAAGCATAAATCCATTAGTTTTTGCAATGGTTGGCGGATTATCAAGCCTTCTAGGTTTTATTTTAACAATAGAGACTGTACCAAATATTATTACCTACAGTTTTGGTTATTACAAGGCAAAAGACCTCGTAACTGCAGGGGTTTTTATGAGTTTGGTATCGGCAATTGTTTATGGTGGCATGGCATTGACCCTGTGGCCTCGCTTGGGTTTAATGTAGTATGATAGTATATATAAAGATATAATTGGGTGAGATTAGTTGTTTGATCTTATATTGTTTGTAATTTAAGGTTTCTCAGGTTCGTAGAAATTGACAAAACAAGAAACCCACAATATAATGAATTTAATAAAAAATAATAATTTGAGGGACTTACTGGCAAGGATGTATAGGCATCGATGCTATAAAATAAGTCAAAGCTCAAATGTGCGTTATGAGAAAATAATTAGGCGCATATTTGAGCTTTTTTAGTTTTTCTAACTAAATAATTGTATTGAATTTAATTGTTTTAATTAAAAAAAGTTCAGTAGAGTTGAGTTTAAAAAAAGTTGGGGTGATGGTTATGAAAGAACTTACAGGACGTATTGTTAATATTCAAAAATATTCTGTTCACGATGGACCTGGCATTCGTGATTTGGTTTTCATGAAGGGATGTCCATTAAAATGTATTTGGTGTTCCAATCCAGAAACGCAGTCACCGAGTTTCCAATTAGCATATAATAGCAAGAGATGTATAGGTGTAGAATCATGTGGCTACTGTGTTAAGGAATGTGCTCAAGAGGTATTTACTATTAATGGAAAAAATAATATTGAGATGGATAGAAGTAAGTGTATTAATTGTCTGAAATGTGTAAATATTTGTTGTTCTAAAGCTTTGCACGTTTTTGGAACAGATATGACAGTTGATGAAGTTTTTAAAAAAACCCAAAACCAGACAGATACATGGAGGTCAAACGGAGGTGTCACAATCAGTGGTGGAGAACCTTTATTACAGGCGGACTTTGTAACCGCCTTATTAAAGAAATATAAAACTGTGGGAGTTCATACAGCTATTGAAACTACTGGATATGCTCCTTGGGAGAGGCTCGAACAGGTAGCGAGGTGGTGTAATTTAATTTTTTATGATATCAAAATATTGAATAAACAAAAGCATAATAATTATACAGGTGTTGATAATTCAGTTATTTTACAAAACATTAAAAAATTAACTGAAAAATTTCCTGATATTGAAATTATTGTTCGTACACCTGTTATACCAAATATTAATAATCAAGAGAAGGATATTATTAATATAGTTAAGTTTCTAGATGGACTAGATAATTTGAATGATTATGAACTATTGCCTTATCATGGATATGGAAGTTCAAAATATCTGCAACTTGGAATGACATATAAATTAGAAGGTATTGGATCGCTTGAAAAAGAACCGATTTATGAATTGAATCAGCGAATTCGAAAAATGTTAAACCTTCGGAAAAAGGTATAAGGACTATAAGAAGCTTTTTTAGTTAGAACTTTATTTCCTTAAGGGGGTATGCTATAATTTTAATAAAATTTAGAATATAAGGTGAAGAATCAATGAAAAGAATGGATGGCCGCATCTTAGTTGGGGGTAGTGCTAAACCGCCAAAAGAGGTAACTGTATATCAGACTATGACTGTTCAACTTCTTATTGATACTGAAACCAATTGTATAGTAGAAACTAATTTTAATCTATTATCGCCATTAACACAAGCTTGTTTAGAAGAATTAGTTAATGGATACTGTTTAAATGATTCCTTAGAACCTCTATTTAAAGAGATTAAAGAAAAGATATGCCTCTCTACTACTGGTGCGTTAATACGGGCTATAAAAAATGCTGTAGAAAGGTACAAGGAAAGAGCTTTAAATTTAGATTAACACAAACAGTATCTTGGTGGCATTCATTCAAAATGCAAAGTATTTATAAGTTTTGATGATTGAATATATTTAGGGATGGCTTGCAGGTGTCAATTTTAGAGATTGATGTCGGTAAACAAGTTAAGACCCAATAAAGCATATGTATTATTACATGTGCTTTATTGGGTCTTTTCTTTAATAAAAAGAATAGTTTTTATTAAATTTTGTAGCAAAAAAATAAATATAATGAAGGAGGAAGTTTATGGCCATGAACGCTTGTTGTTTGACTGAACAGGAAAAAAGAATTGAAAGTGGAGCAGGACAACTGAGTCCAAGACAACGGATTAATGGTTTCCTTTCTAATTTTAGGGATCAAATCCCGAGAATTGATATCCAAAGAGCTGT
Source organism: Clostridiaceae bacterium BRH_c20a (assembly GCA_000961765.1). Classification (GTDB taxonomy): domain Bacteria; phylum Bacillota; class Peptococcia; order Peptococcales; family BICA1-8; genus BICA1-8. Next base: position 11,206 of record LADT01000014.1, on the reverse strand, counting down.
TCTTTTTACCGAATCTATGTCGCAAACAGAAAATTATCCTATGAATATCAGGAGGGCTAAAGCTTTAAACTACGTTCTTAATCATATTGATGTAGTTATCGAAGATAATGAATTAATAGTTGGTACTTGTGGTGGTGCCGGAAGACATTCAATTCTTTTTCCAGAAGTTCGTGGTCCTTGGTTTGAAAAAGCTTTAAGAGGAGCTCAAAAAAGCAAAGCTTTTCAAATAAGTGATGAAGATATTCAAGTCATAAAAGAAAAGGTTATACCCTATTGGAAGGGTAAAAGTGCACATGAAAGATATCTTGCGATGCTACCTCCAGATACCAGAGAAGTTATTTATGGTAATGATAATTGGGGCTCGGCTGGACTATTACAAGATAACGCCAATATAAATACTACTTTGAATTGGGCTGGTAATTACAAAAAAGTAATTGACAAAGGAATTTTGGAAATTAAGAAAGAAATGCAGGAGCGTTTAAATAAAGTTCCTGACAGTGATTATTCGAAAATGGCATTTTTACAATCAGCAATTATTGTTTGTGATGGAATAATGGGTTATGCTACTCGCTATGCAAACAAAGCCAGGCAGTTGGCCCTGAAAGAAAAGGACCCTAAGCGCAAAGAGGAACTGGAAATGATTGCCCGAAATTGTGAAAGGGTACCTGCCCATCCTGCGCGTAGTTTCTGGGAAGCATTACAATGTCAGTGGTTTGTGCAAACTGCTTATAAATTAGAACAACCTACTGTGGGTGTTATTTCTTTAGGGCGCTTTGATCAATATATGTATTCAACTTTTAACAAGGATTATCAGGCTGGGGTTATAGATGAAGAAAGAGCCTTGGAATTAATGGAATGTCTATGGTTTAAAATAGCTAACTATGTACCATTTAATATAACTGCTACACAGAATTATTTTGAAGGTTATTGTCACTTTGAGCAGACAGTCCTTGGTGGACAAACAAAAGATGGGCATGATGCTACAAATGAATTAACCTACTTAATTCTTAGATCAAAAAAAGAATTCCCGTTACATTATCCTGATTTGTCTGTTCGTGTACATTCTCGAACACCCGATAGACTCCTTCGTGCAATTGTAGAATTAATCAAAGAAGGCACAGGTTTCCCCAAACTTTTAAATGATGAAGAAATAATTCCGTTTATTTTGCAAAATGGTGTTTCTATTCAGGAAGTTAGAGATTATGTTCCCTGTGGTTGTACTGAGGTTCGATTACTTGATATTGACACATATATGGCTGTCGGCTGTAATCTTAATACACCGGCTGCATTAGAAATGGCAATGAATGACGGTGTTGTTGATATTGATGGTACAAAGAAAAAGTTAATGGCACCCTCAATAAAAGCAACTGATATTAAGACTTATGAGGATTTGTTGCAAAACTTTACGGAAGCATGGGATTTCTTAGTGCAGCATTACTATAAACGTCAAGCGGCTTTGGAAATATCAAATGCAGCATGCCTTGCAGCACCTTTTATGTCAATGCTAAATGATGCTTGTGTGGAATCTTTAACTGATATCCATCAACCAATCCGTGGGCATGGCTTATCCAAAGATACAGGAAATTTAAGTGTAATAGGATTTGGTACTGTTGTGGAATCTTTGGCTGCGATAAAAAAATTAATATTTGAAGAAAAGAAAATTACCTTAGATGAATTAAAAAAAGCTTTAGAAGCAAATTTTGAAGGCCATGAAAGGCTAAGACAAATACTGCTGAATGCACCTCAGTATGGAAACAATGATGATTTTGCCACTGAGGTTGCTCGTCAAGCGGATGAAATAATTTGTGATGTTGTCAGAAGATACAGAACACCTAACGGCCCTCAGAATTTAAAGCATGTTCCAGTCACTACTCATGTCGCGATGGGGCGTAAAATGAATGCTACACCAAATGGTAGAAAAGCTGGGGAAGCTTTGTCAGAGGGCATCTCACCAACGCAAGGTCGTGACACGGAAGGTCCCTTGGTAACTTTACTATCAATAGCTAAGGCAAAAAGCAATTTATATAATAATAGTCTATCTCGCTTGACAAATATTAAAATTAGTCCTCAGATTTTAACGGGAGAAAAAGGAACTCGAGATTTAATGGCATTTATTAGGACATTTGTAGATTTGAAACTGTGGCATATTCAATTTGCAGTTATTAACAAAGACACTTTGATAAAAGCGCAAAAGGAGCCTGAAAAATATCGCAATTTAATTGTAAGAGTAGCTGGATACAGTGCATATTTTACTGAGCTGAGTCCGGACCTTCAAAATGAAATTATCAATCGTACAGAACATCAGATGTGCTGACAAGTCTAATTGTTTTTAAGGAACGGATGGGTGTAGAGGGGAGAAAAACTCTCCCCTTTTATATATTAAATGAGAGTTTTAATTAGAGGAGTAATGATATGGCAATTGTAAAAATTCCGTTAAATAAAAGAGAAATAGAACTTGCAATACCGGATGAAAACTTGTTAGGAGTACTTAAACCGCAAGTTATTCAGATTTTAGATAACCCTGCCAAAGCAATTAGAGATGTGTTGGTAAATCCAACTAATAGTAAACCTCTAATAGAATTAGCGAGAGGAAAAAAACGTGTAGTTATTGTCATTACAGATATTACTAGGCCGACTCCTGATCACTTATTGGTTCCGGCTATATTAACTGAGCTAGAAAAAGCAAAAGTTAAACCTGAGCATATAAAAATTCTTATTGCGACAGGTCTTCATAGACCAAATACTAAGAATGAGCTAATTGAGCGGCTAAATAAAGATATTGTTGAAAGATATAAGATTATCAATCACGTAGGTAATGAGAAAAGTGAGCAGTTATTTTTAGGTAAAACTAGCTTTGGCTGCCCTGTGTGGATTAATAGGATTGCAGCAAATGCTGATTTGCTTATCAGCACAGGAGTAATTGAACCTCATTTTTATGCCGGATTTAGTGGGGGTAGAAAAAGTATTGCAATTGGAGTTGCCGGAGAAGAAACAATTATGTTTCAGCATAGGCCTGAAGTTTTTGATCACCCAAATACACAAATTGGCAATATATGCGAGAACATATTTCACGAAAATGCAATGGAAATAGCCGAAATGGCTGGGTTGGGATTTATACTTAATGCTATTTTGAATGATAAAGGAGAAATAGCTGGGGTTGTAGCCGGTTGTTTTAAAGAGGCCTATTATCAGGGTATTGAAATTGCTAAAAAAGTCTACCAGGTAGAAATTGAAGAGCAGGCTGATATAGCTATAGCAGGTATTGGTTTTCCGAAAGACGCAAATTTATATCAAGCAACTAGGGGTGCTAGTTGTATAGCTTTTAGTAATTACCCTGCTGTAAAAAAGGGTGGACTCATTATTACCCCTGCCGAGACGGAAGAGGGGGCAGGGCGAGGATTAGGAGAACAAAGGTTCTATCACATTATGCAAAGTGCTGAAAATATTGAAAATATAATACTAGACATCCAGCAAAACGGGTATCTTGCTGGAGGGCAAAGAGCTTATTTGATGGCATTGACATTAAGACATGCTAAAGTTTGTATTACTGACTCAAAGACTCCAGAAATTGTAGAGAAAATGCACATGAAAGCCATGAACAATGTAAGTGATGCATTGGAATATGGTTTAAATCATTATGGGAAGAATGCAAAGATTATTGTACTTCCTCATAGTTTGCAAGTAGTAACTTCAAAAAGAGGTAAAAACTAAATTTGTTAGGGTTTTTAGGATGATGGAATTGTATTACATATAGTGGGATGTTTTTTTTTGAACCATACCCCTTATTCCGAAAAATAACGAATTAAAAAATAATTTCTACAAAAACAAGCAAAGCAAACATAGTCACATTGATATGTACTTCATAAATGATGCGGTTGTCACATCTTTGGGAAATGAGAAAGCCATGTATTTAAAACACCCCATGGAACTTGTTGCAAGACACATGCATTAATCACAAGGCAAAAGATGGTGAAGATTTTATTTTAATTATCCGAAATATACAGGAAGGATAATACCGTAATAAGGAGAATGATATCAATGAAAATGGTTTGAGATACAGTGAAAAATGGAATAGCCATTTTCGGAAATGCTCGCAGGTGATGTATTAATAACAGCAATGATTAGCTTAGAGTGAAAACTGATCAAAAGGAGGAGGTGATATTACTTGAAACAAAAGCTAGTTTGATGCTGGCAAGAGGTACTTCTTTGAAATTTATAAAACTGGGGGAGTGGCTAATTTGGAATATATGCACACTGAGATTAAAGCCTTTTGCAACAAAATTTTAATGCACGTAGGTGTATCTGAAGCAAATGCAAAATTAGTTACAGATAATTTAGTAACTGCGGACTTGCGTGGTGTTTCCTCTCACGGTGTGGCTAGGTTGCCTGTCTATATAAAAAGGATTCAGCTTGGATTAATTAATCCCAATCCAAATCCAAAGGTTATAAAATCAACCTCCACGACAGTTTTGATTGATGGAGATAATGGGCTAGGGCAAATTAATGTGACTGATGGCGTAAATAGGGCTATTTCCATAGCCCAGGAAAATGGGCAAAGCATGGTCGGAATAAAGAATACAAATCATATAGGCATTTGTGCTGATTATGTACTGAAAGTTGCTAAAGAAGGTATGATAGGATTTTGTGTTGGTAATGCTTCGGCTCATATGGCCCCATGGGGAGGTATAAGGCCTATTCTGGGGACAAATCCTATCTCGGTAGGAGTGCCTGCGGGTAGGTTCCCGGCAATTGTCCTAGATATGGCTACAAGCACTGTTGCCAGGGGGAAAATACTCTTGGCAGCAAAAAAAGGAGATAAAATTCCATTAGGCTGGGCGCTGGATAAGGATGGAAACCCAACGGAAGATGCGGAAAAGGCTAGATTTGGAACAGTTCTTCCCTTTGGTGGCCCAAAGGGATATGGTCTTTCGCTTTTGGTAGATATATTAGCTGGGGTGTTAACTGGAGCCAATTTTGGATCGAAAGTTCCATCTATGACTGAAGATTTTGAGACACCTTTAAATTTGGGGGCTTTTATAAGTGTTTTTCGAATAGATAATTTTATGTCGCTAAAACAATTTGAAGAACGGATCGAGGAATTAATTAATGAGATAAAGGGGTCGCCTGCAGCTCCTAATGTTGATGAAATATATTTGCCTGGTGAAATTGAACACAACCGTATGCAGGAAGGGCTTAAAAAGGGTATTGGGTTAGATGAAAAGGTTATAAATGACCTTAATTTATTAGCTGAGTCCTTAAATATAGCTGAAAGAATATAATTTAGAGAGGAGAAGGAAAATGAATGAGAAGCTATTTACAAATGAACAATTGTTTGAGTTTGGTTGCGAAGTATTAACCCGTTGTGGTGTTAGTCCTGAAAACGCCCGTATTGCCGCGGATGTTTTAGTAGAGGCAGATCTTAGGGGTGTAAGTTCCCATGGAGTATCTAGATTGGTTATGTATAAAGAACATTTCGAAAAAGGGCTTATTGAACCACACCAAGAGATAAAAGTTTTACAGGAAACTGTGAGTTCGGCAGTTATTGATGGAGGTAATGTTCTTGGGCTTATTAGTGCTGTAAAAGCTATGGAACTTTGTTTGCAAAAAGCTGAAACAGGTATTTATTGCGTAGCACTTAGGAATTCAAATCATACAGGGATGTTAGCTTATTATGCTATGATGGCTTTAAAAAAAGACATGGTAGGTATTGCCATCAGTACAGCTGCTCCTAATGTTACTCCGTACGGCGGGAAAAAGCCTATGGTTGGTGCTAATCCTCTTGCTGTCGCTGTACCTTGTGGAAATGAACCGCCATTTATTTTTGATGCTTCCACAAGTGTGGTTGCCCGTGGCAAGGTTATCCTGGCTGCTAAGCGTGGGGAGAAGATACCGATTGGTTGGGGTATAGATAAAGATGGTAATCCAACTAGTGATCCTGCAGAAGCGCTTGCCGGTGCAATACTTCCCATGGCGGGGGCGAAGGGTTATGGACTTGCTTTGGCCATCGAAATCTTATCTAAGGTCCTTACTGACTCGGAACGGAATGGGACGCTTATGCTTGCTATTAATATAGATAAATTTCTCTCTTTAGATAGGTTTAAAGCTAGAATGGACGAAATGGTTCAGAATCTTAAAAATTCACCTTCTCTTGCAGGTTTTGAACGTGTGTTTATTCCGGGTGAAAAGAGTATTGAAAAAGTAAAACAAAGAAAGGTGTTTGGTATTCCCTTGGAGGATAAGATTGTTGAGGATCTTGACAGCTTAGCTAATGAGTTGAAAGTTAAGAAATTAACATCGAGGGGGTGAAACTTTTGAAAAGACAAATTTATCTCCTAAGCCTAGAGGATAATGTTTCTGTTGCATTAACTGAACTTAACATGATTGGTAAAGAAATTCATCTAGAAGTAAAGGGTAAATCAATTTGCTTTATTCTAAAAGAGAAGATTCCATTTGGTCATAAAGTTGCAGTTCAAGATATTAAAAAACAGGATAGGATAATTAAATATGGTGAAGATATAGGTTTTGCTACTCAGGATATAAAGGCGGGACAATGGGTGCATACGCATAATATAGCAAGCGAAAGAGGCAAGTAAAAAAAGTAATTTGGATAGGGGGATAGAAATGTACTTTGAAGGATATATAAGGAATAACGATGAAGTTGGGGTTAGAAATCATTTAGCTATATTACCTTCAGTATACTGTGCAAATAAGGTAGCAGAACAAATTGCCAATCAAGTGGAAGGGGCAATAGCATTGACTCATGCAGTTGGATGTGGACAAATAGGAGTGGATTTTGAGCAAACTGCCAATACTTTAAAGGGACTAGGTCTACACCCGAATGTTGGAGCTGTTCTTGTTGTGGGTTTAGGTTGTGAACGTTTTCAGCCTTGCGAACTTGCCGATGGTATTGCCAGTTCGGGTAAGCCGGTAGAAATGGTTGTTATACAGAAAGAGGGAGGAAGCCTTAAGACAATTGAAAAAGGAACAAGGCTTGCAAGAATATTGGTTGATAATATTGGCAGACTGAAAAGGCAGAAGGTCCCCGCCAGTAGCCTTAAGATTGGTCTTAAGTGTGGGGGTACAGATGCTACCTCTGGAATTGCTGCCAATCCAGTGTTGGGTTTTATTTCCGATAGTATAATACGTGCGGGTGGCACATGCATTTTTACAGAGATTACTGAAATACTTGGGGCGGAGCATATTTTGATGCGTAGAGCAGCTTCTAAGGAAGTGGCTGATGAAATTTTTGCGGTAGTAAATCGTTGGGAAGAAATATTAAGAAATGGCGGACAGGATAAAAGATTCGAAAAAAGAGGCGCATTAATAAGTGTTGGCAATATGGATGGTGGGGTAAGTACGGTTGTCGAAAAAGCTTTGGGAAATATACTTAAATCAGGAAGTCGACAAATTGATGGCGTTCTCAAATATGGTCAGCGTCTACAGGGTGAGGGCTTATATTTAATGGATTCGCATGGACATGATGGAGAATGTGTAACGGGCATGGTATCATCTGGAGTTCAAATTGTCTTGTTTACTTCGGGTAGAGGGACGCCCACAGGTTTCCCGACTGTACCGGTAATTAAAGTAACTGGAAATCCGCACACATTCGAAATGATGAACGATAACATAGACTTTAATGCTGGGCCCATTATAGAGGGGGAAAAGACAATTGAAGAATGTGGAGAAGATTTACTCCAACAAGTTTTGGATGTAGCTTCGGGAGTGCAAACTAAAGCTGAAATTTTAGGGCATAATGAATTATTAATTGTTTCCAGAGATAATCCGAGACAGTAGGTAATAAAAGTAAATAGTACTTATTGAAAGCAACTCTATTGAAAGGGAAATTCCAAAAAGCGCTATTTTTTGACAATTATTTCGGAATAACTACAATTATCTTCTCAGTTTCTCGTTGCATTAAAATTTCTATGTGACATTGTCCGAGCTAATTTCTTAGGCTAATTTTGTAATAAAATTTTACATTTATTTTTAATTTTAGGAGGAAAATTTGAATAAATGCAGAATATTATGATTAAAGATCTGGAAAGTGGAATGTCGCTTACCGAAATCATGGGGTGGTGATTCGTTTATTGCGGAACTTTAAACGTGGATAACGGTATTCTGTCTTTATTTCCCTGGAAATTTAAAACTAGCAATTTATTAGATAGAGCTTTTTGGGGTATCTACAATTTTGCGAATTGATAAGGAGTGAATGTTATGTACAAAGTTTTACTTGCTGACATTTTGGAAGAGGTTGGTATAAAAATACTGGAAAAGGAATGTGAAGTGACGAAAGAATTTGAAATTAATAAGTCTGGTTTAGTAGAAGTTATTGCAGATTATGATGCGGTTATGGTAAGGGGTAACACACCTGTTGATAAAGAAGTAATAGATAAAGGTGCAAAACTAAAAGTAATCGCAGTGCCAGGAGTAGGATTGAATCATATAGATGTTGAGTATGCAAAACAAAAAAATATTAAAGTTTATAATATCCCCGGAGGCAATGTAGAATCGGTAGCTGAACTAACTTTTGCCCATATGTTAAATTTATATAGGAATGTTTGGGCTGCCAGTAAAAATGTTAGAGATGATAATGATTGGAATAAGTTTCTTTTTATGGGTGGTGAATTGTCAGGCAAAACCCTTGGTATCATAGGGCTGGGAAGAATAGGTTTACGTGTAGCGGAAATAGCTAATGCATTTAAAATGAAAGTAATGGCTTTTGACCCTTACGTATCTCAAAATAATGTTCCACAAGATATTAAATTGGTTTCCTTAGATGAACTAATTACAGTTGCAGATATCATGACAATACATGCACCGTTAACAAAAGAAACGTATCATTTTATATCTTATGATCAAATTGCAAAGATGAAAAAAGGAGCATTTCTAATAAATATGAGTAGGGGCGGAGTAGTAGATGAGGAAGCCCTATATAAGGCGCTTGCGGACGGAAAGTTGGGTGGAGCTGGTAGTGACGTAATGGAGAATGAGCCTGCCCCTGAACAGAAAATTCCACATTCCAAATTATTTGATCTTAATAACTTCTTAATCACCCCTCATTTAGGAGCTTGGACTAGTGATGCTCAGAATCGGGTAGCTGAATTAGTAGCCGAAAAAATCGTTCGAGGGCTTAAGGAATAAATTAATTTAAAAAAGTTTGCAAAGTTTGATCTCTCAAAATAAAATTTGATTATCTAGTCTAATGGGGCAACATCTAATAATTAGCTAAATAAGGGGCACTTACCTGTTTAGTATTTTAGGAACTTTATTATTTTGAATAATCAATATATTGAAATTTAAAATAAAATTATTATTTATAAAATTTTGTCTTTTTTCTAGTGTGGCAGCTTATATACTTATGATATTTAGCTTCGTTGTACAAAAAACATGTAAAATAATGATCTGGTGAGAGGGGGGTGTGTTCCAAGAGAAGTATTACCATGCATGGTACTCTACAAGTGAAAATTACTACAAAAAATAAAGGAGGGTTTATTGTAATGAAAAGGTCAGTTTATTTATTGATAATTTTACTTTTATCAGTAGGACTCGTAATTGTTGGTTGTGGTCAGCAGGAATCCCAGCCTAAGTCGCAACCTGAGTCGCAAACCTCAGAGCCTAAAAAGGTTGACTTTCCCAAAAAAGAAATTACATTAATAATTCCTTATAATGCTGGTGGTGGTACAGATCTAGTAGCCCGTATGCTTGCAGAAGGTATGGAAGATGAACTTGGTGTATCTATAGTACCGGTAAATAAAGGTGGGGCTGGATCCGCAACTGGTTTGCAAGATACTATAACTGCTAAACCTGATGGATATACAATCGTGATGGCAGCTACTCCATTGGTTACTCTGCGTACGGCAACTGGTGTTGATATCGGACCTGATAAATTTGAATCTATAATTGGTGTAAATATTAATGATTTTGCCCTTGCCGTAAATAGTAATTCAAAGTGGAAAACAATTGAAGAGCTTGTTGAATATGCGAAAGCAAATCCTGGAAAACTCAAGGTAGGTGTAACAGCACCCGGAGGGGCATGGCATACAGCTGGAATTGCATTTGGTAAAGCAATAGGGGCGGAAATTGAATTAGTACCCTTCGGTGGAGGTACTGCTGATATGATGCCAGCCCTTTTAGGGGATCATGTTCCGGTTGGGATGATGGACGTTGCAGAAGCAGTTCCACATGTCAAATCTGGAAAAATACAAGTGTTAGCTATTGGTGGAGAGAATAGGTATGACATATTCCCTGACGTGCCAACTTTTTCTGAAAAGGGAATAGAAATTTTTAGGGCTTGTGCAATGCGAGGTTTAATGGCGCCGAAGGGAACTCCGCAAGAGGTTGTTAATATTCTTTATGAAGCTGCCAAAAAAGCAGCGGCAAAACAGAAATTTGTAGAATACATGGATAGTAATGCTTGTAATATTGAAATATATAATCCTTCTGAGTGGGCTAAGTTTTTAGATGAACAATATAACGAATTTATAGAGCTGTCAAAATCACTTAAGTAATTAATTTAGTTCGTTGGGGTAGGGTAGCGGGTGGTTGGCGTCTTCTAAGGTAGCCAACCACCGCTAAAGCACTTAATAGTAGAATGCATAGGGTGTAGTTTTTATGAAATTTATATACAAGTAAGAGCGTTGTTAAATAGGTCTTAGCTGTTTATATTTCCAAATCTATTTTTAAACATGGGGTGGGAGTTTTGTTCAAATACTTAATGCGCAAAGATGTAATTTTAGGCTTTTTAACTCTAATTGCAGCCCTTTGGATATATGTCACTAGTAATCATTTCCCGATTCCTCTAGGGAACAAAGTTGTAGGTCCGGCGACATTTCCCAAGGTTATTTCTTACTTTTTAGCAGTATTAGGTGTAATTATTGCAATTGGCGGCATTCTTACCAAAAGCCCATCAACCATAGATTTTACAAAGATGGATAAAAAAGATATTACAAAATTAATAGCTAGTGTTATTACAGTTATACTATTTTCAATTGGAATTAAGTTGAAGTTGTTTATAATTTCCAGTGTAATCTGTTTACTGCTTTTTATCTTTTTAACTGGAGCTGAATGGAACATCAAAGATAAAAAGTTCCTACTTCACCTATTTTACTCAGTAATTATTACGATATGTATTTATTTTATTTTTGGGGAGTTCCTTCACGTAGATCTTTAATTAAGGGGGGATTAATCCTGTGGTCGGACTTGAATC
>LADT01000010.1 GCA_000961765.1 Clostridiaceae bacterium BRH_c20a | reverse complement strand
TGGCTAGTGGCTAGTGGCTAGTGGCTAGTGGCTAGTGGCTAGTGGCTAGTGGCTAGTGGCTAGTGGCTAGTGGCTAGTGGCTAGCTAATTGTAACAAGTTCTATGAGATAATGTAAAATTGTTTATAAACCATAGACTATAGACTCTTAAGATATAAATGCATAATTTTGTCCTTTTAGTTTCACTCTATGTATGAGATACCATACATGAATTGGAGGACCCTCTATGCATAATACTAAATATGTTTTAGAACGTTTTCGAAAAGCCGAAGAATACCCTGAGGCAACAGAGGATTCATTTGTTGAATATTTACTAGAACTTATTAATAACAGCGCATCAACCCAAGAGGAAGCTCAGGAAGTTCTGTGGGACTACCTCGAATACTTAAATGTTGACCCTGATTCTGTTAAAGTGTTTAATCAAAACGGTCAATTTGAAGTAGAACTCCCTTAGAACGCAGTTAACTGCGTTCTTTTTACCCTATCCTCTTCCCAAATTTCCTGCATTTCTTAATGTTTCCTGTGCTACCCCGATAAGCTCGTCTATAATCTCTGCTACGCTTTTAATTTCCTTTAAAGGGACAAGGCTTTGACCGACGTGAACTAGGCCATTTTCTACATCACCGTCGACTAAACCTAATCGTGCAGTTCCTGTTGCCAGATTATTTAATTCTTCCTCCGGTGCCCCAGACCTCTCCAGTTCTAAATACTTATCTGTAAAAACATTTCTTAATCCCCGTACCCCATGTCCTCTAGAATAACCAGTAACAACTGAATCTGTATCAACAGCTTGGATAATCATTTCCTTAGCTTTAGGGTGGAGCATACATTCACTAGCTAATAAAAATCTAGAACCAATCTGCACACCTTGAGCACCCATTAATAATGCGGCAGCCATTCCCCTGCCGTCAGCTATACCCCCAGCTGCAATAACAGGAATTTTAATATCGGGAATAACATTAGTTAATAAAGCCATAGTAGTTAGTGTCCCAATATGACCACCCGCTTCCATCCCTTCAATTACTAGAGCATCGGCACCACTTTCTTCTACCCTCTTAGCCAGCTTAAGACTAGGCACTACCGGGATAACTTTGATGCCAGCATCTTTTAACTTTTGAAAATAAGGAACAGGATTCCCTGCTCCCAAAGCCACAAAATCAACCTTTTCCTCACAAAGCATCGCTATTTTTTCATCCTTATCTTTATCCAAGAGGACAATATTTACACCAAAAGGCTTATCTGTTAACTTCTTTGTTTTTCTTATTTCATTTCGTACCCATTCAACATCTCTGCCGCCAGAAGCTATTATTCCTGCTCCACCAGCATTAGATACAGCACTAGTTAAGTTAGCCTCTGAAACCCAAGCCATCCCACCCTGGATTATAGGGTATTTTATCCCCAAGAGTTCAGTCAATCGCGTCTTCAAAAAAAACCCTCCCTTAAATAAGAACAGTAATCATTCTTCTTTATTTTATTATTAAAAGCTTAAAAATACAAATTTTCGAAAAAAGCTACCTTTAGGGTTAGCTTAATAGTCCATATAATTTTAAAACGCCCTTGTCTTGAGAGACCAGGGCGTTTTAAAATTATTATTTCTTTATGCTTCCTTACCATTCTTCTTAAACATCTTCATGATAATTGGAGAAAGGACAAAGACTACGATTAATATGATAAAGGTTAAAGCTATTGGACTTTTAAAGAAAATGATTGCACTCCCATTGGAAATCTCAAAAGCCTGTCTAATTGATTGTTCAAAGCGTGGTGCTAAAACGAAGGCTAATAATAGTGGTGCAACTGGATAATCATAGACATTGAACAAATAGGCAATAACCCCGGAGCCAATCATAAACCAGACATCAAACATGCTGTTATTTACACTATAAGAGCCTACTATACAAACCACAGCAACTAAAGGAGCCATAATAGAAAGGGGTACCCGTAAGATGTTCACAACAAAAGGTATGATGGCTAGGGCAAGGATAACAACAATTATGTTACCTACATACATAGATGCAATTAAACCCCAGACAAAATCAGGTGCTTCTTTAAAGAGCAGCGGACCTGGCCTTAATCCCCACATCATTAAACCACCAAGCAATACAGCAGCAGTACCTGACCCTGGGATACCTAATGCTAAAAGAGGTGCAAAGGCTCCAGCTGCGGCAGCATTGTTTGCAGACTCAGCGGCGGCCACACCAGAAAGTGAGCCTGTTCCAAGATTCGCTCTATCTCTTCCTACTTTCTTCTCAAGAATGTAGGACAAGAAGGAACCTGTTGTCGCCCCTGCGCCAGGCAGTAAGCCTACAAAGTTTCCTAAAAATCCTGATCGAAATATAGTAGGCAGTATACCCTTCAGTTCAGAAAAAGTAAGCATACTCTCTTTTATAGTTAATTTTGTAGTGGCTATTTCATTAAAATTCTTTCTATTGATCATCATATCCATAACCTGACTAAACCCAAACATACCTATAACCAAGGGAATGAATGTTACTCCACTTAAAAGATTTATTGAGCCAAAGGTATACCTTATAGAACCCAGTTGCAGGTCAACACCTATGGTAGCCAGTAAAAGACCAAAGGAAGTTGTCAACAAACCTTTTAGAGGGGCATCCCCTAAAAGCCAGCCGATAGAGGTCAGAGCAAAAAGAATCAATGCTGCTTGCTCTGCCGGACCAAAAGCTAAACCTACCTTAGCTAAGGCCGGACCAACCATTGTCAATATAATTATCCCAATTGTTCCACCAATAAAAGAGGATATGTTGGCGGCAAATAGAGCTTTACCTGCTTTACCATTTTTAGAAAGTGGATACCCATCCAAGGCTGTCATAACAGCAGGGGAATCACCGGGAATGTTCAATAATATTGCACTAAATGAACCACCATACATATTAGCATAATAAATTGCGGCCAGCATGATAATACCTGTGGTAGGCTCCATTTTAAAGGTTAGCGGTAATAACAGAGCAACCCCTGTCAAAGAACCTAAGCCAGGCATCGCACCAACAATAAGCCCCATTACCCCTCCGAAAACGGCTGCTATTAAATTCTGAACGGTCAGCGCAACGTGAAAACCATAAATTAATGATTGAATATTTTCCATTAATTTTTATCCCCCTTCCTCTGCTAAAGTATGCCCAGTAGACCTTTGGGGAAAGGTACCATTAGCCAAACTCTAAATACAAAATAAACGAAAACTGTGGCACTGACCCCAATAACTGCTGATTTTATAAAAGAAAACCTTTCCAGGATTAATAACCATAATAAGACAAACAAACCCATGGAAATTATCATACCCAGTAGAGAGACTGAAGCTAATGCTAATACAGCAGCTATCAAAGGATAGAAGGCCCTTTTTTGCAGTGCTCCAGTTTTATAGACAACAGGAGTTCTAAGTATAAATATACTGAAAACTATTAACAAAATACCAACTACGGCTGGCATGAAACCGGCACCAGGCGAAGTGTTTCCCCAAAGACCGTACTTAGTAACAGCAAAAAAGAGCCAGTAAATTCCAACTAATATGGATAGTATTGGAACAATTCTAATCTTTTTCATTATCAGCCCCCCTTTAATTCTGTGTCCAACCAGCCATTTTGGCGGTTAAAATTAAAGCATTTTCTGTGGCACTTGTTTTAGCTATTCCTTTGCCAACAATATCAAAAGCTGTTCCATGGGCAGGAGTAGCAACAGGATAAGGCTGACCCGCTGCAACGGTAACACCAAACTGAAAGCCCATTAGTTTAATAGCAATCTGCCCCTGGTCATGATACATAGTGACAACAGCATCATAATCACCTTTGAAGGCATTAATAAAAAGTGTATCTGATGGGAACGGCCCCATGGCATTAATATTTTCATCCTTAGCCATCTGCACACCGGGAGCAATAATGTCAATTTCTTCCCTTCCACACAAGCCGCTTTCCCCGCCATGGGGATTTATTGCAGCTACTGCGATCCGGGGTGACTCAAATCCAGCTTTTGTTAAGGTATTGTAAGCCAGCTTAATAGCGGCTAAAACCCTTTCACTATTCAGGTTTTGGACTACATCTTTTAAGGGAATATGGCTAGTTACCCTTGATGTCCATAAGTTATTTAAAACATTCATTTCACCAAAAGTTCCTTGTGTTTCGAAATAATGGGCGAACAAATGATGTTCGCATTCAAAATTGTGCCCCCCAAGTATTAACGCCGCTTTATTAAACGGAGCATACATTATCCCTTTAATTTGACCTTTTTTACATAATTCCATTGCTGTTATACAATCAGCACCGGTTACACGGCCGGAGTTTGCATCCACTTTGCCGCGAGTTATACTTTGTGGATCTAAATTATTTTGATCCAATATTGCTATCGAGCCATCCCAATCCGCCATGGAAATATCATCTATTAATTGAATAGGGAAATCAACATTAGCAATCCTTTTCCCCATCTCCAATACTCTTTTGTCACCAATAATTATGGGCCGGCAGTATGGGGAAAATTTATCCTCTGCACACATTTTAGCAATTAGTTCAGGTCCAATCCCTGTTGCATCTCCTAATAAAATTCCTAAGATAGGTTTCATTTTTTTTCACTACCTTCCCACCACAAAAATAATAAAATTAATTAATTAATGAAATTAATGGTTTAGCATAATAGAAGGTTTCTAGTAAACTAGAAACCTTCTGTATGCATTTATTGAAGGGGAAATTTATTTCATTAATCCAAGGTCAGTTAGTAAATCTACATATTTTTTATCTTCAGCATTGATGAATTTCTGTAATTCTTCCCCAGCTAGATAATTAGGTGTAAGCATATTTGGTTCCCAATAACTTGTTTTAAATTCTTCAGATTCAACAACTTTTTTAATAGTTTCCTGATAATACTTTAGTACATCCGCAGGCATATCAGGTGGACCGGCAATACCACGGAATTGTTGGAAGACAACTTCTGGATAACCTAATTCAGTAAATGTTTTTACATCTTTAAGATCGCCAGTTAATCTCTTTGTTGACCAAGTTGCAAGGGCAGCGATATCTCCTGATTTAATCTGACCTAAACATTCGTTTGGATTAAAGATACCAGCATCAAGGTGTCCGCCTAAAACAGCAGTCATAACATCACCAGAGCCGTTAAAGGATACATATTTCAAATCAATACCCATATGCTTATTCATTAAACCGAAGGACATATGGTCTTCATTAGCTGTACCAGAGCCACCAACAGTAATAGTACCTGGTTTAGCTTTTGCGGCATTTACAAAATCCTCTAGAGTTTTATATTTATTTGGATTTACACCTATAATATACTCATCAAGAGCCATGACGGCAATGATAGTTAATTTATCAGGTGTAACTTCGGCTTTAGATGCGCGGGCACTGGCAATCTGACCAGTAACAAAGGTCATGATAGCATTATTATCGCCCTTTTTAGCATAAATATGGTTATTACCTACTGCACCGGAACCGCCAGGCTTGTTCACAACCATAAATGGCTGATCAGACCAGCCTTTTTTCTGGATAATATCTGCAGTAACCCGAGCATAAATGTCACTACCGCCACCGGCACTGTAAGGAACTACAAATTCTACAGGCTTGTCGGGTTTCCAGTCTTTTGGTGCTTCACTAGCTTTAGGCTCTTCTTTTGGAGCCTCTTGTTTTTGACCGCAACCTACTGCCACTAAACTGAAAGCAAGAATTAAGATTAATCCAATCAATAAACTCTTTTTCACTAAAATACACCCCTTTTAAAATATTATAAGATTCTAAAATTTGAAACTATTAGTTTGTCAACCCCCTCCTCCCATATATCGACCATTGCTCAGATAATTATGACCGCCAGTATTAGAAGGATAAAATTAATGTGATTGCTTAATATATCTCTAGTGATAAGCCACTTCCTCAGCAGCTTATCACTAGAATATTAATTACTTTTCAGAATCAACAATAGCAGTAATTAATTTTGCTGCCCGGTCTGTATTGAAAATACCGCACATACATGGCTTAAACATTTCCTCAGCAGCCTGTTCAGCTGTTTTTCTACCTTTTTTTACATCATCAATCATTTCCTGAATAAAGTTAACTGCAACCATAGCATGACCACACATAGTAGCAATTTCTAAAAGATGCTGTGGTGGCAGTAATTCTGTTTTACCCCATCTTCCCAAGGACTGATTGACAGTGTGAACTTTAAGATCTGCTTTGGAACAGCACTCCCGTACATGATCACCTAAGCCCGAAAGAACTACGGAAAGTCCCAAGTCTTCTTCTTTTAAATCCTTCATCATAGCTACTACTGCTTCTTTGTTGTTGAAAACAGCTTGGATAACTGCCCTATCTTCA
Source organism: Clostridiaceae bacterium BRH_c20a (assembly GCA_000961765.1). Lineage (GTDB taxonomy): Bacteria > Bacillota > Peptococcia > Peptococcales > BICA1-8 > BICA1-8. Next base: position 10,610 of record LADT01000010.1, on the reverse strand, counting down.
ACATTTTCCAAAATTTTATCTATTCCGCCTTGGTGATATTCATTACCTAAACGGGCATCACCAATTTTTACCGGATTATGTTTTAAAGCTATCTCAAAGAAGCGGCGCAGTTTTGGTCCTGAGCCAACGTGGTTAATATCTTTACTGGGCATACAGAGAAAAACATAATCTCCATCTAGATTTTCAAGATTGCCTACTCTATGCAGTGTATGTGTCATTTTTATTTCCTCCTTTAGTCAAATTTATAAACAGGTTTGCCTAAGCCAAGATTGTGTTTCCCATTAGGAGATATCCATAATCCCATATCCTCTACTACTTTTACATGGGGGATAGTTCCATCAGGTCTAGCTTTAGAAGCGATACACAAACTGAAAACAGTCTCAATTTGAGTAGAAACATCCTGTATTATCTTTAAAACATTAGGTGCTTTTTCTTCAACAATACCAAACTCAATGATTGCCGACAGGCACCGTTCATTTAATAATTCATCCTTAAACTTTCCTGTTTTAGTATCAGCCATCATAGTAGTAATGGGGTTATCCTTCTCAAATTCAACACCCTCACTAATGACTGCTTGAGCTATTTTTTCCACATCTCCTAAACGGGTACCAATACCAGGACGACCCATTTCTATAGCAATACCAATAAATCCAGGCTTAAAACGGCCGGTAACCTCATTTGTCTTCATTTCCTCTGTACCGCGACCTGAAATACCGGATTCTGGAGCTATTGTTAAAACATCACTCATTAAATGACGAACTGTCCGAGGATATACTAATTCCTGCTGATAAAAAGACTCTGTTGGGCAGATATTCCAGCGCTTACATACACCACACTCTAAACAAACCTCTAGGTCAATCTGGATTCCTTCAGTAGTATCTTCTTTAATGGCAGATACTGGACATCTTGATACACAAATTCCACAATCAATACAACTATCTTTGTTAATTAGCATTTATTTTCTGCTCCTCCTCTTAAATAAAATTATCTCTGTTTTATCCGATGACCATTAATTCGACAAGTAAAACCTTACGCCTATTAAATTACTTTAATATCTGCCTTAATTTCATTTTTTTCATAATATTATAAAAAAACGTTATAGACGTTTTTTTACGTCTTCCTTTTGGGTTGATTTTATCTGTCAGTGGGCGCGTGGGCAAGTGAGCGCGTTAAAATCGTCTGTTCGTCTAAACGTCTATTCGTCACTTTTTCACTTTTTCACTCTCCCACTCTTCCACTAAGTTACCTTTCAACCAACAACGAGACTCCTTGCCCCCCGCCAATGCATAAGGTTGCTAGACCTTTTTTTGCATCCCTTTTAGCCATTTCATAAAGTAAGGTAACTAAAATTCTGGCTCCGCTTGCCCCGATAGGGTGACCTAAGGCGATGGCTCCGCCGTTTACATTTGTAATATCTTTATTAAGTCCTAAATCCTTCATCACAGCCAAGGACTGGGCGGCAAAAGCTTCATTAGCTTCTATTAAATCCAGATCATTTATCTGCCAACCGACCTTAGCCAACGCTTTCTTTGTTGCAGCTACCGGGCCAATTCCCATGATAGACGGGTCCACTGCGGCACTAGCTGATGCTGTGATTGCAGCTAATGGCTTAACACCAAATTCTTCAGCCTTTTTACGGGTTGTAATTACTAAAGCCACAGCACCATCATTAATACCGGAGGCATTTCCAGCAGTTACAGTCCCCTCCTTTTTAAAGGCAGGTTTAAGCTTTGTTAAGCTTTCTAGAGTAACACCCCGGCGTGGATATTCATCAGCCTTAAACTCAACAATCTCTTTTTTTATTGGAACAGGAACCGGTACTATCTCATCGGAAAAATGATTATCAGCAATAGCTTTTAAAGCTTTAACCTGACTAACATAAGCAAATTCATCCTGTTCCGCTCTACTAATACCCCATCTTTCAGCAATATTTTCGGCAGTAATACCCATATGGTAATCATTAAAAGCACACCACAGGCCATCCTTAATCATTGAATCCGTTAATTCTCCATGGCCCATTCGATAGCCAGATCGTGCCTTACCAAGAAGATAAGGGGCTTGAGACATGTTTTCCGTTCCGCCCGCTATAATAATATCAGCATCGCCCTGAGCTATAGCTTGTGCCGCCAGGCTGACAGTTTTTAAGCCGGAGCCGCAAACCTTATTAATGGTCATTGCCGGTACATGGATGGGTAGACCTGCCTTTATAGCTGACTGCCGGGCAACATTCTGACCTAAACCAGCCTGAAGCACACACCCCATTATCACCTCATCTACCATTTCGGGAGAAACTTGACCCCTTTTTAAAGCTTCTTTAATGACGATACTACCTAGTTCCACAGCCGATACACCGGCTAAAGATCCCCCCATGGCACCAATAGGTGTTCTTACAGCACTAAGGATAACAACTTCTCTCATCAATAGACCTCCTTTCATAGTTACTAGTGGCTAAATCTTATTTAGAATAATCTAATGATTATGGCTTATGGCCTATATACGCAAAAAACCCTCTACCGCTTTTCCGCCCTAAAAAGCCTGCTCTAACCATTTTTTTCAATAATGGACAGGGACGATACTTATCATCGCCGGTCTCTGTATGCAGGGTTTCCATTATTGATAAGCAGACATCCAAGCCCACTAAATCCCCTAAAGCTAAGGGACCAATAGGATGATTGGCTCCTAGCTTCATTCCAGCATCAATGTCTTCAGCGGAAGCAATCCCTTCCATCAAAATAAAGGCAGCTTCGTTAATCATGGGTATCAAAATACGGTTAACTACAAAACCTGGAGCCTCTTCAACAGTAACAGGGGTTTTTCCCAAAGAATTAGTAAAATCCATGATAAACTGATATGTTTCCTTACTGGTTCCTGCTCCTTTAATAACCTCAACTAACTGCATAACAGGTGCAGGGTTAAAAAAGTGCATGCCGATGAATTTATCAGGACGGCCAGTAACTGCTCCTAATTCGCTGACACTTAAAGCAGAAGTATTGGTGGCAAAAATTGTGTTAGGGCCACATACCTTCTCTAACTCCTGCCACATTTCTTTCTTTAGCTCCATTTTTTCTACTATAGCTTCTATAACCAAATCCACTTCAGCCGCTGCTTCCATAGAAGTTATGCCCGTAATTAAAGATAGGACTCTTTCTTTTTCTTCCTCGGTCATTTTGCCCTTTTCTACTTTTCGATTGAGGTTTTTCTCAATAGTCTTTATGCCCCTCATTACAAAATCATCAGTAATGTCCCGCAGGTAGGCTTGGTGTCCTGCCTCAGCAATTACCTGAGCAATACCGGAACCCATTGTTCCTGCACCACAGATCATGATTTTCATCCTAAAACTTCCTTTCTTTTGGGTTTGCATTTCGCGTCTGACAATACTTTGAGGTCATACTAATGCGTCTGACAGTACTTCCAGGTTAAAATATTGCGTCTGACAATACTCCCGGGCGAATATTTCGCGTCTGATAAAACCCGTGTCCTATTACCAGTAATATGGTTAGACTAAATTCTTTCCTTAACCTCAGCCTTAACCTAGCGAAGCGAAACCTAAACAGCCTGCGGCTGTTACCCATACCGAAACTCTACTCCAAAAGTGCCCTGGGGATAATTCCATTCTAATGTTTCCGTGCCGGCACAAAGGACCCGACAGGTGCCGCATTCTAAACAGCCAGCAAAATCAAAGCCGATATTGCCGTCTTCCTTGATTGTATATAAACCTGCGGGGCAGGCTATAACACACTTTTTGAGGGCTTCTCTGCTTAACGTGTCTTTGAGAATAATAATATGTGCATTTCCTTCATCAACATTAAATTTATTTACCCCTAATTTTTCTTCAATACCAATAGGCTTCACAGGATTTTGCCCCCCTTCCAAGCATCCTTTAGCAGATTTACAATACCCACCTTTTTCATATGACTTAATGCTGTCTTTTTCAATGGTTTGAGCGGACTACCATCAATCACATAAAGGTCCTTAAAAATGTCTACTGCTAATTGAGGATACTGGTTAAAAATACGATGGTTTTCCATGAATGGGGGGAAATCCTGGTATTTAGTTAAATCTCTCATAACAAAGCTATTATCTAAAAGTCTTTTATAATGGGCTAGACTAGGAGCAGTGTAATCACCTTTTTCCTTTGCCGCTATTACTGCTTGAGCTGCTGCTTCTCCTGAGGCAATAGCCAAATCCATGCCCCGCACAGTATACCCCGCATTAATAACTAAACCAGCCCCATCCCCTACTACTAATACTCCATCACCATAAAGCTTAGGAAGCATATTTAAGCCTCCTTCAGGTACAAGATGGCCGGAATACTCCACCAGCTTGCCCCCTTTAATCAGCGGCTTAACAGCAGGATGCTGTTTAAATTCTTCAAACATTTGTGGAACAGAAAGTCCCTCTGTACCTAAATCAGAAAGGGTAAAAACTAAGCCTAAGGAAATACTGTTCTTATTTGTATAAAGAAAGCCTCCACCAATTTTTCCTTTAGTACAATCACCCACAAAAAGCCGTGCCGCACCTTCTCCAGGATTTAAGTTGAAACGATCCTCGATAACATTAGCCGGTAATTCGATAACCTCTTTAACCCCTACAGCCACTTGATCAGATTTTAACTCTGCTTTAAGCCCTGCTTTTTGAGCTAAAAGGGAATTAACGCCATCAGCCAGAATAACCACATCGGCTTCCATTTCATCTTCACCAGCAATTACCCCGGTAACCCTACCATCCCGGATTATGAGGTCATCAACCCTGACACCGGAAGCTAAAATTGCCCCAGCTTCTTCAGCCTTAGCTGCTAACCATTGGTCGAAATCCGCCCTTAATACTGTATAGGAATCTTTTTTTTCCTCCCCTAATAGCTCAGACTGGAAATCCAGGGAAAGGGCACTATCGCCGGTAAGCATAGTAACCGTTTCCTTGACTACCTTTCTTTCTACAGGAGCTTCTTTAGAAAACCCAGGTATTATTTTTTCTAGACTGTGGCTGTATAATCTGCCGCCAGTCATATTTTTACTGCCAGCAAAACTCCCCCGCTCAATTATAAGGACTTCAAGCCCCGCTTGAGCCAGCAAATATCCGGCAATACTGCCCGAGGGTCCAGCCCCTACTATAATGCAATCAAATCTTTCTCCCGACATCTTAAATCACCCCTTGTGTCAACTACCCTTTGCTTCTTGTGCCGCTTTAGTTAAAGCAGGCAGAACTTCCTTTAAATCCCCGACAATATAGTAATCTGCAACCTGGAAAATAGGTGCATTTTCATTTTTATCAACTACCACAATAGTCTTGGCATCCCTAATTCCATACACATGCTGGACCTGACCGGAAATACCTGCAGCTAGATATACTTCAGGTTTAATCACCTGTCCCGATATACCAATATATCTATCTTCAGGCAGCCAATGGAGGTCTTCAGCAATAGGTCTTGAGCAACCCACCTCTCCACCCATAGCCTGAGCCAGCTCTTCAGCCAGCTTCACATCACTTGCCTCGGAGAAACCCCTGCCTACGCCCACTACCAAGGGGGCATCTTTAATATTTACTGTTTCTTTAGGCTTAGGTCTTCGTTCAACTACCTTTACTTTCAATTTATCAGGTAAGGCTAAGGTGCTCACAATGCCCTGCCGTGCTGTATCGTTCACTTCCCATTTACTGAAGGTGCGACCAGCTACGGTAGCTATTAGCGGAAACTCATTACACTCGACAGTCTTTTCAGCCAATCCACCATAAACCATCCGCTTCAAGAGAGCCTTAGTGCCGCCATATTGAATTGTCTTGCATTCCGTAACACAAGGACAGTCCAAATGGGCAGCTAGCTGGGCCGCCAAATCTTTCCCCCTGCGGGTAGCCCCTACCAAAATAATATCCGGTTTTTGCCCTTGGGCCTCTTGTACAAGTACAGGCACATATTCTTCCCATGGGGTTTTTTCCGGTATCTGCATGAGTTTTACCAAATCAGCTCCATAGCTGATTGCTTCCTGAGCTTGTGCCTCACTGCCGTTAAGAAAAGCTGTAACACTGCCACCACTATCACTAACTAATTCTCTAGCTTTGGCCAGCATTTCATAAGCAGTTTCAACTATATCGGAAATTATCCATAAATTGCTCATAACTCTCCTCCTCTAAGCTAAAGAACCGTCAGCCTTAAGCTGCTGGATTAATTTTTGGGCTGCTTCTTCGACAGGCATTCCGCCACTGTTTATTTGGATGTTTTTCCTTTCCATAACAGTGCCGGAGATACTCAGGGTTTTTTCTTTCAGAACAACAGAGTCTAAACCAATAGCGTCTAGTCCTAGTTTTTCCGCAGTCTTCTTTTTAGCAGCCAGGATTTGTTTCAGGCTGGGTATTCTAGGTTTATTGATATCAGGTAGGACTGTTACAACTGCTGGTCCTGTTACTTCTACTACTTCCACTCCATCCTCAAGCTTCCGCTCAGCCCTTATACCATCTTCAGTGAGCTCCAATTTATTGACAAAGGTAACTGATGCATAACCCAGCAAAGCCGCTAGCCTAGGGCCTACCTGCTGAGAGTAACCATCACTAGAACCCTCCCCGCAAATAACCAGGTCTATCTCACCAACTTTTTTTATAATGCCTGCCAGTACTTTTGAGGTTACCAAACTGTCGGCTTCTCCTAAGGCTCCATCATTAACATAGGCAATACTCTCCGGTCCCCGGGATAACACATCTTTTAAAGAAGTTTCAACATTTGCTCCACAGGTGACTGCTAGGAATTGGCAGCCTTTCTCTTCATTTAATAAAGCACCGGCTTCAATTGCATTGCGATCATATTCACTTATCTTATATTTAACTCTGTCAAAGCTTAAGGACCGCTCCTTACCTTCAACCCTGATATCTGCCTCATCAACTACCCACTTATAACAGGCAACTATTTTTTTCATATTGAGCCTCCTTATCTTACTAGATTACCTGCAATAACCATTTTCATTACTTCTGAGGTTCCTTCATAGATTTCTGTTATTTTTGCATCCCTTAAGAAACGCTCTACAGGATAATTTGTAGTATATCCATGTCCGCCGTGAATCTGAATAGCCTTAACACTAGCTTCCATAGCTGTTTCAGAAGCATAAAGCTTCGCCATAGCCGCTTCAGCAGAAAAAGGCAAATTGTTTTCCTTTAACCAAGCAGCATGATAAATCAGATGTCGTGAACATTGAATTTTAGTAGCCATATCAGCCAGCATCCACTGAATTGCCTGGAAAGAACTAATAGACTTGCCAAACTGCTGCCTTTCTTTTGCATACTTAATAGATTCATCTAAACAAGCTTGGGCAATACCCAAAGCTTGAGCACCTACCCCAATCCGGCCTACATCTAAGCTGTGCATGGCGATTTTAAAGCCCTGACTCTCTGCCCCCAAAAGGTTTTCCTTGGGTACACGGCAGTCTTTGAAAATAATCTCAGTAGTACTAGAGCCTTTAATACCCAGCTTATCTTCTGATTGCCCGACACTAAAACCCGGAAAATCCTTTTCTACAATAAAAGCGGAAATCCCCTTGGTGCCTTTACTCTTATCAGTCATGGCCATGACAATAAAGGTATCTGCATAACCGCCATTAGTAATAAAACACTTAGAGCCATTTAAAACATAGTGGTCGCCATCCAATACTGCTGTTGTTAACTGAGCAGCAGCATCGGTTCCTGCTCCCGGCTCTGTTAAACAAAAAGCTCCCAGCTTTTCACCGCTGGCTAGCGGAGTCAGATACTTCTGCTTTTGTTCCTCTGTTCCATATTTTAAAATAGGATAACAGCAGAGGGATATATGGGTTGCCACAATAATTCCTGTAGATGCACAGGCCCGCGAAAGCTCCTCAATTACTATCATGTAGGATATAGAATCGGCACCAGTACCGCCATATTCCTCAGGGATAATTACTCCCATTAAGCTCAAGTCTTTGAGCTTATCCATAGTTTCTACTGGAAATCGGTGGTTTTTATCAATTTCAGCCGCGATGGGCTTTACTTCTGTTTCAGCAAACTCCTGAACCATTTGCTTAATTAATTCCTGCTCTTCCGTCAATTTATAATTCATTCATAAACCTCCTTATGTTCAAGGATGCCCCGCATCCTTGGAGTTACTGGTTACTAGTGACTGGTCTATGGTTAATCTTCTTCCTTTTTATCCATGTGCCCAGAAGGGGTTCGTTTTTTCTACATTCTACATTCTACATTCGTATTAGGGTTATTCACTACGTAAGATCCTTCGCTATCGCTCAGGATGACGAGACTCTACAGAATAGACATGCAATGCTCGTGTCAGACGCACAATGTTCACCCAAAAGTATCGTCAGACCCATAATGTTGCAGTGGTGTATATCAGACGCAAAAGCTGTCCCAAAAGTTATGTCATCCCTAGTCCCTGGTCCCTGGTCCCTGGTCCCCGGTCCCTGATCCCTGGTCCCCGGTCCCTGATCACTCCACTCCAGCTATCTTTTTCGCTAGCTCTTTCTTCTTCTCAAAATCAGCTTGGCGGGCAATCATAATTCTCATAGCCTGAGGGGGACCGGCTCCATGCATAGATTCTGTCCGGTAAGCAACTGCACCTGCACCTATAGTAAGATTCTCCACTAAACGAAGCATCCGCATTCTGCATTGGGTAGAAATGCCTTCAATGCCACCATAGAGTCTCTCCATTATTGGACCAATCTCAGGATTTTCAAAATCTAATGCAGAAGGCATAGTTACTAAAAGCCCTCCGGCAATATCTTCGGCAATTCGAGCAATTTCGTAAGGATGGCGAGTAACATTGAGTTTGCAGACATTGGCTAATAACGAATCAACAAAGTAAGTGCCAGAGGGGGTAGCCTTTCCTTCAGTGGAGCAAGCTAGACCACAGGCATGCATGGTTTCATTGAGATGCACCATTTCCACTAATTTATCCTTAATATGGGAAGCATTTTCTACTCCATGGTATTCGGCCAAGTTTCCTGCTGCCCCAATCAAAACATCTGTTACACCACATTTACAGCCACCATAGCTCTGCCTATGGTAAGATGCAAATCTTTCTACCAGCTGTCCAGAATATTGATATTCCTTATACATAAACACTCTGTCCCAGGGAACAAAAACATTATCAAAAATAACCAGGCACTCCTGTCCGCCATAATTCATATTCCCTACATCAAAGGTTCCTTCCAGCTTCCTGGTATCTGAAGGCTGACGACCAAATACATAGGTTATCCCCTCTGTATCACTAGGAACAGCAAAGGAAACAGCAAAGTCCCCATCTTCTTTTTTCATAGACATTGTTGGCATGACGATAATCTCATGGGAGTTTAATGCTCCTGTCTGATGGCACTTAGCACCCCTGACAATGATTCCATCCGCTTTTTCTTCAACAATATGGACAAAAACATCCTTTTCCGCCTGCTGATGGGGACGCTTACCCCTATCACCTTTAGGATCAGTCATAGCGCCATCACAGACTAGGTCATTTTCCTGAACATATGTTAAAAACTCATTAAATCTTTTGTTATACTCTGTGCCTAAGTCCTGGTCCATTTCATAGGTTGTTATGGATAAAGCATTTATAGCATCCATACCTACACACCGTTGAAAGCAGGTAGCGGTTTTTTGACCTAAAAGCCGCTGCATTTTAACTTTACTCACTAAGTCTTGAGTACTTTGATGGGTATGGGTAAACCTATTTACCCTTTTCCCTGTTATATTTGAAACTACTGTAGTTAATTCCTGATATTGGGGATCCCCTGCAAGCTCATAGGTCATGGCAACTGCGTTTAGGGAAGGTTTTACCATAGGATGGTCTGCAGGATTATCTTCTTTTTTTCCCAGGATATACGCATTAAACTTCATCTTCCTGATGCTTTCAATATATTCTTGTGCAGTCTTCATTACGGGACCTCCTTCGTTATTGATAATTTGGGGGCAGCCACTGGGTTTGGTGCTCAGTGTCCAGTGACCAGTGCCCTGATATTTAAGGCTAAGGTTTCGCTGCATTTCATTCCGCTAGGTTAAGGCTAAGTATATTTATTAACTCTAGCTCAGCCTCAACCTTAACCTTAGTGATTTGTCTCATTACGCTGTAACAGCATTAGCCTCAGAATTTGTTACCATTTTGTAGCCTACTTCATAAGCCAGCAAGTTCTGTTCCAGAACTTTTTTGGGCAGGAGTTCAGCGATAACCCTTTCTAATTCCTGTTTTTCAAAGAAAGGCTCAATACCTGCTAAAGCACCTAGCATAATAACATTTGTCATCATCAAAGTACCCATTTCTTTGGCTTTCTCACTGGCACCAATGACATAACCTTGAGCACAGCGAGCTTTTAGAGCACCTAGGATTTCCTCTTCAGAAGGATATTCTTCCATACCCATGTTGCAGAAAATAGTAGGTACAGGATAATTATTAATAATAAACTTACCCTTAGGATTCAAAAAATGAATATTGCGTACAGCTTCAATAGGTTCAAAACCAATAAGTATATCAGCCCTACCGTTAGGAACAAGGGGAGAATGTATTTTTTTATCGGAAATGCGCATGTGGGATACAACAGAACCACCCCTCTGGGCTGAGCCGATTGTCTCTGTCCCTAATACTTCTAATCCTTTTTTCATAGCATAATTGGCAAGAG
>LADT01000071.1 GCA_000961765.1 Clostridiaceae bacterium BRH_c20a | reverse complement strand
TTTTCTACCTCCGTATGTGTAGCATATGTTTCTCTAACAAGGGCAATGTTGTGTTACCGCCTTTCCTCGACAGGCATTACCCTGCTTCATCAGTACTATGCAGTAATCTGACTCCCTAACGTATTCGGTCTCCTAACTTTGTTATCGCTTGTTGACCTTACTTCCTCTGCGTGAAGAACAGTTAGGGTCTCCCACGTTGATGCACCATAACTATGTGTAGCATGCCAAGGTCACCGACCCCGGGGAAGCTAATATATTCTCGCTTAGCGAATATATTAGTGTTGTTTTCTACTCCGTCCAAAGTATCAACCTTCCCTACGAGATTTCGAGGCTCTATCCCTTCAGCTTGCGCTTTCGGCCTACTACCTTGCTGTCTACGCTTAACATTACAAGTTACCCGGCAATGTCCAAGACTCGCTATGAGTGATTTGCTAAATCTTTCTCAGTGGGATTCCCACCCACTATATGGTGCACCCCTGCGTGGCGCACGGACGGTCCTTTGACACAACATAATGAAAACATAATAGAATCTCTAGGGAAGGGTGATCTAATGGCAAGGACAAGTAGAGAAATTTATTTGGTCATAGAATTATCTGTGTCAGGAAATTCCAAGTATTTAATAATAAAGGAAGTAGCTACAATAGACCAAACAAGATAAAAAATGTAGTAAGCTATTGCAGTATCATAAGTACTGTATTTGGCTACATTTGGGTCTAGGGCAGGAACAATTGCTAACTGAAAAAACCACATGCAAAATGCGACACCACTTAATTTAATGATTTTTTCTTCTGGTCCAGTTATTTTATAGAGATATGACGATAGTATACCAAATAATCCTCCCAAACTATAATTGGTAACCAATCCCACTATCCATGTACCTATATGCATTGGTTTATCAGGTATGTGCAAGATAAATCTTGCTCCGTATTCAGTGATACTCAGTGGTATGATCCCGGAAAAGTAAAGTGTTAAGGATATTGCGGTCAAAACTGTTGTGGCAATTAGTCCAGCAAAAAATCCACAAGTCCATGTTCTAAATTTCATATAAATTCCTTCATTCAATTAATATTTCTTGTACTATTATTAGTTAAAAGTATTTTTTTATGACATAGATAACAACTATGTTACGATGTAAGGCTATGAATTTCCGATTATCCTTAGTGAATTATACGAAGTACGGATATGGGTTTTGATATATTTCCATTTCCCTGGAAATAGCAGAGAGGGGAGGGTATTAACTGAGTAAGTAAACAAATTAAATTCACAAAGATTTAATAACACAACACGTATCATAAATGGCATATACGCAAAATATTTTTTAAGGAGGATTATCCCATTATTGTAACTAGGTGTGTTGTATTTGGCACTCACCTAATTTACCGGTGTTGCTTCGCAGCTCATCTTCGTTAGCAAGCATTGCTCTGGAATACCCTTACACAAGATGACCCTGCGATGTAGGCGACATTTTTCAAATCCCCGCCAGATAGAGGCGGGTACCGGTCATGAAATAACTATAAAAGGGTGTGTCTGGGTGTGTCTGGGGACGGTCCTTTGACACACCATTAAGGAGAATGACGATCAATTTATAGATATAAAGGAAGATGATTCTGATGTCTTTATTTTTCAGGAGACGGACAATTCTTGGGAGGTGGAAAAATACTTAAAGGACAATAACCTGCCAATTACTGATTTAAAAAAAGATTGTAATAGGCATTATCTGCAAGAAGTCATAGTAAATCTACGAAAAAAACTCAACTGTCAATTCGAGGAGGATGGGGGGCAAGAAGGAAGCACTAAAAGGTTAGCTAATAGATACTTCCTTTTTTATTTAATTTTCTTTAACATTGCGAGAAGTCTTTTTTGCTTTCTGCGGGACCAGAACTAAATATAGATAATACTTGCCAATCCAGCGATAAGAGCGATAACAAAAAACATAAATTTTAACGAGTCATATTAGCCATAGTATGGCACTCGATAACCATTGGGACATTTAAACTGAAGAATCAACGGCTACCGGCAGGACAATACCTCCTTGGACATATTTTGTTTAATCTCTATCCTTCCATTAATAGATCGTCCATATTCATAGATTTAGGTATTAATTTGTATGAGGTTGAATGAAATACCCTCGTTTAACATCATCATATATCTTGAATAGAACCTGCTGACTTTATATTAGATGGATTTGATAATTTTCTTTGTTAAAAATATTTAGTTGATATTTATTGACAAAAGGAGAAGAAAAGCAATAGTATATAAATATAATTGAATATATTCATATGTAAAGAGGTGAATAAAATGGCTTTATCTGAATTGTTTAAGGCTTTAGGCGATGATAATAGAATAAGAATACTAAATATTTTAAGATATGATGAACTTTGCGTCTGTGATATAGAAGAAATTTTAGGGGTAACCCAGTCAAATGCATCACGACATTTAAATAAATTGGAAAATGCAGGATTAGTCACCTTTAGGAAAAAATCACAGTGGGTCTATTACCGCTTAAATGAAAAATTTATAAATGGAAATAAACAATTAATAGATTACTTGGTAGATAAATTTAAAACATCTAAACAATTGGTAAAAGATATAAAAACCATGCAGGAATATAAAGATAAAGGATTAGGATGTGAAAAGTTAACACAAAAAATTACGTAAATTAAATCTAAATATGACAAATACTAACATATACAAATGATTCGGGAGAAATAGAAATTAAGTCCTGAAAAAATTTATTTTGAATAACAGATGCATAAATAAAATATTATATATATTAGTTAATGATTATATTCGCATATTGACACATAATTATACTAAATATAAAATACCAATATATATAGTTTTTGGAAGCAAAGTTAATGAAAGGTGGAGTCTATTTTATGGGATTATTTGAAAGATATCTAACTATTTGGGTAGCTTTATGTATTGTGGTTGGGGTTATAGTTGGTCAAGTTTTACCAATTATTCCTGAAATATTAAGTCAGTTTGAATATGCTAATGTTTCTATACCTGTAGCAATTTTGATTTGGTTAATGATCTACCCTATGATGTTAAAGATTGATTTTAGTAGTATAGTTCAAACAACTAAAAAGCCAAAAGGCTTAACTGTAACATGTGTGACTAATTGGTTGATTAAACCCTTTACCATGTACTTAATTGCTTATTTCTTTTTTAAAATTGTTTTTAGCCCTTGGATAGCAGACGGTTTAGGTAGTCAATATTTAGCTGGGGCAATTCTATTAGGCGCTGCCCCTTGTACAGCCATGGTTTTTGTATGGAGCCATTTAACTAATGGAGATCCTGCCTACACCTTAGTTCAAGTTGCAGTTAATGATCTAATATTACTATTTGCTTTTACTCCTATAGTTGCTATTTTATTAGGTGTGACCGACGTTTTTGTACCTTATGAGACCCTTTTCCTTTCAGTATTCTTGTTTGTAGTGATACCATTAGTGGCCGGATATCTGTCTAGAAGATATATTATTAAAAATCATGGTATGGCCTATTTTGAAAATATATTTTTGAAGAAGTTTAATAATACAACCATTATTGGTTTACTATTGACCTTAATCATCATATTTTCCTTCCAAGGAGATGTAATACTGAAGAATCCTTTGCATATAGCTTTAATTGCTATTCCATTAATAATTCAGACCTTCCTTATTTTTGCGATTGCTTATGGCTGGTCTAAGGCTTGGAAACTACCCCATAATATTGCGGCTCCAGCAGCAATGATTGGTGCAAGCAATTTCTTTGAGTTGGCAGTTGCCGTGGCTATCTCATTATTTGGTCTAGAATCCGGAGCTACTTTAGCTACTGTTGTAGGGGTTTTAGTAGAGGTCCCTGTAATGCTGGTTTTAGTACGAATCGCTAATAATACTAGGGGTTGGTTTCCTCCAAAATAAATTTTTATGGGGGTGTTACCTATATTAAAAAGGAAAAGGCTTCGTATAACAGTATTAATATTAATCTCCTTGCTAACTGTATTTATTTCAGGATGCAATGACGTACCAAATGACAGTATAGATATATCCCTAAAAAATATGGAGGCGGTTGACAATAATAAGCATGAAGATAAGTCAAATATCTTAAGAGTTGCTTTTTCCTCTATTACTTCACCAAAAGAAAGTATTATATATTATAGTGATTTATTAAAATATATTGAAAAAGAACTCAATATAAAAATAGAAGTTATTCAACGCAAAACTTACCAAGAAGTAAATGACCTTATTGAAGCAGGTGAAGTAGATTTAGCCTTTATTTGTACTTATGCCTACACTTTGGGTACAAAACAATTTGGTTTACAGCCATTTTTAGTTCCCCAAAAAAATGGCAAAATAACGTATCAGTCTTATATTATAGTACCGCAGGACAGTAGTATTATTAATTTTGATGAATTTAAAGGTAAACGTTTTGCTTTCACAGACCCTTTATCAAATACTGGTTTTTTATACCCCAAGTATCTGCTTAAACAAAAGAAAGAGACTGCAGAAAACATTGGGGTCAGGCTCACTATTAAACTATATATAGTTTAATAGTGAGCCTGACCCCACAACTATATTCTTAGAAAAATCAATCCGGTGAATATTTTGCTGATAAAAAATCTCGAATAATATCCGTGCTTTTTTAGCTTGACCAGCATAGAGCAATCCTTGAACGGGCATCGACAAGGCGGCTCGGGGAAAAGAGTAGGGTCTTTAAAAGAAAAATCCTGAGCAGAAATATCTGTATGAAAAGAAATTTGCATTGGAACACCTCCCAATGCAAATTTTAGCATAATCTTAATACTACTTTAATGTGATAATATTTTTCGAATTATATTAGCATTCCAATCCTTTGCATATTATTTAACCCGAGAAGAACATATACTTTTCTACTATTTCAATTTGCGAATTAACAAGATATATTGAAAAATTTTTGGGTGAAAAGTTTACTAGTCATGAAATTATTAGTGGTTTAAGGGATATGAGTTTTTATTCTGTTTCTGCTGAGGGTTATGTCCCAACATATTTTACTGATGCCTTGCATGATGTATTTGGGTTTAGAACTGATCATCAAATTGTTAGCTTAAAAGAAATGAAAAATATTTTTAAGGATACGAAAAAGAACAAAACATTACGCAGTTTTTAAACATTAAAGAAACTCCGGAAGGCCCTATTTGCAAGGCTTACCGGAGTTTTTCTTTGGTTAAAGTGTCAAAGACAGGATATTACTATACGGCGTTTTCGTCAACTATACTATGCATAAATAGAGACTAGAGTTTAATTATTGTCGTAAATTGAAGTAATTTGCTGGAAAATACTTAGAACCTTTTTATTAGTTATAAAGTCATTCTGATGAATACTAAGCAAAGGTGGTGGAAATTCAATGTAATTTTAGGCTGTTTCTAAAAAATATAAAATTTGAAAGCGAGGTAATTAAATGAAGAGGTTTATATCAATTTGTTTAATCGTAATGTTTATGTTTAGCTTGCCTTCTTTTGCTGCTGAAAACTCTAGTGTTCAACTGACTGAAAATCAAAAAAATATACTGAAAGCGCATGGGATGACGGATGAAGAAGTTAATAATGTAACACAGGATGAAATAAGACATGCTTTATCTACGCCAATAAAAGATTATTCTGTATTTGGTTTTAATGCTTCCCCTAAAGGAGAAGTTTTATCAAAAGAAATTGAGCAAAAGTTAATTAAAAAAGGACTTAAAAACTCAGAAATAGAATTTCTTCACAAGTTAGGATATATGTATAATGAAATCCTTTTGTTGGATCAGAACATAATAAAAAATGAATTAAGCAAATCGAAAAATAATCAAGGTCATTTGTGTGAATTACATGAGCATAATGAACAAAATTCTTTTGAGACTGAGGATGTTTCAATTAGCTCTACCACATGCCCAGTCTGTGGAGGTACTCATCCAGTTCCATCAAACCTAGGGTATGTGTACGAAGTTCCTTATGGCGGAGGAATGCATGAATATTTCCATAGTAATATTTATGTCCGAGATGTTCCTCATAATGCAGAAATGTCTAGATATATTGCTGAGAAACTATTCAAAACTACCTTTAATGGTTCTAGTAGTGATCCAAATATAAGGTTCAGTTATTATTTATGGGGCGAATGGGGTGAGTGTTATGATTATTATGCAGTTCATGAAGGAGTAGATTTCCAGAATAAGCATAATCTTAGTTCGGAAGTATATTTATTAACACCAGGGAAAATAGTTTTATTGGACAGAACTAAAAAGTGGTTAAGTATATATGACAAAGACTTGGGGGTTACAGTTAATTATCAACATTTATCTAACATTCCAAGTAATCTTGTACAAGGCCAGGAATTAACTTCAGCATTTATTCAAATAGGTACACAAAATTCTTCTGATAGACATATTCATGTTCAAGTGTGTAGCCATACAGAGTGCCAGACGGTACACTCAGGCTATGATACATCCTATAATTTAACTTGCATTAAACCTTATTCTTACTTATATTGGTATATATAATAATATTAATTAATATAGAGGGCTATTATGCCCTCTGTATTGTAACTAAGGAGTACATATTGATGAAAAAAATTATTCTAATAATAACTTTTTTAACAGTTTTAATGTGTTCTTGCTCAACGTATACATCTATTTCGAATCAGAATGGTTTTACAACAAGTGAGCTTAATTTTAAATTAGATAGTGGGTATAGCTTTGAGTTTATCGATTGGTTGGATGAAAGCAATCTATTTATTGTACTTGAGAATATGACAGTGGAGAATGATGAAACAAAGGAAAAGAAAAAAATTTATATCCATAATATTGCCGACAATACAAGAAAACTAATTTATGAAGGTGAATTTTACGGTGATTATACTACAGATGATATAAAGATTGTAGATAATGGGGAATTAGTTTTTAAAAGTTCTGACACTCTTCTCTTTTTCGATTTAGAGAATTTGAAGTTACAAAATGAGGTTAAATTTAACGATATATATGCTCCTGAGCTACTTTCTGATGGAAAAAGAATTGTCTACAAATATCCAGAAGGTATATTCTTGTCACAAGTTAACGATCCAAACAAAGCTATCACTATAGAAGAAAAAAAACAAAATCATCTTGAAATATTTGAACCTAAAGTTTCACTAGAAGATAAAATTCTTTATACTACTATCTCAGCAAATAATGCGGAAGTTAATATATTTGATGCTGATACAAATGAAACCAAAATTATTAAAATGTTTAAAGAGGAAACTACTGTTGCCAGAGAATATGGAATAAATTATTGGTTTCCAAATAACAAACGTATTCTAGTGCATTTTGGAATACCAAGTGAAACTTTGTCCAGTATTGTAAGTATAGTAAATCTAGAGGGTGACGTATCGAAGGAGATTAAGTTTGTTAACTATATTACCATTTTAGATTTGATGAATAATAATATTCTCCTTAGTGATAATGGGGCTAATAATAAGGTTTTAAAGTTGTATACTATTGATAATGGTAAGGAAACTCAAATCACCCCTCCCTACTTAGATATAACTTGCTCCAAGTTCTCCAAAAATGGTGATAGTATTGCGTTTATTGGAATACAAGAAAACCTAGGGCAGGGATTATATATAACTAAGCAAGATAAATAAAGAAATAAAGCTAAGTTAAAAACTGCGGTTCCAACACCAGCAGGGAAAAACATTGGGGTCAGGCTCACCATTAAACTATATATAGTTTAATGGTGAGCCTGACCCCACAATCATTTCCTATAGGTTTTGAAGATTTTTGGGGTTATACTAAAGATAATGTAAATCCGGTTAATGGTAATTTTCTGTTGCAAGAAACTGATCTTGCAATTCCGGGCCGGGGTGTACAGGTTTATATTACCAGAACTTATAATAGTAGAAAATCAAATGCAACCTCGATGTTCGGATATGGTTGGACAAGTAATGCAGAACAATTAATAAAAGATAGCGGCAGTGGTCCAATTACCTACGTAGACGGAGATGGTACCAGCCATATCTTTGGTGAAAAAGAAGGTGGGGGCTATGCCTCTGTCGGCAGTGTTCATCTAGAATTGGAAAAAAACGCAGATGGCACCTATACTCTAAAACAAAAAGATGGTACTAAAATTAATTTTAATTCTAATGGTAAATTAGTATCAATTGTTGATAAAAATGGTAATACAACCGGTTACGGTTATGACACTAATGGCAGCTTAACTCAAATTACTGACGCTTCCGGACGTATTAATACCATTTCTTATGGTGCAAATGGTAAAGTAGCAAGCACCACCGATTCAGCAAACCGTACTACTAGTTATGAGTATGATGCAGCAGCGGATAATTTAATCAAGGTAACAGATCAAGAAGGGAAAACAATCACTTATGCTTATAATGCAGATCATAATATTATCGGAATTACTGATGCTAGAAATAATATAACTACCATTGAATATGATACTTCTGACAGAGTGACAAAGGTTAATCGTCCTATTACGATAAATGGGACAGCTGCAACCAGTTCCACGTCATACACCTATTCTTCTGCAACAGAGGTTGTAGACGGCGAAGGTAATCGTGTTGACTATTATTATAATCTTAACGGCAACATAACAAAGATTGAAAGAAACCCCAATGATGCGTCTAATAAATCTGTAATTACTCTTGATTATGATAATTACAATAACCTAGTACAACTAAAAGATGCCAATAATAATAAAATAGGCGGAAATAATACTTACATTTTCACCTATGACTTGAAAGGTAATATAACAGGTGTTCAGCTTCCGGAAAATCAAACTACTAATTATGCCTATGATAATTTTAGCAATCTGATACGAATAGAAGACTTCAACAATAATGTGAGTTCAGCTGATTATGATGATGGTAATAACCAAACAGAAGCTACTGATGCTAAAGTCCAGACAAAAGCCAAAAACGCTATAATAGCCAAGGGAATTTAATTTATGAAACAAAGCCTCTTTCTGCGCAGGATAACCTTGGTTTAAATACAAGTTTCGAAAAGGATACTAATGCAGATAACTGGCCCGACCGCTGGACTCAAGAAGGAACTGCTGCATTTACTTGGTCAGAAACTTCTAAAATAGGCAGAAAAGCTGTTAATATTTCTAATCCAAGCACAGATGCTTTAGTAAAATCAGAAATGATACCTTATGAAGTGGCTGAAAAATATGCTTTCAGTGCCTATGTTAAAACAGAAGGTATCACGGGCCCAACTATAGCCAAAGTGGAGTTTTTTGATGGTTCTTTAGTTAAATTAGGTGAAAAAACCGCTTATGAATTAAAAAGAACCCATGATTGGACAAGGATACAGGCAGTAATTGATGAAGCACCGGCAAATACAGTAAATATGCAAATTTCCTTAGGATTAAAAGCAGGCTCAGGAAACGCTTATTTCGATGCAGTACAGCTTGAAAAAGGTGGTATCGTAACTGCCTATAACCTCATGGAAAATTCCGGTTTTGAAAGAGATGAAGATCAAAATAACATGCCTGACAGCTGGGACGGAAGTTTAAACCTTACTGCTGATGATGTTATGGCTAAAAACGTAAATACAGAGGATGATAATGTTTATTTCGGTAACTATTCCTTCAAAATTAAAGGTGAAAAAACACAAAGCAAGTATATTAAACAAAGAATTGACGTTTCCGGTAAGGCCGGTGAAAAGCTAACCTTATCAGGCTGGTCAAAACAAATTGGGGTTGACCCCAATGGAGGTAGCTACGGTCTGCAAATAGCTGTAAACCATACCGATGGAACAACTGATTGGCGGTTTGCCAATAGTTTTGATAAAACTAAAGGGGACTGGCAGCATATAGCGGTTCAGATTAATCCACAGCAAGATTTCAGTTCCATAGATATATATTTACAATACTATGACCAAACAGGAACTGCGTTCTTTGATTCACTTCGCTTAGAGCATGGCAACTCCTTAACAGCTTTTGATTATGATGCTAAAGGAAACTATGTAGGTGAAGTGAAAAATCAGCTAGGGAAATCTGTATATTATTCTTATGACGCTGCAGGAAATAAAACAGCACAAACAGATGCTAATTTAAACAATGCTTCCTATAGTTATGATAATAATGATAATCTAACACAGGTAACCGATGCTAAAGATGGAGTTACTGCCTATGAGTATGACGGCAACAATAACTTGACCAAGGTAACTGATGCTAGAAACAATATAATCACCTATGGTTATAACGAGTTTAACCAGGTTAAGAATATAACCAACGCATTAAATCAGGTAATGCAGTTTGGCTATGACAAAAATGGTAATGCCAATAAAATAGTGTTGCCTAAAGGAGATGTCGTCACCGGCATTTATGATGCCCTAAATCGTTTAGCTAGCATTTCCTATAACGGCATCAATAAGTTTAATATTGGCTATGACCCTAACGGCAATATAACCTCGGTAACTGATGATGCCGGAAAAACTGCCTCTTTCCAGTATGATAAAAACAACAGAGTGACTAAAGTAACAGAAGATACAGGAAATATAGTTAATTACAGTTATGATGATAATAGTAATGTCACATCATTGGGGGTTACGGCAGGAACAGCTTCCTATACTAATAGTTTCAGTTACAATGCCTTAGACCAAATGATTGCCCAGTTCCGAAATGGTGCAAATTTAGCAGAATTCGCTTATGATGAGAACGGCAATTTAACTTCAGTAAATTATTCCAATAACACCTTTACGGTATATGATTATGATGATGCCAATCAGGTAAAATCAGTTAAGAATTACCGCAATGGGGAGTTACTGGATGACTATTCCTACACCTATGATAATCACGGGAATATAACTGGTGTGACGGCAACTGAAGGAACAATCTCCTACCAGTATGACGCACTAAACCAGTTAACCCGGGAAACCTTACTTGATGGAACCACTATTGATTACCAATACGATGCATCCGGGAATAGAACAACTAAGACAGTAACTCAAAGTGGAAACCAAACTACCACAAATTACACTTATGATGCCGTCAACCAACTGACTGCGGTTGACGGTCAGGCTTATACCTATGATGCTAATGGTAACCTAACCGATAACGGGGAAAAAACTTATGTTTATAACGAAGCTAATCAATTAATTGAGGTAAAAGATGCTTCCGGAACTATAGCTACCTTCACCTATGATGTGGCAGGGAAGCGCATTAGTAAAACTACTTCCGGTGGTACAGTAAATTATCACTATGCCGGAGATAAAGTAATTTATGAAACTGATGCCAGTGGCGATATACTAGCTGAATACAACTGGGACCAGAATGGCCGCCCGGTTAGTATAATCAAAAACGGAGTAACTTATTATTACCAATTAAATGGACATAGTGATGTAATAACGCTTACAGATGCAAATGGGAATGTAGTAGCTGAATATGAGTACGATGCTTGGGGTAATATTTTATCACAAAGGAGGCTCTATGGCTAATGTTAACCCATACCGTTATGCAGGATATATGTATGATGAAGAGACAGGGTTATATTATCTGATGGCAAGGTACTATGATGCAGGAATCGGTAGGTTTATTAGTAGAGACACGTTTGCAAGGTTTAATGATGATCCGGCTAGCTTGAATCAATACACATATACCCATAATAATCCTGTTATGTACGTGGACCCAGATGGACATTTTCTACAAGCAGCTGCTATAGGTGGAGTAGTAGGCGGAATCTCATTTTTGGCTGAAAAATTCTTTGTAGATAAAAATCCTACATGGAATAAAAATGAATATATTAAGTTAGGTACAGCAGTATTAACAGGTGCAGCTGGTGGAGCATATGGATCTGGTATTACGGCTTCAAAAGCAGCACAGGTAGGATTTGCCTTTTATAGTAGTATAAAAGGACGCATTATCTCTTTTGCATGGGAGGAACATTTAACAAAGAAACAAGTAGTAGAAGGTCTAAAAAGGGAGATATTGTTTAGTGTTGGAAATGGAGTAGTTAAAACATTGACAAAGTCTGGCGGTGTTATAATAAGGAGCATATCAAATTTCTTAAAATAGTAATTGTTAAGAAAATTAACCTTATAATACAGAAATAGGTGATAACTTGGAAAAATTATTTGCAAAGATAGATAAAATACCGGAAAAAAGGTTAATTAATTATGGCATTGTTCTAGGTATTTTATTATCAGTATTTGCAACTTTACTTTTAACTCATTACTTTAATAATATAATTATTCGAAATTTAGGATATAGCTTGCTTTGGTTAGTTTTATTAATAATTGTATTTGTACAACACTTTTCAAAAGTGAAACCTTATTCACTTAGTATTTTATTATCAGTAACAGTAACTTTAGCTACAACTATAATTACAATAATATATTTAACTTATTTTAAAAATGGGAAGGGGGCTTCTCCTCCGATAGCTTATTTTACACAGTTATTCTTGGCAAGGATTATAAAAGAAATCATGCAAATAGAAGATAAAAGCTAATACTATTAATTATGCGATAGGGAGTGTGATTCCCTGTCGCATATATACATTTCAGGAAGTAGGGAGGGGGAAGCGAGGGGACGGTTCTGTGCGCCACGAGGCGCACTAATTGAAGTAACTGCGAATGTTACATGGTAAGGAATAGCCAACCGCCATTACCTAGCCTTGGAGCCAAAAGAGTAATCTTAGGTTTAAGCGTAGGCAAGGGAGATAGCGAGCCGTAAGCGAAAGCTGAAGGGATTGAGCCCCGTAAGCCCGATGAGAAGGTCGATGTGTTGGAACCAGCAGCAGACAAAATCTGATTATGCGTTAAAGGCAAGT
>LADT01000041.1 GCA_000961765.1 Clostridiaceae bacterium BRH_c20a | reverse complement strand
AAAGACGAAGATTCTATCCTTGGGAAAAGAAGATAATGATGAGGACAATATCGCAGGAGGATGTAAAGGAAATAACTCATTTGATTTTCTGGGTTTTACGCATTATATGGGTAAGGACAAAAATGGGTCGAAACGCATAAAACGCAAGACAAGCAAGAAGAAATATAG
The DNA here is from genome assembly GCA_000961765.1 of Clostridiaceae bacterium BRH_c20a. Classification (GTDB taxonomy): domain Bacteria; phylum Bacillota; class Peptococcia; order Peptococcales; family BICA1-8; genus BICA1-8. The sequence goes on along the minus strand of LADT01000041.1, from coordinate 55,804 downwards.
AGTAAGCTTACTTCGTTGTAAATTATGGATTAAAATGAACAGAAACATGCCAATTAAAGACTTCATGCAGAAAATGAATATTAAACTGCAAGGATATTGTAGATATTATGGAGTAACGGATAATCTAAATGCAGTAAGCAATTTCATTTATGAAGTTGGAAGGATTCTATACAAATGGTTAAACAGAAGAAGTCAATGTAAAAGTTTTAATTGGGGTAAGTTTAATCTATTTCTGAAAAAGTATCCATTACCAAAAGCCAAAACTCATGTAAGAATATTCGACCTAGGAATGGGAAGTAGCTATGCTATGTGAATGGTGGTGTGAAGAGCCGGATGCGTTAGTAGCGCAAGTCCGGTTCTGTGAGGGCTTGGGGCTGTGAAGCCCCGGCTACTCGATCCGATGCTCCTTTGTGATTTTATTACTTTTCACACAGTCTGCCGTCCCCGGACACGCTCCATTCTGACGCATTGCCAAAAGAAGGAATTGTAAAATTATTGTAGAAGATGTATAAATTATACGAAATCTAAAAAAATAAGCATAATATATTCATTGATGAGCCAAAATATAAATGGCTAATTCTTGTTGAGAATTGAAAAATGAAAATATTATGCTTTATTATTTCTAATTCCCCTTGGGGAATTTAAGGAGGGAAGAGAATGTTACAAAAACTTATTATAAAAATGAGATGTATGGCATTCGGAATGTTAAAGGGATATGGTGGTACAGAAATACATGGGTGGCTTTTTAACTGGCTAAAAGAGATAGCCCCAGATTTAAGCTCTAGCATTCATGATATGGATGAAAAACCCTTTGTTATAGGACCAGTAAATGGAGGCAAGAAGGAACGGGGGAAAATTTTTTTAGATGAAAACAGTGAATACTCCTTTTCATTAGCTTCTTTAAATCAAGAAATGTATAAAGTATTAGAGATGATTTCTAAAGAATTAAAGGGCACGAAAATTCAGTTGGGGAGTGGAAAGTTATTATGTACAGAGATAATTCCTATTTTTGGGGAAAATGGTCTTACTTATTTTGATCTATTAGAAAAAAATGAAATAAGCTCCGAAATTACTTTAGAATTTCGGTCACCAACCAGTTTTCGCCAACAGGGTATCCAGGAGGTCTTTCCTTTGCCGAATTTGGTATTTGGCAGTATATTGAGAAAATGGAATAGCTTTAGTCCGGTGGTATTAACGGACGGAGTATTAAATACCAAGATATTTGTTAGTAAATACAAATTAAAAACTGAATTAGTTGATTATAGTATATATAAAATAGTTGGCTGCGTGGGCAATTGTAGTTATATAATCGATAAATCAGAGCCTAGCCATAAAAAAAGAATGCTGCACAGCCTTGCGGCTTTTGCAGATATTGCAGCGATTGGTTATAAGACGTCTATGGGGTTAGGTGACTCTCGATATATTTTAGAAAAAAGGAGGTGAAAATATTGAAATGGGTGATAAATAGCGTGGGAGATCCCTGGAGGGATTGGGGAATTATTACCCTTTATAAAATGCTCTCATTACCATCATTTCAAAGGTATTTTACATCTAAACCAGAATTAACAGCTAACTTACTGAAGATCCAAATTAAACCAGATGTTACTGCTGAGACTATTAATAAAGAAATGTATGAGTATTTAAAGCAGATGTTAAACAATATTGTTTTAAAAGATTTTTCCATGAAGGTCTTAAATTTAGAACGCAAAAAGAATTCCAATGGTTTTTTTGATGCTCGTTATACTGTCCCATTAGCTAAAGAAGAAAATTCCTCAGTTTTTGAGGCAACTAAAAAAAGACCAACTGGTAATTTGGCAAGAGTTGAATTGAGAAGAAATTATGTAGGAATTACACCAGACTGGGAAAAGGCAGTACAAGAACTAACGGGATTAGTTGAAGGTTTTACAGGGCAGTTTTTTGAAAAAACTGGGTTAAGAGAAATCACCTATTGTCCTGTGTGCAGTTTACCTTATAGGAAAAAAAACGGGGTAGCTATGCGTCAAAACAAGAACCCTTCTTATAACCAACACCACAATAATAAGGTTCGGGGACATGCAAACTCCGTAGAGACAATGGACATGTGTCCTCTTTGTAATTTTTTGAATTCTTTGGCTGCCTATTCTTCAAACTTGCCTTATGTTATAGGGGAGTCTACCAACCTACTTTTACCTGAAGTAACTAATCTTATTGTACTAGAAAAGGTCTATAATAAGTTTTCCAAATTAATTGACATGGATACTGCAAACCTTTATTCATATCAGACTAATATCCCGGAACTTAAACACCGCACTTTATTTCCAACAGTAATTACTTTATATTTTGCCATTCAATATAAATACTCGGCGGTAATAGGTAAGTTTGAGGAAGATACAGATTGGGATGAGATTGAAAAACCTTATCTGCATCGCTGGCATGTTATCCGTTACAACAAAGGACAGAATGTAATTTTTAATGTATTTTCTATGGTAGATGTACACCACCGCCTATTTGATTTGGTTAAGGAATTTCCTTATGGAAAGGATTATGGCCGCAAAGGTAATCTAGTCCAGAGTTTTTTACCTTTTTGGTACAGTGGTGATAAAAGAAATATAGATTTCTTTGCTCAAGGTATAGTTTTACAAAGGTGGAGGTTAGTGGCAGAAAGTCTTTTCCAATATTATCGTGAAGGGGCTAAACTAACCTTTAATAGTATCAGCTTTTTAGAAGAATTTATTATTAAAGCATTAGGGGAGGTGGACCAATTGTTAAGTAAGGAATTACTAGAAGATATTAAGATAATTGCCCGTTCCATCGGATGCATATTCCAAGATGATATAGGACTATTTACTAACCTCAATAATGCCCACAATAAGGATGCTTTAAGGAAAGTTTTGAGTCAGACACTTTTTAAAATGAATAGAATTCAACAGACCCATAAACAAGAGCTTAATTTACATGTTCCAGAGGAAGCACGGGTAGAAAATTTATTAAACAACCTAAATGATACAAACTTTGCCGTTATTAAAGATACTTTGATTATTTTCGCATCTTTGAATGCTTTAAGAAGTGCTAAGAAAAAGGAGGTTGAAAATTGATGAAATGTCTAAGTTTAGTATGGTTAGCTAAAGCAGATTTAAGTAACTTAAATTCTGGACAAGGTAGTGGTAACCTAACAGAGTTAAAAACTTATGATTATGGGCAAAAACCATATGTATCAGGTCAAGCTATTAGAACTGCTTTATTTGAAACTATGACCAGAACATATCCTGAAAAATTCATCTGTACTCCGGAAAGACCTTGTAGTGATGTAAAAAACTGCTGGGGTTGTGATTTGCGGGGATTTCTTGCTACTAAGGAAGATGTGGGCAGTGATCGGAGATGGTCACCCCTTAAGGTTACACCAGGATTAGGTCAGATAACGGCTGATATAACTAGTGACCTCTTAACTCGTCACAGTGTAATTGATAAAGAAGGAAACAAAAAGAGTAAAGACAACCGGATTGCCCATGTTCAGATGACGGAGAATATTTATAAGTTTGGAATGGTTGTTGACGTTGACAATATAGGTAAAATTAAAGTACCTGTTACAGAAGGAAAAGGTAAAGAAGAAAGGGTAGTGGGCTGGAATACCCATATTGATATCGGTGAAAAGGAAAGGCAGGAAAGGTTAAAAGCAGTATTGGATGGGATTTATAACCTGGCAGGTTTTGCGAAGCAAGCTAGAGCAGCTGCATCCTTAGCCCCGGATATTTTGCTGATATCGCTGCAGGATACCTATAACCAGAGAGGATTAAAGGCACTGGAGTTGGATGAAAACAAGAAAGTAAATCTAGAATTATTAGAATATTCCCTAGCCCAACATTCAGATGAAGGTAATAAAGTTTTCTTTGGTTTTACTCCCGGTATAGTCAAGAACGAAGAAGAGGTTAAAAGTTTATTAATAAAATACGCAGTAGAAGTCAGGAGAGTTTCTCAGGTTATGGATAAGGTGAAAGAAATATTAGGGAAATAGGGGAGATTTTAATATGGAGGCTATTCTTAAAGCAACTCTGGAAGTCCCCGTCTGGTGCTCATTTCGTATCCCAACTGCTGTAAATGTTCACACTACTTACCCAGTACCGCCTATCACTACAATCTTCGGCTTATTATCTGCTGCCATGGGTTGGTCCAGTGATGATCATAGTAATATGGATAAATTAGATATAGGAATATTACTGATTAAGCCCGGTGAGAGGATTGAAGGCTATAATAAAATAATTAAATGGGACCGGCGTGATAAACAAATGCGGACTTTAGTTATGCGCCATAAATTAATCCAACCGGTTTATCAGATTGCTGTCAAAGGTGAACAGGGACTAATAGAACATATTGCTAAAGCTTTAGATAATCCCTATTTTCCTTTGTGTTTGGGCGAATCTGATGATGTAGTAGAGGTTAAAGAAGTTGAAGTTTTCCCCATTAAAAAAACCATGACCCAGGAGATAGACAGTATATTACCTCAGGAATTAGGTAGACCTGTTAATAAGGTGGAGCTGTTTTACTTACCTATCGGTTTTTTAGCTGAAGAAAGGGGTAACAGAAGGACTTGGAGTGGTGTAAAATACCAGGGTTATTATATTGCTTCCAAAATGCAGTTAGAGGAACCTATTGAAGCCTATTTATTAGGTGAAAAGAGAGTTGTTTTATGAAAATCTGGGCGAAGGGTAATGGACAAACCCTAGATGAACATATTACTAGATGCTTGAAAGTATGGGATAGCCTGTGGTTATCCCATACCAAAGTATATTCTTGTCTTGCCGTTAAAATGGGTTTAAGTTCAGGAAATGAATTAAATTTTTTAGTTAGAGAGACCATTGTTTGTCACGACCTGGGGAAGGGGACTACTCTCTGGCAGAAATATATTCGAGATGAAAGAAAAAGAGGAAAAATTACTCATGCCTTTTTTTCTTTTTATTTATATGGAGAAGCCAAAGGTTGGCCCAGAAATAATTTATTTTTGGCCTCGGCACTAGCAGTTTTAGGACATCATCAGCTCCTTTATAATAATGTTTTTGCCGGTGAGAGAGTAAAGGGCATGGGGAAAATTGCAATATTTACTCAAGAATTAGAAAATATTTTAGGTATCTGGCTCAAAGATATCAAAGGATTACCTCCACAGGTTATAGGCTTTGAGGGTGCGGATAGGGTACAAAAGGCTAAAATGATGGTGGAAAGGCTTCCTGAAAATAAAGGTTTGCAGTTTAAAAGTCTGTATTCTTTTCTTTTGGCAATGCTTACTTATGTAGACTATTTGGCCAGTGCTGGTAAGAAAATATTTTCTTTTTCATTGACGGAAATATGGTCAGGATTTACTCACTCAGAAGTTGTTAGAGGGACTAATGATCTGCAAAATACTGTGAGGGAAAAGATTAAAAAGGGGAAAAGAAATTTATTAATCCAAGGCGGCTGCGGGTCAGGGAAAACAGGTGCCGCTTTATTAGCATGCCATGGACTTATAGAAGCAGGTGAAGTTAATAAGCTTATCTTTACGCTTCCTACTAAATTTACTTCTAACTCCATGTACTGGGACTTCATTGAACCAGAAAAATATGGATTTCAAGCTCAAGATGTGGGGGTTTATCATTCGGAAGTTGAAAGTATGCTGGCTAGGGAGTGGGATGGGGAAGATGAAGACTACCTGAAAGTAGAGAAAATAATTAACTGTTGGTATGCAAAACCATTAAATATTTCTACTATTGACCACTTGTTATATTCCTTACTTCATTGTTATCGTTATTCTGATAGGGCGTTCGGTCATTTACAAACATCCCTAATTGTTTTTGATGAAATCCACTATTATGACCCATTATTGTTAGCCAAGATTGGACAGTGCTTATTTATTCTTCGTGAACTATCAATACCCCATATTATTATGAGTGCTACTTTGCCCATTTCCTTTCAAAGTGCACTACAAAAAGCCTCTGATAATCAAAAATATGAATTGGTTCAAATAACCGAAATTGATACTAATGCTTGTAAAGTTACCTTAGAAAATGAGCCTCTTATAAAGGAAAACAAATTAAATCCTAAATTAATAAATTTGGTTCGGGAACATATTAACTTAAAACAAATGATTGTTGTTAATCAGGTAGAGCGGGCTAAAGCGGTCGCCAAGGAATTACAAGAACAATTCCAGGATGTAAATATCATATGTTATCATTCTCAGTTTACGAGAACTGACAGGGAATTGAAAGAAAGACTGATTAAAATAGTTTTTAAAGAACAGGAAAAAAGAAGTGACGAGGAAGTTCTATTATTATCCCAGGAAAAAATAGTGAATAACCAGCAGATTATTTTAGTTACTACCCAAATTTGTGAATTGAGTTTAGATATTTCTAGTCATATTATGTATAGTGAAATTGCTCCAATAGATAGCCTTATTCAAAGGGCTGGGAGATTGCATCGCAGAGGGAAGGGTCCCTCGCCTCCAATATGTGGATGCGAAGTTTGTAAAAAAGCCCAGTTTCCACCGTTCTTTTCTTATCAACTGCACATCTTTCCAGTTAACTGGGAAAATAGCATTGAGATATTACCCTATAACGAGAATATTTTAAAGACCAGTTGGTCAATACTGGAAAATAGCGAAGGATTTTTATCTAGTAATGCTGCTATTCAATGGGTTAATGATTTATACCCAGAGGAACCCCGTTTAGCCGATTATAAAATGGAAGAAATGGTCATGGAAGATTTAGTTTTTGGCAGAACGCCCAAGGAAAGGTATGGAGATGAGGATGAGGAGAACAGTCAAGGTTCGTTTAAGGCAAGGGAGGATATTTTACCAACTTTAATGCTAGTGCCAAAGGAACTATATTCTCCTTTAGAAGATTTGGAAGTGCTACTGAAAGAGCGGGGTATTCGTGTTGGACGGAAGAAGGCTTTTGCTCAAAGAGAAAAGCTTCAGCTGGAAAATGGGATTTATATTTTAGATATTCCTTATAATAAACAGTATGGTTTAGAGTTTCTTCGCTAATTTATAGTTAAGGGGTAGGGACATGATTGAATGTAAATTGCCAATTTCAGCAGTAGCGGAAATTCTCTATTGTCCAAGGAATTTTTATTATCGGGTTGTTGAACAAGCCCAGGATTATAACGAACACACTCTAGAGGGAAAATTTCAGGAAGAACGACGGGAAGAAAGGTCTGTTCAATGGCGGTCTGATCGTAAACAGCATAGAAAGATATACTTAGATTCTGAGCTTTATAAAATTGCTGGCACTTTAGATGTAGTGGAAGAAAAAGAAGGTCTGATTTATCCGGTAGAATATAAAAAAGGTGAGTTGCGAAATAACTTGAATGACGATGTCCAGGTTTGTTGTCAAGCATTATTACTAGAAGAATATCTAAATCAGGAGATTAACCAGGGTTACATTTTTTATGTCGAGTCATCATCAAGAAGAGTGGTAGCCCTTTCCCAGGAATTAAGGGAGCTAACTATTCATACTATAGAACAGGGTAGATGTATTATTGAAGAACAGATTTTGCCTGACCCTGTCAATGATCAGCGGTGTAACGGTTGCAGCTTGGTTGAGCGTTGTTTGCCTCAAGAAACGGCTTTTATAAAAGAAGGGACTATAAAACCTCGTAGGCCTGTGCCAACAGCGAATTTGGGACGGGTATTGTATGTTGATACACCAGGTGCTTATTTGAAAAAGAAGGACGGAAGGATTTTACTTACTAAGGATAAAGAAATAGTGAAAGACATTCCTATGAATGCTGTTGATCAGATAGTATTAATTGGTCCAGTGAATATTTCTAGTCAATTATTGCAGGAACTTTTAAAGAGATCCATCCCTGTCCACTTCGGAACTACCTATGGGAATTACCTGGGATGGCTTAATCCTATTCTCAGCAAAAACAGTATTTTGCGCTTGGCCCAAGCTAGGACGATAGATAATTCATCCAAGAGCCTAGATTTGGCAAAAGCTTTTATCACAGGTAAATTAGCCAATATGCGCACTTTACTTATGCGCTATAACCGTTCCTTGAAAAAAGGAGATATAACGGCTGTTGTTGAGCAATTGAGTAAAATAATAAAAAAGGTTGCTACAGCAAAAAGCAAGGATGTGCTTTTGGGGTATGAAGGGAATGGCAGTAAAGAATATTTTAAAGTGTTTGATTCCTTGTTAAAAAATAATGATGATTTTTATTTCATAGGTCGTAACCGTAGACCTCCCAGAGATCCCATCAATACCATGCTTTCTTATGGCTATACCCTACTTAATAAAGAAGTAATAAATGAACTAATGCGGGTGGGCTTAGATCCATATTTGGGATTCTATCACAGTAATCTTTATGGCAGACCTGCTCTAGCATTAGATATGATGGAGGAATTTCGGGCGATTATTGTTGATTCAGCGGTTTTAACAGCTATCAATACTGGAATGGTTAATAAAGATGATTTTGAAATATCCTTTGAAAGATGTCAAATGACGGAAAAGGGGAGAAAAGCATTATTTCAGGCTTACCGCAATCGAATAAATGAAGAAATAACCCATCCAATATTTGAATATAAGCTTAGCTACAGGCGCATTATTGAATTACAGGCTAGGATTTTAGCAAAGGTTCTTACTAATGAATTGGAAAATTATCACGCTTTTCTTGTTAGGTAATTATATATGGAGAATTATGTTATAGTTTACGATATTTCTGATGATAAGCGGCGAAATAAAATATTTAAAGTTTTGAAGAATTTTGCTACACCTGTTCAATATAGTGTTTTCGAAGCAAAGCTGCACCCTACTGATGTTGTTGAACTGAAGTATAAATTGTGGAATTTAATGAATACTAAAGAAGATAGCATATTTTTCTATAGGCAATGCAGCTCTTGCGTAGGCAAAGTAGAGCGCATGGGCATTCCTGTTTTTATCTATGGTGAAGCTGATATTATTTTTTAGAGCGAGAAGCTTAGGTGTGTAAAAATAACAGAAGGCACTCGATGTATGTTTTGATAGGAAAAAGAGGAGTTTTATGATAAGAGAAGAATATTAATTGTTATAAGCATCATAGCATCTCGCAAAACATACTTCTAAGCTAATAACCATGCCCATTATCACCCGCGCAGTCTAAAAAAAACTAATTCCCGCTAGGGAATTGAAACATGCTTTTAAAATCAATATAAGGATTTAAGCAATCAATTGTCTAAAAAAAACTAATTCCCGCTAGGGAATTGAAACGATCCGTTATCCCTCTCTCAACGAGAACCTGTTTTAATTCTGTCTAAAAAAAACTAATTCCCGCTAGGGAATTGAAACAGCAAAAATGCCGAATTTTGTCGTAATTTTAATAAAGGTGTCTAAAAAAAACTAATTCCCGCTAGGGAATTGAAACGATCCATCACCTTTGGTATCTCCTCCACCGGCATAATAAGTCTAAAAAAAACTAATTCCCGCTAGGGAATTGAAACGTCCTAGGCCATCTTCCCCTATGAGCTGCATCCAATCGTCTAAAAAAAACTAATTCCCGCTAGGGAATTGAAACACTGAAACATAGGTTGTCCTTCATATAGGGCAGCTTGCTGTCTAAAAAAAACTAATTCCCGCTAGGGAATTGAAACAACATGAACCTTACCCTTGTCAGCAAATCCACCATTTCCGTCTAAAAAAAACTAATTCCCGCTAGGGAATTGAAACGAAGGAATGTGTCGAGTGTTACGGGGGCTAGAAGGATTTTTTGTCTAAAAAAAACTAATTCCCGCTAGGGAATTGAAACTAAAATATGACCTTTTTGCCTCCCCTCACCAATTTTCCTTCCGTCTAAAAAAAACTAATTCCCGCTAGGGAATTGAAACGTCATTATCTGTAAACTACCAACAACCAAATCAACAAGTCTAAAAAAAACTAATTCCCGCTAGGGAATTGAAACCCAAAACCCGAACATTTATTATCTTTTTTGCTTGTAATGGTCTAAAAAAAACTAATTCCCGCTAGGGAATTGAAACTAATCACACCTACCTTCTCAATAATATTAAAATACCAACGTCTAAAAAAAACTAATTCCCGCTAGGGAATTGAAACCTTCTCATTCACCTTTTCATCAATACCACCACGAGCCGTCTAAAAAAAACTAATTCCCGCTAGGGAATTGAAACTCGCGAGTCATGCGGGCTAGTGCTGTTTCGTGGCTATGTCTAAAAAAAACTAATTCCCGCTAGGGAATTGAAACATTAAAGGAAGCTGGATACAGGTTTATTTTTTGTTGCTGTCTAAAAAAAACTAATTCCCGCTAGGGAATTGAAACATAACCCATCTTTGGGCTTTTCGAGATAACTTTAAGAAGTCTAAAAAAAACTAATTCCCGCTAGGGAATTGAAACTCTGATACTTATACAATCCCTTAATATCATTAGCCAACCTCTGTCTAAAAAAAACTAATTCCCGCTAGGGAATTGAAACGCTTTATGATCCTTTTCAGCATAGTATAAATTATTTGTCTAAAAAAAACTAATTCCCGCTAGGGAATTGAAACAAATCTTGATCTGTAGCTTTACTGAGCCAACCCAGGGAGTCTAAAAAAAACTAATTCCCGCTAGGGAATTGAAACAGATTTCACCTCCAATTTAAGGGTAAGGGAGAGCCTCTTAATGTCTAAAAAAAACTAATTCCCGCTAGGGAATTGAAACTTTCGAATTTATTCGATAGGGGAGGGTATAATCCGCTAGTCTAAAAAAAACTAATTCCCGCTAGGGAATTGAAACATATAAGCGGACAATTCAAGTAATGTTTTTTCTAAAGTCTAAAAAAAACTAATTCCCGCTAGGGAATTGAAACTGGGAACCCCGGTGAATGTAATTTTTTGGGGTTTTTTTGTTTTGTCTAAAAAAAACTAATTCCCGCTAGGGAATTGAAACATAATAAAAAACGGAACTCCTCCCACAAGATTAATGAGTCTAAAAAAAACTAATTCCCGCTAGGGAATTGAAACTCCTATCTAGCGGAAACCGCTAATGTAGATTCTTGATAGTCTAAAAAAAACTAATTCCCGCTAGGGAATTGAAACGTGTGAATTTAGTATTTTATACCCCAGGGCCCCTACTTGTCTAAAAAAAACTAATTCCCGCTAGGGAATTGAAACATGGTAATTCGCATTTCTTGAAAAGTATTTCTAACGGTCTAAAAAAAACTAATTCCCGCTAGGGAATTGAAACCTTTACATACCTGAGATAACCTTGCCACATGCAACTTTCGTCTAAAAAAAACTAATTCCCGCTAGGGAATTGAAACTTTATAATAAAATACTTGATTACCTGGAACTAGATAAACAGTCTAAAAAAAACTAATTCCCGCTAGGGAATTGAAACACTTTTAAAAGTTTTTCTTCTGCGTCTTGTTTTGATTTTGTCTAAAAAAAACTAATTCCCGCTAGGGAATTGAAACTGACTCCAACCAGGAGCATCCATAATTGTAGGTACCATAGTCTAAAAAAAACTAATTCCCGCTAGGGAATTGAAACTCTTTTCCGGAGTTTTTATTAGGGTCTTTATCATCTTCGTCTAAAAAAAACTAATTCCCGCTAGGGAATTGAAACGTGCCCAAACAATTGCCACAGCTCAAACTTGGAAATCGTCTAAAAAAAACTAATTCCCGCTAGGGAATTGAAACAGAGATTTATGGATGGGTGCTCCTCTTGCCACCTCTGCTCTGGTCTAAAAAAACTAATTCCCGCTAGGGAATTGAAACATTACGAATACATTGTCGCGGTTTTGCTTTGATAGGAGTATGCACCGGGGACGGTTCCTTTTGCTTTTCGAAATCCCTTATGGTACATTACTATCGAGGTGAAAAGCATGCCAAGATAAGCAAAAATTCAAGCGAATCGAATTATTAACATTAGGTAATTAGGTAATTAGGTAATGCCTCTAATTGGCTAGGGGGAATTAATTCATATTGAAAAAGGGACAGTTTTTGGGATGGGTCAATATAAAATAGAGTAATAAATTAAACACAAAGAAAATAAATTACAAAAAAAGATACACAGCCAATTTCGTATGACTATCGCTTCAATATATCATGGATTGACCTGACAGCAGATTGCTTTTAGCATTGGAGAATATAATGAACAGTATCCACGGCGTAAGCGCATAACGATTTTCAGAAGAAACATTGTTTTAAAGATAAGGAACTGAATATGTCTGGCTGAATCATGACCAGTGCTCTCTGATATTCCAGGGAGCATTTTTTAAAAATAAATGCACTAATTGATGCATAAATATTTACAATTAGCATATAATATAGTATTATTGCATTGCAAAGAGGTGATGCAATGGTCACATATTACAATCAGAATTATACCAGTAAGCAAATTTCTACTGTTTTGGAAATAATACAGGATTGCGTGAGAGAAAGCCGATTTTATATTTCAAAAAACGAGAATAGACAGGAAAACATTGATTTCATAAACGAATATAATCTTAACAGTAAAAAACAGAAAGAGATTCTTCTAAAAATCACGCCCGAGGATTTTTGCCATACCCTACAAAATACGAATTTGAGATTTGAGCATGAGGTGTTATATGTTTTCTGTCTGCAAGACATGTTATTCAATTTTGAAGGTAATGAAGAAATGGTAGACATTTATACAAAATTTAACATTATCGATGTTAGTGGAGGAAACCGAGTGTTTGTCATATCATTCCATAAGCGGAACAAGCCGATAGATTACCTATTCCGGTAGTCTGCGGAAATGAAAGGAGGAAGCTTTATGAATGAGAAAATGACATTCTGTGAGGAATGCAGAAAAGATGTCGCCTATTATGTAGAAAGTATTTCTATGACAGGCACATTGAAGGGTGAAGAATATAATTATCCCGGAAAGAAAGCGATATGTACAGAATGTGGTTCTGAAGTCTATGTAGCAAAGATTGAGGATGGAAATCTAAAAGCTTTGTATGATGCTTACCGCCAAAAAAATGACATAATTTCGCTTGAAAATATCTTAGAGATCCCACAAAAGTATAATATTGGAAAACGTCCGCTTTCTTTACTTTTAGGTTGGGGAGAGATGACATTTACTCGTTATTGTGATGGCGATATGCCATCAAAACAGTATTCCGATGTGCTACAGATAATTTACGAGGAACCAGCTTTTTACTTATCGCTTCTGGAGGAAAAAAAAGGGAATTTAAAATCCCAAACCGCATATGAAAAGAGTAAACGTACCATTATAGAATTGCTTGGTGGGCAAAATACTGAAGTTTCTAAAGTGGAGGATGTAATCGACTACCTATTGTTCCGGTGTGAAGATATTACGCCGCTCGCATTGCAGAAAGCTTTATATTATATTCAGGGTTTCTATCATGCATTTATGGAAAGTTTCTTGTTTAGCGAGGATTGCGAAGCTTGGGTGCACGGCCCGGTTTACCGGGAAATCTATAACCGTTACTCCGGTTACCGTTTTGATCCGATCGAAAGTAATGATGAGTTTGATGTTTCTGTGTTTACGGACTCGGAAAAAGCTGTTATCGACAGTGTTATTCAGAACTTTTGCTGTTACAGTGGAAAAATACTAGAGCGGTTTACGCACTCTGAAATGCCCTGGATCAAAACGCGTGGCAAACTTCCGGCAGATGCACATTCTAACCGAACAATCAGTAAAGAAATTATTGGTGAGTATTTTAGTGCTGTAAAGCAAAAGTATAATATGCTAACACCTAATGACATTGAGAATTATGCTCAGGTTATGTTTAGTAGGTCAATAAAAAGTTGACGAAAATGACGATAAATTTACACTATATTAATATCATAGACATAAAGAGAGCCTCTGTAGGAATTACCTGCGGAGGCATTTTTTATACCCTTTGGAGTGTCTGGGGAGGAGTGTCTGGGGACGGTCCTTTGACACGGGAGGATGAAAATATGATAGAGTACCCTAAAGGGGTGCTTATATACTCATCTTCCTACCTCTCATTCTCTGGAACAACAGGCTTTTGTGACACTACTCTTTGCACAATCCCTCTATTCAATCCTAAAAAATCAGCTATTTCTCGAATTGACAGACGCATGATATCTAATAACTTCTTTCGATCCCTATCATTATTGAAAATTTCCCGTTTCTCATTCCCCCGCATCATTACATGATAAAAACCAGTCTGATTTATTTGTCGCCTTATTCTTGCCATTAAGATCTTGTGTCAAAGGGCCGTCCCTATAATTTCTAAAAGCAAAAGGCAGGGTTTTTTATGAAATTTGTCAAAGATAGTAGTATAATATTTATTTACATATCAAGCAGACTAAGTTGGTGAAAATAAATGGACGATCAACAATTAAAACCCATTACCGAAGCGGCCTATTTAACCGCTAATAACGCTTGGCGGTATCGTGCTGTTTTACGATATTTTTATTTACAGCATGAAAAGTTGAGATACTATCTTTTCCCTGATGAAATATTTCAGTACTTAAAAGAAAAGCTACATTTTGCAAGCTATACTGAAGAACAGCTGCAGCAAGATTTAGACCAATTGGTTGAATGGAAAAATTTAATACCTAGACAAGATACAGGGAAAGTAACAACAATACAGGAATTTAAAAAGAAGAAATTTCGCTATCAATGTACACCTTATACTGTGGAATTTGAGCGGATGGTCAAGCGTCTAGAACTAAAAGGTGATTCCTTTGGCGGCTCTTTAGAGAAAAATCTTTTTGATCGACTTTTAGAAGTACTTGTTAAGTTTACAGATAGCGAAATAGCTAATGGGGACACTGAAAATCTTTATTCCCTTTGGGATGAGCTTTTTGGCTATTTTAAAAAACTAACTGAGAATGCCACTGACTATTTAGCCCATTTAGAGAGTGAAAAAATCGAAGAAATGATGATGACTGAGGCATTTTTAGTTTACAAAGATGCACTCACGGAATATTTGAGAAATTTCATGACAGCCTTACAAAGAACATCATTAAAAATAGAAGCAGTGTTAGAACAAACATCTCTTGATTACATTCATAGGACTGCCCAAGTTTTAGCTCAATATTACTTAAGTATCCCAAGATTAGATCAAGTTGCTACCATCGAAGAACTTACCGAGAAATACTCTAATCAGTGGCAGGGGTTAAGGGCTTGGTTTTTAGGTCATGAAGGCAGGGATAGTGATTTAATTTTTTTACAAAATACAACAAATGAAACTGTGCGCCGTATGACGCGGTTTGCTCAGCGCTTAGGCGAAAAACACCATAATTTTAAAAGCAGGAAAAAGGATTATGTACATTTAGCTAAGATTTTTTCTAATTGTTCTGATATTAATGAGGCTCATAAGCTTTCAGCATGTGCTTTTGGCCTTTTTCATACTCGTCATCTTTGTGCCCTCGAAAAAGATACAGAGGATATATATACAGAAATCTGGGATCTTCAACCATCGGAGGTTATTTTAAATCCTCGAGTTCGCACATATCGGGAAAAAACTAGACCTCAAGCGGTCATCAGTTATCCTAAGGAAAAGGCTAAAATGCTGCAGGAATATCTATTAGAAAAAGAGGCGGAACAACATTTAATTAATGAAATAATTGAAAACAGAAGAATAGTATTAAATAAAATAACTATGACTGATCCCTATATTAGGAAGACATTACTTAACTGGATCGCAAAAAGTATGGGTAATAAAATGGGATTTGCTAAAACACAAACCGGTCATAAATTTAAACTGAGTAAGTTAGATAATCAATCTATAATAATTAATTGGGAAGATGGTACCTTAAAGCTGCCTAATTTTATCATTGAGTTCTTAGAATAGGAGTAGAAGATATGGAAGAAAAGTCCAAAGTTATTTTTGATGAAGCAGCTAAAGAAAGTGCTCAATATATTTTAGAAAATTTCTGGATTTTACGGGAAAAGGAGCCGGAAATCTATCAACAAATAAGACAGCGGGAAAATGTACTTAAAAACTTTTTCTTAGAAAAAATGGGATTAAATTTAATTGTTCATCGGCAATTTGTTAAATTAGAAAAATTCCCTATTGAGCCGGAGACTTGGATGGGTATAGAGAAATTCACGCAGGTTCGCGATTATGTTTTGTTTTCTTGTTTGATGGCTTTTTTGGAAGGTAAGAATGTGGATGAACAGTTTCTTTTGTCTGATTTATGTGAAGAGCTAAGTTCCATTCATCCCTCCATTGAGGGGTTGGACTGGACTCATTATGAACATCGCAAGTCATTAGTGAGGGTGCTGCAAGCAGCAGCTGACATATATTTAGTGCGAACTGTTGATGGTGATATCAGTGACTTTAATTACTCAGAAAATAACGAAGTTTTATATGAAGTTCCAATAGTGGCTCGTTATTTTTTGCGTTCCTTTCCTAAAGATTTAACTACCTTTAAAAATGCAAAAGATTTTCTTAATATTGAAGATTTAAACTCCGAGGAACAATTAGGGGTAAAAAGGCGGCAAAGGGTTTATCGTAAGCTTTTTCTAACTCCGGTCATGTATATTAACGAAAATAATGATCCTGACTTTTTATATCTTCGTAATTACCGCAACCGCATTAGGGAAGATGTAGAAAAACATACTGATTTTAGTTTTGAATTATATCGCAATGCCGCGTTACTTACTATAGAAGAGAAAAAAGCCATGTATACTTTGTTTCCTGATAATAAAGCAATTAGCGATATTGTGCTTCAGTTTGCCAATATGGTCAGAGAAGAAAAAAATAGTAATGCGATCTCTTTACAGCTTGATGGCACTTTGCATTTGACACCAGTAGATTTTCAGAAATGGGTAAGTAAATGTAAGGATTATTATGGACATGGTTGGAGTAAACAATATCGAGAATTAATCGTTTCAGAAACTGCCCGAGAACTAATCGCTGTCTTGGTGGATTGGCAGATGGCAGATATTCTTGATGAGACTGGGGTTATACGTTTGAAACCTTTATTGGTAAGAGTAGTTGGTAAATATCCTGTAGATTTTTCTAAAGGTGGAGATAGTGATGAAGAAAACTAAATGGCAAATGCACCGGGCAGGACTCTTAAACTTCTGGTACTATGATGATGAAGAATTTAACTTTGCCGATGGTAAGCTGCTTTTAAGAGGCAATAATGGCTCGGGTAAGTCAGTAACTATGCAGAGCTTTATTCCTGTTTTGTTAGATGGCCGAAAAAGCCCCGATCGTTTAGATCCTTTTGGCTCTCGGGCCAGAAAAATGGAAGACTATTTGTTAGGAGAGAAAGGTGTCGTCGACCGTGATGAACGGACAGGCTATTTATATCTCGAATACAAGCGGCAAGGTCTGGAGCAATACATTACAACTGGTATTGGTTTACGGGCCAAAAGAAATAGTACTATGGATTTCTGGGGGTTTGTAATCCTTGATAACCGTCGTATCGGGCAGGATATTTTCTTATATAAAAATGAATATAGTGCCGATTTAGGAAAAAAGCAAAAGATTCCTTTTACAAGAATAGAGTTGGAAAACCGTCTTGCTGACGGGGGTAAAGTTGTTCGAACTTCTAAAGAGTACATGAATTTAGTTAATAAGCATGTGTTTGGCTTTGAAAATATAGCCGATTATGAGGAATTAATTAAGTTATTAATTCAATTACGCAGTCCGAAGCTTTCTAAAGATTTTAAGCCAACTGTAATCTATGAGATTTTAAATGAATCTTTACCTGCTTTATCTGATGACGAATTGCGGCCACTTTCTGATACGATTGAAAACATGGATCAGACTAAACAACAATTAGAGCAGCTAGAGAAAGAGCAAAAATCCCTAAATAAACTATGTAAGCAGTATGATTTGTATAATCAATTGGTATTATTGGAAAAAGCTCAAGGTTTACTTAAAACCAATGATGATTTACTAAAATTTTTTACTCAAGAAAAGCAATTACAAGCTGACCTAATAAATTATGAAGAAGCAAAAACCAATTTAAGTAAGCTAAAAGCTGATTTGTTACTGGAAAATGAAATATTGCAAGATGAGAAAAGTAAATTAGAGAAGCATAAAGTTTTTGATATTGAGAAAGAAAAGATTGCTTTAGAACAAAAGGCTGCCTCGGAAAAAAGTAAGCTTAAAGTTAAAGAAGATAGTGTAAGTAAGCAAAATACTACAGAGTTAGAACATCGACAAAAAATTGCTAAAGAAGAACAAAAATTAAGTTATTTAGAAGCACACATTACTGAAATACTAGCTGAACTTGATTATGATGGCGAAGAAGCTGAATTTACGAGCCATCCTTTAGCTCGCCAAGAGTTTACCAAGAAGTATGCCAGCGGAGAATTTATTTTTGACTTATGGAAAAAGGAAACAGATGATTACCACAAAAAATTAGAAAGAATTTTCAAGATTATCGAAGGATTAGATAAAACTCGGCAAGATTATAAGGAGGCCGATTGGGAACTAGGACAAGCTCGTAAAACTGCTGATTTAAAAGAAAAAGAAGTAAAAAAATGGTATGATTTTTTCGAAGAAGAAAAAGAAAACCTGTTGTCAGCTGTCTATACGTGGCGGCAGAATACTCAGGAATTAATCGTATCTGATTTTGATATGCAAAAAATAGCGCGCATCTGTAATAATATTTTTGAAGACTATGCCTTAGAAGATTTAAATCGAATAGTTAATCAGGCATATATGTCTAGCTTTAAACAGTTAGAGACAATGTCAGTGCAGTTAAACCAACAAATTGCTGATAAAAATGAGGCAATAAATAGTAAGGAAGTTGAAATAAGCGACTGGAAAAATAAAAAAGATCCTGAACCATTACGGCATAAGGATACGATAATGGCTAGACAAGAATTGGATGAAAAGAATATTCCTTGCGTACCTTTTTATCAAGCCGTAGAGTTTAAAGCACAGGTAACTTCAGAACAACGGGAACGCCTAGAAAGCGCAATAAGCCAAATGGGTTTTTTAGATGCTTTAATAGTACCTGGAAAATACACAAAAAGTATTCAAAAATCAGATAAGGTATTAATACCTAATCCTCAGTTTTTTAAGCACACTTTGGCGGAACTATTATATCCCACCCCGGTGGAGGGGGTAGGGGTAACAGCTGAGGAAATAGCTAATGTTTTGCAGAGTATTTTATTAGAGGGTTCTGATGATGGTTTAGCAGTGGTCAACGAAGACGGAACTTATCAAATATCTTTATTGCAGGGACATGCACCTAAGGAAGAAGCATCTCGATATATTGGCCAAGAAGCAAGAAAACTCTACCGCCAAGAAATGATTGCCAAACTTACTAAAGAGTTAAGAGAATTGGAAGAGAAGTTGGCTGAACTTATCAAAGCTCAAGAATACATGGTCAAACGTCAAGAAGTATTAAATAATGAGTCGGCAAGTTTTCCTTTAACAAATGATGTAAAAACAGCCTATGATACCTGGCAGCGTTTAATTATGGAAGTAGATATACTAGAAAAGGAAGTCGAAATTAAAAACACTAAAGTAAAAAAGTTGTTAGAATTACTAAACTCTATTCAGGATAGCTTACGGGAACACGTAAAAAATATAACCTTACCTGTTAATAAAGAGGCTTACGAAGCTGCAGTAAATAATATGCATACTTATAAGAAAAATTTGCACCAATTAGAATTACAATATAAAGACTATTGTAATAGTACTATATCATTTGGCAAT
The DNA here is from genome assembly GCA_000961765.1 of Clostridiaceae bacterium BRH_c20a. Taxonomy (GTDB): domain Bacteria; phylum Bacillota; class Peptococcia; order Peptococcales; family BICA1-8; genus BICA1-8. Next base: position 36,232 of record LADT01000041.1, on the reverse strand, counting down.
TACCAACAAAATCTACTAAATACTATTGAGTTAATTGATGAACTTAAGGGTGAAATAAATATTATTAATAGTGAATTGCAAAAATTAGAGTTGCAATTAAAAAATGCAACTGAAAGATTGAATATCCTGGGGGTGGAAGAAGTTCGCCGTAGAATCAATGAGGTTGAAAATAGAATAGGTGAATTACCCGAGGAATTATTAAATACTCAAGACCAAATCACCCAAAATATTAACTTAATAAATAATACCCGCACTGCGGTGGACCAACTTAATATAAAACAAAACATTTATAAGAAACTGGTAGAATACTGGCAAAATACCTTTCAAGCTGAATTCAAATTAGGTTTTGTAAAAGAAGTGGAACAAATTAATGAAGTTTGGGAAGTATTTAAGAAAGCAAAAGAAATCAAAGATAGGTTAGCGGTTCACTTTAAGGATAATATTGATAGGGAGAAGTTGTCGGAAAAGCTAAATCAGGTTTTTTATCAAGAACAGGGTGCTTTAGTTGAGTACCGACTAAGTCAGGAAACCAGCGGCAAGATTGAAATAGAGATAGCTTCTCTAGAATTGGGCGATGAAAGCCAAGTAATAGACTATTTAGTTAAAGAGCTAGAGGTTAAATCTCGGAGAATACAAGTTTTGCTGGAGTACACCGGTAAAAGGGTCAGCCCCTTCTTTGTTTTGGAACAGTTAGATCGGGATATTGAATTACAACAAACTATTCTCAATGATAAGGACCGAGAACTCTATGAAGAAATTATTATGAATAGTGTGGGGAGAATTATTAGAGCTCGCATAAGTAGAGCTGAAGAATGGGTTGAAAAAATTGATAAATTGATGGTCCAGCGCAACACATCCAGCGGTCTTACATTTTCTTTGCGTTGGCGTCCTCTGACCGCAGAGTGGGAGGATGAGCTGGATACAAAAGAACTTGTGGAATTATTACGGTTAAATCCTAAATTTTTAAAATCACAGGATATGGATAAGATAACCCAACATTTTCGTTCTAAAATAACCAGAGCCAAAGAGATTATGGCGGAAAAAGGATATGGGGAAACCTTTCATCAAATTATTAAAGAAATGTTAGATTACCGCAAGTGGTTTCAATTTACCCTCTATTACCAAAGGGCTGGGGAAAAGAAAAAGGAATTAACAAATAATGTATTCTACACCTTTAGTGGTGGAGAAAAGGCTATGGCTATGTATATACCCTTATTTTCTGCTGCCTACTCCAGATATCTGGAGGCTCGGGAGGATGCGCCATATGTTATTTCCTTAGATGAAGCTTTTGCTGGAGTTGATGAAAACAACATTCGGGATATGTTTGATCTGGTGGAAAAGCTGGACTTTAACTATATCATGAATTCTCAAGCTCTTTGGGGTGACTATGATACAGTTTCAGCATTATCTATTTGTGAATTAGTTCGTCCGCAAAATGCCCCCTTTGTTACAGTTGTGCGTTATTGGTGGAATGGTAAGCAAAAAGAACTTATTATACCCAAAGAGCATGAATATGAAATTCTAGAAGTAGCCAAATAGATAGATTAAGGTTGTGCTTCGCTAGGTTAAGGTTAAGCTGAGGCAAACTAAGGTTATAACATTGGGTAAGATCATAAAAGCTTGCTGTGAATAGAGGTTATGTGGTTATGTCTAAAGATAAGTTGCAAGAAGCAGCTGATTTTTTTCGAAAAGAGCCGGGCTTTAAGCGGCTCTTTGAAAAGTTTATTAATAACTACAAAAGTTTAGGACGCTTTGGTGGAACAGCTAAATTAGTCAAGCTTACCACTTTAGAAAAGGAAGCCTTGAGCGGGCTTATGGGAAAAGATTACAGCAAGCAATCTTCAGTAACAATTTCTGTTAAGGAATTTGAAAAGGCTTTAGAAAAAACCCGTTTCTCTAGTATAGATTTAAAAACACTCTTGTTTTCATATATTGGTGAAAATATCTTAACTAAGTCAGAAGAAGAAGAGAAATATGTAAGAATTAAAGAAACGTTTTTTCGAGAATTATTAGCTAAATATCCCGAAAATTACTGCCAACACTGGCTCAAGTATCTCCAAGCTAATGAAATCGGGACTAGAGGAGTTAATTCGTCCTATAAGGAAAATCCTGTATTACTTAAGGAACAGCTAATAAAAGTTCTAGAGGCGATATGCAAATTGCCACAAAGGACTAACAATAAACCAAATCGGTATTGGCGGTTACCAGTATTTGCAGATTTAGTAACTAATGACCCCCACGCTTTTGATCTTAATAGTCAGCAAGGCAGACTGTTAATTTTTGCTTTAGGGTATATCCGCACACTAGAGGACACTAATTATCAGCTGCTAAATAATACTAATTCAGAAGAAATAACCGAACTTTTAAGTTATTTTGGCATAATTCGTGATGATATTCTTAATTTTGTTACCTTTTCGGGAATTATCGCTTGTGATGAAGCTGCTAACAAAGCCCCAGAATGGTGGCAAAAATGCTGGGAAGAGGGTGTAGTAATCAATGTCCCTTTACGGGAAATACTCAAAAGAGATAGCTTTTATCCAGCCAACGGAAAAAAAGTAGTTTTTGTAGTCGAAAACTCGGGAGTTTTTTCAGAAATACTCGATAAATTTCCTGATAGAAACTTACCACCTTTAATCTGTACTAATGGTCAATTTAAATTGGCTGCATTAATCCTATTAGATCGACTTGCCAAGAATGATGTAATCATATATTACTCAGGTGATTTTGACCCGGAAGGGCTTCTTATGGCTCAACGATTAAAAACCAGGTATCCTGCTCAAGTCAGACTATGGCACTATACAGAAGAGGATTATAAAAAATCCCAATCAGAGGTAGCCCTATCAGAAAATAGGCTTAACAAATTGAAAAATTTAAATTTAGAGGAATTAGCTAAAGTAAAGGATTATATGGAAAAATCTAAAATAGCCGGCTATCAAGAAAGATTAATCAATGAACTTGTGAAAGATATAGCTGGACAGAGATTATAAGTGTCAGGCTAAAACCGCTATAAAACGAATAGCTGATATACTGGGTATATCAACTATTGTGTCAAAGGACCGTCCCTAGACACGCTTCCTAGACACGCTTGGCGTTTTTTTCATATAAAATATGAAATTTCCGCTTCTGGGAAAAATTTATTTATTTGTTCCTGGAAGAAATGCTTTAATTCCCCCATTGATTCCTTAGGATAGACGTATTTGCCGTAGCCAAATTGTCCGTATTTATATTGTCTTTTTTCCTCATCCATAGGAAGTTCAGTGTGGGGAAAGACCTCTAGTATCTGATTTTTAGCTTTTTTGGTGTATCTATGGGTTATAAGCTCAAAGGCTAGATCAGGAAAAGCCTTGGGGTTTAAGGTTTCCCGCAAGTTAGCAAAAAGCCGGTTGTATTCCTTCTTATAACCTTCATAAATAATAATAGGTCCGATAATAAAGCCTAGTGGATATTGAGCCTCTGATACTTTACCGGCTGCAGCTATTCGTTCTTTTAAGGATGGAGTACTGTGCTCAAATTTGCTTATGACATAATCACTATTTAAGCTAAACCGGAAGCGGGTCTGTTTATTATGCTCGATATGTAATAGTGACTCTACATTAGTAAATTTAGTAACAAAACGAAACCTTCCATATTTATGATGGGCAAAGAATTCAATAGTTTTGGCTAAGTTCCCGGTAAAAGGCTCCGTAGGCAGGGGATCAGAGGTTGCTGCACCTTCGAAAATTGTTATCTCAGGTACATTTTCGTTAATATATTCCTGGGTTTTCTCCAGAATTTCGTCGATGTTTACATATACTCGTAAATAAGGTTTTTTACCTAAAGTAGTATTTAGATAGCAGTATTCGCATTTACCAGAACAGCTGGTATTTAAGGGCAGCTGGTAATGGGCGGAGGGCTTACAGGTTTGAAAATCCTTACTTCTGCGGATTCCGACCACCATGGTATTTTTTCCTTCAAAGTATTGTTCCTGAGGAGTTTTGCCAGGAATACCAGTTACCCTATTATGGGAGGGAGTATTCTGAATAGGAACTCCTAGCTCCTTTAAGGTTTGGAAAATTTTTTGCCCTAGCGGATAGTCTAAGGCATCAGGTTCAAAGAATGCCCGTTTAGGGACAAATGGGAATTGCTCCATGTTTTTTCTCCTAAAAGTTTATTTTAAAAATTAGTTACTAGGTTAAAGTAGGACTAGATTTCGCTTCGTTAGGTTTTTCAGTATTTATCTAGCGAAGCGGAAGCGGAAGCTTAACCTTAACCTTAACCTTAACCTTAACCTTAACCTTAACCTTAGTCTTAATCTTTTTAACCGTGTTTATCCGTGTGCTCCGAAGGGGACCGTGGTTATAATTATGTTTTTTATTAAAATTTCCATGCAGCCCAGGTTTACTTCTGTAGACCTGGGCTTTTTTTATTTAATAATTTCTTAATATATTACTAAGTCCATTTTAAGCTTTACAGGCAATAATAGTTTTAGAGTTGAAATTGAGGAGGAATTAGCAGTGCATAAAAATTATGTACTTGAGGTTTCGAATTTATCGAAATCCTTTAAAGGGAAAAAAGTAGTAGATGATGTTAGCTTTCAAGTGGAAGCTGGGGATGTTTTTGGTTTTCTTGGGCCAAATGGAGCGGGAAAGACAACAACAATTAGGATGATACTTAGTCTTATTCATCCTGATAATGGAGTTATCAAAATTAATGGCTTTGATATAAAGAAGGATTTTAATGATGCTATTAAAGAGGTGGGTGCCATTGTCGAGACCCCTAAATTTTATGAATACCTTTCAGCTTATGATAACCTAGCCCAGGTTGCCAACTTACATCCTCATATAAGGAAAAAAAAATAAATGAAGTATTAGAGATTGTTGGTCTTAAAGATAGGGCGCAGGATAAGGTTAGGTTGTACTCTTTAGGTATGAAGCAGCGTCTAGGAATTGCCAGAGCTTTAATAAATAAGCCTCGGATAGTGTAAATAATGAGGTTAGAGTGGAATACTTAATTCCACAAAATCAAACCTTAGAACAATTTTTTATCGAGCTAACAGGGGGGAACAATAATGCTGAATCTTGTTAAAAATGAAATCTATAAGTTTTTTAGGACCAAAAAGATATATGTCTTTATGTTAATAATTTTTGTCTATAATTTTCTGCCTAGCTTGGAAAAAGTAACCGGTACAATTGATGATGCAAATGTAATTATTAATGGTCAAAATACAGCATTCTATATGTTGAACTTTATGATTGCGAATATCATCCTTTTAATCAACTCTCCCAACTCTTTTTCTATTTAATTGCTAGCTTCTGTTTTTCCCTACCGTTAGTAGAAGATAACTAGAATCCAGGCTATATGTCATCCTGTCATCCTGAGGTACGGAATGAACGCAGGAGCCTAAGATTCTTCACAACGCTCAGAATGACGGGAAGTTTTTGTTAGGAAATCCTTTAATTTTTCGATACTGACCAGGTCATCGGTCAATATTCCCAGTAATGTGTAATGGATTTCATTGCCAAAGGTTTCTTCTGATATTTTTTCTAAGATAGGCAGCCATTTTTCTTTATCAGCTATGATTTGTTCTATTTCTGCCCCAATATCAAAAATTCCTATGCTATTTTTTTCCATAAGCTTAATTTGGGAATAACCAAGGCTTTGCAATAGTTTATTTAAACCTATGGCATGGTGAATTTCGGTTCTCCACAAATCCCAAAAAATATATTCAGAGGAAGGGTTATTTAAAATGTGAGCAATAGACCAGAGGCTTTGGGCTCTTCTTTTTTTCTGGCTTAAGAGCTCTTTTATATTTATATAGATTTTATCCCAGGTTTGCATAAGTCCACTCACTCCTTATAAGAGATATACTATAGCTTATGCATCTGGTCTGACCACTGTTCACATTATTATTAAATATAATATGTTTGCTATCACAAAAGTGCCGTTCTGGATTTTGTTCAGAACGACACTTTTTAAGTACTTTTCCATTTAGGTGTTTTTTTAGCGTGAAATAATAACCTGGCCTGTGGTAGGCCGCCACTCTACAGTGGCCCCTAAAAGCTGGCTGATAGCCCGAACAGGAATCATGGTGTGTTGATTTTTAAGAGTAGGTGTTACAGGAAAAATGTGCCTTTTTCCATTTAGGGTAAAATAGCTTGAATTAAGTTTAAATTTTACTATATCTTCACCAAAGGTAAGCTGGATATTATCAGGAGCCGTAAATTTTATTTTGCCACCTAGACTTTCCACAGTACTTCTAAGGGGAACCATAAAATTACCTTTATTTAGATAGGGTTTTACTGTAAGGCTTTTTACTTTGCTGTTAATAACATACAAGTCATTATTTAACTGATATGTCAGGCTATTATGGACTTTGTTATTCAACATCCAAATAGCCTCTATAATCTGATTGTGGGAATCTGGAATATAAAAATCCGGCTTTAAACCAATTTTATTAATTTGACGGCCCTTTGGAGTCAAATATTTTCCAGAGGTAAATTTTAAAGCTCCTCCGTTAACTAGAGGAACTAGACTTTGGACTGTTGCTTTACCATAGGTATCAGTACCAATTATGATTCCGGCATTTGTGTCTTGGATGGCTCCTGCTAGTATCTCGGCGGCACTTGCTGTTTCTTTATTTACTAAAACTATTAAGGGAATGAGATCATCAGTAGTACCTACAGTAGTAATTAACTCCGGTTTTTCTCCCCGATAGTACAATTTAACAAAGCCACCAGGGGGGAGGATGTCTCGAGATATGTCTAGCGCAGCACCAATTAAGCCTCCGGGATTATCCCTTAAATCTAAAATAAGTCCTTTAACCCCCAGATCTTTAAATCTGCTTAGCTGTCGGGAAAATTCTTGGGCTGCTTCTTGGTTAAAATCTAAAAGCTTGATGTAACCAATATTTTTAGCTAGAATATTAGTTTCTATAGGTTTTAAGACAATGTATTCTCTGGTTAAAAGGTAGGAAAGGTATGTGTCAGTCCAAGGACGGTAAGTTCTGATTTTAATATACGTCCCAGGTTTGCCTCTGAAAAGATCTTTGACTTTTTCGAAATCAAGGCTCTTAACAGACTGGTTATCCACGTGGGAAATAATATCACCCTTCTGAATATTGACCCTAGCAGCAGGTGTACCAGTAATCACATCAGTAACCGTGACATTGTCATCTATTAAATCAATAACTATGCCGACGCCTGCAAATTTCCCTTCTATTGAGAGCCAAAATTCCCGGAATTCATCATTTGTAAGATAACGGGTATAAGGGTCTCCTAAGGTGGCTATTACATCATCTACTGTTGTTTGCTGCAATAAACTTAAAGGAACTGTTTCCACATAATGCTTCCAAAGGATATCTTGGATTTCTTCAACTAATTGACTGTTATCGTTTTCGGCTAAGGCAGGCTGCAGAGGAAATCCTAAAATAAAGATTAAAATAAAAATAAAAATAAAAATAGTTCTTTTCAAAACCGGCACCCCAATCACTAGTTTATCCCTCAATATTATATATACTAAACACTAAAAAACAAAACATTATTTGTCGAAGAGCAAAATAAATATTTTTTTTTGGTCTAGATTAGGTAAAATTAGATATTGTATAGATTTAATTGAAATATATTTTGGAGGTTACCATGGATTATCAAAAAGGAATTGTCTTTACCCTATTATCAGCAGCTGCCTTTGCTTCAACACCTTTAATAATTGTAAATGCTTATCAACGAGGAGCCTTAGCCTGGGAGATTATATTTACCCAAAGTATTATAGCTTCTCTAATACTATTTTTTGGTTTGCTGCTACTCTCCCCTAGTTCGTTGCATCTTAAATGGCAAGAATTAAAAATCCTTGCTCCTATTGGTCTCATTGGAAGTTTAGGTACTGTTACCTGTTATAACTTATCTTTGCAGTATATTCCTGGTGGTATTGCAACTCTGCTTTTATATACCTATCCTGTTTTTGTAGCTATGGGAACTGTATTAATTTTTGGGCAAAAAATCAGCTCTAAACAAATGATAGCTTTGGCTTTCGGCTTTTTTGGAGTGGCCTTAGCTTCTAAAATAATGAAGTTAAGTGGTACCGGAATAAATAACACAGGGCTTTTATTAGGGTTTATAGCTGCATTAGCATATGCAATTTTAAATTTGCTCAGTGAAAAGGCTTTGCAAACGTTATCCCCTTGGAAAGTAACTGCTTTTGCCCAATTTGGTTCTACTACGGGTATTATTTTCATTAACCTGGTTTTCCCCAACTTAATACACATAACAGGAATTTCAAGGGTTACCTGGTTGTTCGGTGGTACCGTTGCCGTTCTTTGTTCAATTATTCCTTTTTTCCTTTTAATGCGCGGGATATCCTATATTGGCTCTAGCAAAGCTTCGATAATTTCTACAGCTGAGATACCCCTTACCTTATTATTGGTATTTTTATTTTTAGGAGAGAAGTTTACTTTGCTGCAGATTGCTGGGAGTATCTTGATTTTCTTTAGTATTTTGCTTTTGCGTAAGGAAGGAGAAAAAACTCCTTCTCTTGCATGAAAATTATATAGGGTGAAAAGCTAAAAACGGAGGTGATGGTTATGCGGCCTATTTGGAAAGGAGCAATCTCTTTCGGTTTAGTAAATATCCCTATTAAATTGTATACGGCAACAGAATCTAATGATATAAAATTCCGTTTTCTGCATAAGGAGTGTAAATCACCAATAAATTACCAGAGATATTGCCCAGTTTGTGATGAAAAGTTGGAAAATGGTGAAATGGTAAAAGGCTATGAATATGAATCGGGCCATTTTGTTATCATGGAGGATGAGGATTTTGCTAAAATCCCTTTAGAGAGTGTAAAGGCTATTGAAATTATTGATTTTGTAGACTTATCGGAAATTGACCCGATCTACTTTGTTAAATCTTATTTTCTAGCACCAACAGAATTAGGCCATAAACCCTACAATCTGCTATATATGGCTATGCAGGAGACAGGGAAAATCGCTATTGCCAGGGTAGTTTTAAGGTCAAAGGAAACTCTGGCTTGTGTGAGGCTCTACGAAAATGCCTTATTAATGGAAACCATTTTTTATCCTTCAGAAATCCGTTCGCCAGAGATGATGCCTGAGTTGATGAAAGAGGTCAAGGTTAATGAAAGCGAATTAGAGATGGCTAAAAATTTGATTAACAGCTTGAGTACAGGGTTTAACCCTGAAAAGTATAAGAGTCAGTATCGAGAAGCCTTGTTAGAATTAATTGAAGCCAAAATCCGGGGTCAAGAAATTGCTATTCCCGAGCAGCCGGAAGCGGCTACAGTAGTTGATTTAATGGAGGCTTTAAGGGCCAGCTTAGCTAAAGTGGAAGAAGCTAAGGAAAAACCGAAAAAGCGGGGGAGGAGGAAGAAAGAAGAGGTTAAGGTTTAGGTTTAGGCTAAGGTTAAGATTTGGCTACTCCGGATTAAGATTTCGCTTTGCTAGATTAAATAATTTTAGATGCGTCCCAATGGGGCGCCTTTCTATTTCCCGTTATCTTGTATTAAATAGCGCTTTTTGTGACATTATAAATAAAAAACAGCGAAGGGATTTTTAAATGAAAAAGTTAATCCTTATCCTTATCTCCTTGGGTTTATTGAGTATTTTGGCGGTAAAGCTGCCGCCCTTAAATAATATGCTAGATGGCCCTGAGTTTTGCGGATCGTGCCATTTTATGGAGCCATGGGTGGAAACCTGGTATCACTCAGCCCATAGAGAGGTTGCTAGCTGTGGTGATTGTCATATTCCCCATGACCTTGTACGAGGTGCCTTTTATAAGGCTTATACAGGCTCCCGGGATGCATTGGAAACTATTACAGGGCAAATTCCCAGGTCATTTTTAATATCTGGTCATGGCAGTGAGGTGGTTCATGAAAACTGTCTTTCATGCCATAGTGATTTATTAAGAATTGTGGGTGATACCAAGGATGAAGAAGGGGTTTACTGCTTTAGATGTCACCGCAATACACCCCATCCCCCTCCGCTGGGAATGGACTAATAGGAAAGGAGTTGGATTATGGTTGGGAAAAGGTCTATTATAGTAGGTTCAATTATAGCACTATTGCTTGCACTGGGTGGTATGGCGTATTTTTATAATCAAAACAGGGTTGTACTAAGAGAGGGGCCCAATCTTCCCCCAATTGGAGAAAAGGAAACAGACCCAGCCGTGTGGGGGGAGCATTATCCCCGGCATTATGAGAGCTACCGGGACGCTGCAGAAGCACCAGTAATCCGTACAAAATACGGTGGCAATGACCCCTTTAGTAAATTAGAAGAATTTCCGGAAATGACTACCTTATTTAAGGGCTACGGTTTTGGGGAGGAATATAAGGAAGAAAGAGGTCACCCCTATGCTGTTCAGGATATAGGTGAGATAAATCCTGCTAGAAAAAAATCAGGGGCAGTCTGTTTAACCTGCAAATCGGCAAATATACCAGAACTGCTAGAGGAATATGGTGATGAGTTTTACAGTCTGGATTTCTATAAGGTGAAGGATGAAAGAATCAAGCATGCTATTGCTTGCTCTGACTGTCATGACCCTAAAAATATGGCTTTGCGGATAACGCGGCCTGCTCTTAGGGAAGCCTTATTTAAGATGGGGAAAGATGTGGATCAGGCAAGCCGTCAGGAAATGCGTACTTTGGTTTGTGCACAGTGCCATGTGGAATATTATTTTACACCTGATAAAAAGGTAGTTACCTTCCCTTGGGGCGAAAGTGTAGAGGGCATGAAGCCAGAGGAGGTTTATGAATATTTTCGGTCTGATGAATATGCTGAAAATCAATTTGTAGATTGGGTTCATCCTGATAGTCAAACTCCTGTATTAAAAGCCCAGCATCCTGATTATGAGTTCTTTATGAATAGTACCCACCAGGCTGCCGGTGTTGCATGTGCTGACTGTCATATGCCCTATGTTAAACAAGGTAATGTAAAAATTACATCCCATTTTTTAGCTAGCCCCTTAAGAACAATTGAGGAAAGCTGTCATGTTTGTCATCGGCAGGACTCTGAGTATATCAAGGAACGGGTATATCATATTCAGGATAATAACTACAATTTATTAAAGATTTCTGCCGATCGTAATGTAGAAGCGGTCAAAGAAATCCAACTATCTTTAGCTTATACAGGAGCTAATGAGGAATTAATCAAAGAGGCTCAGGAGTATCATCGTCAAAGTCAATGGCTGTGGGATTGGATGTCGGCGGAAAACAGTATGGGCTTTCATAATCCAGCTGAAGGATTAAATTACATCGGCAAATCTATCGATTTTGCCCACCGTGCAATCCAAGCTGCCCGTCAAGCCCGCGGGTCTGAGTAAATTGAGAGGATGCTCCCTTGGGGCATCTTCTATTATTTTCCTGTAATTTTAAATAATCAGAAGGGATACTTTTAATTAGTTATTCTAATTTAGGTGATTGTGTAATGCTGATTATTATTTTTAAGAGGAAAATAGAATATATCTTAATCTTAATAATGTTTATAGCAGGTGCTTTTTTAACACAAATAGGGCCATTTTTTTATAACCAAATAAGCGCTGTATCAGCTAGTGGGAAGACAATAATAGTTATTGATGCAGGACACGGTGGTAGGGACCCGGGTGCAGTTGCCGGGGATATCTGCGAAAAAGAAATTAACCTTGATATTGCTAAAAGATTAGAGAAAATTCTTAAACAAAAAGGATATAGAGTCATTATGACAAGGACCAAGGATACAAATCTTGTGGATTGGAAGGATAATGGGTCATATCAGAGGGCATCTCTATGGCAGCGAGCCCAATTATCTAAAGAGAAAAATGCCCAGCTTTTAATTAGTATCCATTGCAATAGTGATCGTAATAAAGAATTTTTCGGTTCCCAGACTTTTTACCATCCGGAAAGTGATAGCGGTAGAAGGTTAGCTCAGTCTATCCAAGGAGAATTAATTCAGGTCAGAAATACTAGAAGGCAGGCTCTCCCCGGCAATTATTATCTGTTAAATAATACATCCTGTATAACAGTAATAGTTGAATTAGGATATTTATCTAATGCTAAGGATCGCTCTATGCTTTGCATAGCAGACTTCCAACATAAATTTGCTCAAGCTATTGCTCGGGGGATAAGCAAGTTTTTATATTAGTAAAAATACAGTATACAAAAATTTTTTAAGTATTCTAAAAATATTTTAAGTAAGAGGCAGGAAAATTCCATGAGTTGGAGAAGTATCCATAATAGGAATTTATATTAACCATAAGGTGTTGTCATTAAATGTGGGGAGGTGACTTTTAAAAAATTTAATAACATTAATGTTTTGTGAGTAAAAGTAAGGTTGTTTTATCAAAAATTTATTGTTTAGGGAGGCTTGAACATGAAATTGTATCAAAAAATATTAATTGGACTTTTTCTTGGTTTTTTTGCAGGACTGATATTGGGTGATAAGGCTGAATATTTGAAACCTATTGGTGATATCTTTATAAGATCTTTGAGACTGATTGTAGTGCCCTTAATTTTGGCTACATTGGTTACAGGGGTAGCAAGTGCAGGGGATATTCGTAAAATTGGACGTATGGGAGTTAGAACATTAATCTACTTTATGATAACTACCACAGTTGCCGTAGTAATTGGTTTAGTAGTAGCCAATGTTATTGATCCTGGTACTGGTATTAGCCTGGGTGAAATTAAAGAGGTTGCCAAACCCAATTCTGTGACTCCATCACAAATGCTTGTGAGTATGTTTCCCGTAAACCCCATGGAAGCATTGGCCCAGGGCAATGTACTACAAATAATAGTTTTTGCTATCCTATTAGGTGCAGCAATATCAATTGCAGGAGAAAAAGGAACTCCATTAGCTAATTTCTTCAGTTCGCTGGCTGAGGTAATGTTTAAACTTTCTGATATAGTTATTAAATTTGCTCCTTATGGTGTATTTGCTTTAATTGCCTGGACTTCAGGTAAATTTGGATTAAGTATACTTATGCCTATGGGTAAGATAATCTTGGCTGTGTTTATCGGTTGTGTTATTCATATATTGTTTACTTATACCATGGCAGTTAAGTTTATTGCTAAAGTTAACCCCATTCATTTTTTCAAAAAAGTTTTAGAACCTGCTATGGTTGGATTTAGTACTTGTAGTGCTGCTGCAGCATTTCCGTTTACAATGCGTGCTCAAAAACAACTGGGAGTTTCTGATAAGGTTTCAGGTTTTACTCTCCCCCTAGCTTTAACCATCAACATGGATGGTTAAAGCCCTTTATCAGGCTGTTGGCGCGGTATTTGTAGCTAACGCATTTGGTGTTGAACTTACTATAGTTCAACAGATAACCATTGTCCTTACAGCAGTTCTAGCATCAATTGGTACTGCTAGCATACCCGGTGGTGGATTGATAATGCTGACCCTAGTTTTGGAATCCGTTGGACTTCCTCTCGAAGGTATTGCTATTGTTGCGGGTATTGATAGAATTTTAGATATGTTTAGAACAACAACAAACGTTTTTGGTGATAATTCTTCCGGCTTGATTGTTTCCGCTTTAGAAGGCGACTTGGACAGAGAGGCAACCGCAACTCCACTAGAAGTTTTAGAGAGTGAAACACTTGCTTTATAATATTTTTTAAAGAGCCGGGACATCCCGGCTCTCCATTTTTGTTTAAGGTTAAAAAAGCCAAAATAATTTGAATAGTTATTAAAAAAGTTGAAGGAATTTTGGAATAAGTGTAGAATATTTTTATTCAGTAAAGTTATTTTTCAAATTGAGGGGTGGTAAAATGCCTAGGAAAACCGTTGGTATCATCGGAGGTATGGGCCCTGAAGCCACAGTAGATTTTATGGCAAAAGTAATAAAGAAGACTCCTGCCCAGATTGACCAGCAACACCTCCACATGCTTGTAGACAATAATCCACAGATTCCCAACAGATTAGATGCTATCCTAAATAATGGACAAACTCCTGGCCCAATATTAGCACAAATAGCTTTACAGTTAGAAAAATGGGGAGCGGATATTTTAGCTATGCCTTGTAATACTGCTCACTATTATTTTTCGGAAGTAGAAAGAGCAGTGCAAATTCCTGTTTTGAGTATTATAGATGAAACAATAAAAGTTCTTAAAGAGAAAAATGTAAATAGTGTAGGTCTATTGGCATCAGCAGGGACTCTCAAAACTAGGCTTTATCATAATAAGTTAGAGGCAGCAAATATTAAGGTTGTTATTCCAAGTGAGGCTTACCAGGAAAAAGTAACCCAGAGTATTTATGCTCTTAAAAGGGGTGATTATTTAAAGGCTAGGATGTTTAATCAAGAACTAGTTGATCACATAGTAGGTAAAAATGCTGAGGCAGTGATTTTAGGCTGTACCGAGTTGCCAATTGTATTTAACGATAGGGATGAAGATAATATAACCTTTTATGATCCCACAGAGATTTTAGCGGAAGCAGTTGTAAGAGAAGCATTCTAAATTAATAATAATTAAAATATATTTTATGGAGGTTTATCCAAGATGAATTTAGCTCAATTTCCACGCAGACGTTACACTGAAGGCAAAACGCCCCTTGAAAAGCTCTCCCGTTTAACAGAGTATTTAGGTGGTCCCAATATTTATATGAAAAGGGACGACTTATTGGGACTAACTTTAGGAGGAAACAAAACTAGAAAGTTAGAATTCCTGGTAGCTGATGCCCTACAAAAGGGTGCAGACACTTTAATTACCTGCGGTGCTGTGCAGTCTAACCATTGTCGTTTGACATTGGCTGCTGCTGTCAAAGAAGGTTTAAAATGCCGTTTTGTTTTAGAAGAGCGAGTACCGGGCAGTTATAAACCTCAAGGAAGTGGCAATAACTTCTTATTCCATTTACTGGGTGTGGAAAAAATTAATGTTGTCCCCAGCGGTTCTAATATGATGGCGGAGATGGAGTTAGTTGCTAAAGAATTAGAAGCAGAAGGAAGGATTCCTTACATTATTCCCGGTGGCGGTTCAAATGAAATTGGGGCTACCGGTTACGTAGCATGTGCCCAAGAGATTCTAGAGCAATCCTTTGACATGGGATTAAATATAAACTATGTTGTTACAACTAGCGGTAGTACCGGTACCCATGCCGGTCTTGTTGTAGGGTTTTATGGCTCTAACAGCAATATCCCCGTAATCGGCTTAAATATAAGCCGTAAGAAGGATATCCAAGAAGAAATGGTTTATAAATTGGTCGAAAAAACAGCTAATTTTGTTGGGATTAATGGTACTGTTCCTAAAGAGACAGTAGTATGTTTTGATGAATATGTTGGAGCGGGTTATTCTATCCCTACCGAAGGTATGATAGAAGCTACAAAATTAGTAGCACAAACTGAGGCAATTTTAATGGACCCTGTATATTCCGGTAAAGCAATGGCAGGCTTGATTGATTTAATCCGTAAAGGTTATTTCAAAAAAGAAGATAATATCGTCTTCTTGCATACAGGAGGTTCCCCTGCTTTATATGCCTATACATCTACCTTCTGGGAAAATGAATAATTTAATTGCCAAACAGAAGGAAATAAATGGTTTTTATAGAAGTTAACTATGATAAAAATATTTAGTTTTTTTAAGGAGGATATATGCGTACTATTATTAATACAGAGAGGGCCCCTCAAGCAATCGGGCCCTATTCTCAGGCAGTCAAAGCTGGACAATTACTCTTTGTATCCGGCCAAATACCTATTAATGCTCAATCAGGTGAATTGGTACAGGACGGCATTCAAGCTGAAACAAAGCAAGTATTAGAAAATTTACAGGCAATTGTTGAGGCAGCAGGCGCTCAAATGAAAGATATTATAAAAACTACTATCTTTCTAAAGGATATGAATAATTTTGCGTTAGTAAATGAGACTTATGGGGGGTATTTCCAATCTGAGCCTCCTGCTAGGGCATGTGTGGAGGTTAGCAGGCTCCCTAAAGATGTCAATGTAGAAATTGAAGCAGTAGTATTTTTGGGTTAAGTTTACATTGGATAAAATATTTTTTATGGGAGGGTTAAAATGAATATAAAAGAGGTCCATCCCATATTGGCTGCATTAATACCTGTGGCGGAGGGAATAAAAGAAAATTTTGGCAACAGCTGCGAGGTAGTTATTCATGACCTGCAAAGGCCGGAAACTTCTCTTATCTATCTAGCAGGAAATCTCACGGGGCGAAAAACCGGCGCACCAATTACCAATTTAGTGTTAGAAACAATAAAACAAAAGGGTAATGCTGCCTCTAATATTATTGGTTATGAATCTACTACCAAAGAAGGAAAGACCCTTAAGTCTTCAACAATATTTATCAAAGACCAGTTGGGGAATATTATTGGTTGCTTGTGTATTAATTTTGATATGACTAGTATGTTAACATGCATGGAAGTTTTGCAATCTTTTACAAAAATTAATAAAGCGGATAATGTTACCAAGGAAGAATTTTTCCGTGATGTTAATGAGGCTATGGAGGAAATAGTGCATGGTGTGTTAAAGGAATACCATAAGCCTAAGACCTTAATGGAAAAAGAGGATAAGGTTAATATCGTAGAGAAGCTCGAAGATAAGGGAGTTTTCTTGGTAAAAGGTGCTGTTGATTATGTTGCCAGTATTTTAGGTGTTTCCCGCTATACAATCTATAATTATCTTGATGAAGTAAGAGCCAACTCAAATATAAATAAAATCTCCTAGGTTTCAGGTCAGTTTTCTGCTCAAAGAGCAGAGATAAATAAATATTCTAAAAAGGAGGAAAAAGAATGGGAAAAATGAAATTATCCACTAAAATTTTACTCGGTCTTGGTCTTGGTATTCTTGTAGGTCTTTTTGTCCCAGCAGATTTTGCAAACACATTTATTAAACCAATTGGTACTTTATTTTTACGCTTAATTAAGATGGTAATTGTTCCTCTTGTATTTGCATCCCTTGTTGTTGGTGCTTCAAGTGTTGGGGATATCAAAAAGCTTGGTCGTATGGGTGGTAAAACTGTTGGCTATTATTTAGTTACTACCGCTATCGCTGTTATTATTGGTCTTACTTTAGCTAATATTATGGTACCAGGTGCAGGTCTGGAATTACCTGTAGATGCAAAATATGAAGGAAAACAAGCGCCTTCTATTGTTAATGTTCTTTTAGAAGTTATACCTGATAATCCTTTGGGTGCGTTAGTTAATGGTTCAATGCTTCAGATTATTGCTTTTGCACTGTTTATAGGTATTGGTATCACACTAGTCGGAGAGAAGTCAAATGTCGTCAAGAATTTCTTTGATGGCTTTGCAGAAGTTATGTATAGAATTACCGGTATTGTTATGGAATTTGCTCCTTACGGTGTTTTTGGTTTAATAGTTCCTGTCGTTGCCCAATACGGCCTTGATGTCTTAGCACCCCTAGCTATGGTAATTCTTGCAGTATATCTTGGGTGTATTATTCATGGTGCAGTTGTTTACTCCGCTGCTGTTAAATTTATAGGCAAGATGAGCCCATTAACTTTCTATAAAGGCATACTTCCTGCTCAGGTAATTGCTTTTTCCACTTGTAGTAGTGCCGGTACTTTACCTGCTACTATTAAAAGTGTAGAAGAGAACCTGGGTGTATCCAATGATGTTGCCAGTTTTGTGTTACCTTTAGGTGCTACTATTAACATGGATGGTACTGCTGTTTATCAAGGTATCTGTGCTCTATTTGTGGCTCAGGTTTATGGTTTAGACTTATCACTGGGTCAGCAGCTTACAGTTGTGTTAGTCGGTACTTTAGCTTCCATTGGCGCTGCCGGTGTTCCGGGGGCAGGTTTAATTATGCTGACTATGACTTTAACAGCTGTTAATTTACCCTTAGATGGTATTGCTCTAGTTGCCGGTATTGACCGAATTCTAGATATGGCCAGAACTACTTTAAACGTAACAGGTGATGCTTCTGCTGCAGTAGTAGTTGCTGCTACTGAAGGTGAACTTAATATCCCAGTAAATAGTAATCTATCAGTATAAGGTGTTAAAAAAATCGCCCCAAGGGGCGATTTTTTTATTCTTCAACTTTTTTATTAAGAGCGGCTATTAACTCATCAGTACTAATACCATGCACGGTAGCACCTTGCTCGATGTTTTCAAATCTTGCAGCAGCGCAGCCAAGGCAGCCCATACCAAATTGCATAAAAACTTCAGCTGTTTGAGGATATTTTTGAACAACTTCAACAATACTCATATCCTTAGTAATTTTCATATGTATTAACCTCCTAAATTAAAAATCATTGTTTAGTATACCAAAACAGTTTTGTTTTTACAATTATATGTGAGGAATAATAGCGGTTATTTAGAGCACATTAAAAATATTAATAATTTAGGAGGTATCATAGGATGCCAGAAGATAAGTTTGTAAAATATGGTGGAATGAAATTCGTACAAAAAGCGAGTGCTAAAAAAATAAATCAATTTGTTGGAAAAATGACAGAAGAAGAAAGAAAGTCTATGCATCAGGTTGTTAATGAACTTGAGGATGCCCAGTTAATTGACCTTAAGAATGAGGTTACTACCATTGATGATGAGATGATAGAATGGCAGGAGACCAATATTGGCAAGGAATAACAGAACGGGCTTTGGCCCGTTTTGAGTGACTAGTGGCTAGTTATTAGGATAGTCTATTGGGTTTCGGGTCCAGTGTCCAGTGCCCAGTGCCCAGAAAATGAATCTTAATCTAACCGTGGGCGTAAACTCTAGCATAGCGAAATCTTAATCTCAATTCTTCCTTTGTCCTTAACCTTAACCTTAACCTTAACCTTAACCTTAACCTTAACCTTAACCTTAACCTTAACCTTAGTTATTATATCGCGCCCACTCGCTCACTCGCCCACTGGACATTTATTATTCACCCAAAAGAGAACGCGAATAATCGCCTGGGGCGATTATTCTTTAGAAAGCAGGAAATAGTTGATTTGTACCGAATTTTTATATAGATAATTGTCAAAAAGGGATAAAAGGGGAGTATCTAACTTGCTATTATTTAGCTATATGCTTGCGGCAGCTTTGGAATTAGTTATGGCAGCGAAAAGCTTCCAATTAGGCAACTTGTCCTACGCCTGGTCTTTTGGATTTTTGCTTTTTTTAAGTGCAGCCTCTATTCCATTAGAAACCAGTAATATGGGGAAAATGGTAAGGGCAGAATTTAAAAGCCTCGGTGTAAATACTTCCAGATATGATTTACTATCAAATTTAGGCAGGAGTTTAGCTTATATTCTCATTGTTATTAATATATTAAATTATATTGAGGGACTTATTTTAGCCTATGGGATTACTTTTGTGATGCTGGTTGTTGCTATTGTTAAGTATACTCGGGCCGAAAAATAAAAACTGAGCGCAGGTGCTCAGTTTTTTTATTTTTAGCGGCTCAACTCGTAGTTAACAGTAATTTACATAGTTATAGTTAGAGAATTATAAATTACATTCTTTAGCTATTTTATTCATATAAACTTCATGCAATATCTTAGAAATTGCACCTACCTTACCATCTCCAATGGTGTGGTCATTTACCGAAACTATGGGCATGATTTCTGTGGTGGTACCTGTCAGGAAAACCTCATCGGCAGCTAGCAGGAAATCTGTAGTAAATACTTCCTCTTTCGCCAACAAGTTATTTTCTTGAGCAAGTTTTAAAATGACACCTCTAGTAATGCCGGATAAAATTTTGTTACTGGTTGGTGCTGTATAGATAACATTATCCTTTACCGCAAAGACATTAGAACTAGAACCTTCAGTGATGTAGCCGTCCCTATGCAAAATGGCTTCAAAACAGCCATTTTCGGTGGCAGTCTGTTTGGCTAGGACATTTCCCAATAAATTGAGGGATTTAATGTTGCATTTTAACCAGCGTTCATCAGGTAAAAGTACGGCTTTGGCTCCGTTGGTTTTTAAATTTGAGTCTAATCTTACCCAAGGGCGGATAGTCATAGACAAACGGGGCTTAACTCCCAAAGGAAAAGGATGCTTGCGAGGAGCAACTCCTCTAGTAAACTGGGAGTAGATTAGGGCTTCTTCAAAGCTTGATTCTTCAATCAACTGCAGGTGAAATTTTACCAGTTCTTCTAAGGTATATGGAAGTTCCATTCTAATCAATGAAGCACTATTAAACATTCGTTCAATATGTTCAACTACCAGAAAAGGTTTCCCACCCCAGACTACTACTGCTTCATAAACACCATCACCAAATAGATGACCTCTATCCTCGATGGGTACAACGTGTTCATCCAAACCAACAAATTTACCGTCTATTAATCCCAAACCTTCCATTTCAACATGCCTCCTGAATTTTTTTTTTGTGTCATTATATTTTTAATGAAAATTAAATCATATTACTATTAAGTTGAGATAAGTGTTCCATTCACTTTACAGGTATAGGTAATATCAGCATTTAAAGAGAGAGATACTGAGCAGTATTTTTCCATAGACATTTGTGCGGCTTTTTTTATTTTTTCAGGGTCAAGATTTGCCCCTTCTAGCTCAAAATGAACGTTAATATTGGTAAATCTTCTCGGATAATCTTCAGCTCTTTTCCCGTTGACATGAATTGTTAGATTGGTTATTTCTTGGCGCATTTTATTTAAGATTTTTACCATATCTATACCTGAGCAACCACCAACGCCACTAAGCAAAAGCTCGGTGGGTCTTGCTCCCTTATTCTCACCACCAATATCAGTTGAACCATCCATGATAATTTGATGGCCTGATCCCACATTTGCTTCAAAGCATACCTTATCTTTCCATATTACTTTTGCCTCCATTGGGATACCTCCATATAATAATTTTCTTAAAAGATTCTCTATTAAAACAATTTCCCCTGCAAATTATTGGTTTTATTTAATATTTCTATATATTATCACTTCTTTTAAAGTAATTAAACTAAAAATTTGCAGGATTTGAGTAAATCATCTCAGTTTTCTCGTCAATACGACTTTTTATTGTTTCATCTTTCTCAATTAGAATTAGGGCAAGTCAAGAAAAGAGGAGGTGAAAAAAATGGCCATAATCTCTACCGCTTTAGGCTCTAGGCTTCAAGTTATTCTGCAAACAGGTGTTGATGGGCAAGGCAATCCGGTTTTAAAAACCCGCAGTTACAATAGGGTCAAAGCCAGTGCCTCTGATGAAAATGTTTATCAGTTTTCTGTTACTATCGCAGGCTTGCAGCTACATCCATTGTATGAAGTAAATAGGGTAAATGAAGTTAGCTTAGAACAGATTTAGATCAATGAAAAAATAGCAGGAGAGGAGGTGTGGTTTAGTTATGGAAGAAACTAAAACTCTGCAGATGATATTTGCTAATGCAGCCAGCGGTCGTGTGACAATAAGTATTCTAGATCCAAGAGAGGATCTAACTGCTGAAATTGTGGGAGCAGCTATGAACGACATTATCACTGCTAATATTATCAATTCTACCGGTGGTGACCTTGTTTCGGTCATTGGGGCTAGGGTTGTAGCACGACAGGTTACCGAACTGGTTAGCTAGAAAAACCCAGGCTAAGGTTTCGCTTCGCTAGGTTGAGGTTAAGTAGGGAACGGTGTCTTCACCGTTACGACATTAAATAACCTTAACCTTAACCTTTGCCTTAACCTTAGCCTGTCCCGCTAGGGACGATAAAGGAGGGAGTCAATATATGAACAAAGTAGAAATACAGCCATATCACATTGCTAAAAGGTATAAATGCAACTTGTGCGACCGTTTGGAAAAGGTAGAAAAACGTTTAGTAATTTGGCAGCAAAGTCAGGTAGTGGGTGATTTATTACTTTGCAGTCCTTGTCTGGAGGTAATCTTAAAAATTATTGAGGGTGAACAGCAAGTTATTGAAGAATGGAATTTTAAGGGGGGCGAGGAGTGATGGATAATCTCCTTCTGCAAGTTAGTAATTATGGGTTTCCTATGGTTATAAGCATCTATCTCCTAGTTAGAGTTGAAAATAAGTTAGAAGGCTTATCATATTCTATTACAGAATTGACTAAAGTTATCGAAGGCTTAAAGGAGGCACGGTATAATGGTTGAGTGGCAAGGTATAGTTATTCATCATTCTGCAAGCCCCCGGGGCTTTTGGCAAGGAGATCAGTGGCAGCCAATTGATTCGGAGGTTGTAAGAAGATGGCATGTTCAGGAGCGGGGCTGGAGTGATATCGGATACCATTATCTGGTTTTAGCTGACGGTAGAATTGAGCTAGGGCGCCCCTTAGATAGAATAGGAGCCCATACTCAGGCTGGCCGGAGGAATTTTACCGCTTTAGGCATCTGCCTAGTAGGTAATTTCCAATATGATACTGTATCACCGGAGCAGTTATCAGCGGCAGTAAAGCTGGTTAAGAAGCTAAGACAAGAATATAACATTCAAATAGGAAAAGTGGAGCTTCATAATCAGGTCCCAGGAAGTAATACCTTGTGTCCAGGCCGCTTTTTTCCTAAAGAATTATTTTTAAAATTATTAGATTCAGGATAAGTTAGTGCCCAGTGCCCAGTAAGCTTTTAAAACTTTTCCTGTAGCACTGCAGGTTCCGTAGCTACAACCAGCAAATGCTGGTTTTCTTTTAGTCTTATGAGAGGAGGTCTGATGATGGCTAATTTTAACTTTGAGTTAAAATGGCAGGACATAAATTGTTTGATACCTATTTACGAACAATTAGGCGGAAATAGTACTGAGGTTTGGTTGGTTGGTGGAGAGAAAATAGTAATACCTTATAAAACTAAAACGGTTTTAAAAAATTTAGCTAAAGTTTTTGCTGTTGACATATCCCAATTAAAGCGCAAATATGGCGTTCTCGTTGGAAAAAGAGTTTCGGCACCTTTAGCCTTTCATCCTGAATTGATACTGCTCCCTATAAAAATTAGGGAGCCTTTTGCCAAGGATGAGGGTGCTAATGGTTATATAGTACACAATAAGGTAAAAAGCTGTAATCCGTTAGAGAAAACAAAGACCCAAATCATTTTTTGCGATGATACTGTCTTAGGCTGTATGCAAAGTGTAACCAGTGTTAATCTTTCCATTGCTCACGGTGAAATAGTCGGAAGAGAATGCAGGAAAAACCTACAAACTATTGTTCAAGAAAAGGAAGAACTATATCGGGTTATTTCGGCCATAGTAGCCACCTTAGAAAAACGGAGAGTAGGATACTGATAGAGGTTAGAGGTTGGGAGATCGGAGGTCGGAAGTAAGAATTTAAAACCCGTAGTTTTAATTTTTATTGGCTTTTCGGCGAACGGTTGACATGATGTCACGAACATACAGTGTCTCACGTACGGATACGAAATAAATTTGTTAATAAATAACAATATGAATATGTAGAAGGATGTTAGTATATGGTGATAGAATACTAATATAGACCATCGACCTATCACCAGCCACCAGTCACTAACATAAGGAGGACAAGCAGTTGAAGTTAAAAACGCGGTACATAATTTTAGCAGTGATTCTAGTTTTTGCCCTCATTTCTACGGGCTGCAGTACTAAGCAGGTTCAGGATCCTCGAGAAAAAGAACCAGATACCCCAAAAACGGAAGAACCAAATTCAGAACCTGTGGTAGAGCCAAAATCTGAACCGGAAGAAACCAAGAATAATCCAGCTTTAGTCAAAGCTAATGAAGCGGGGCAGATTATGATTTTAGAGTGGCATACCATTGGTGAACAAGAAGGACGCTGGGCCCGAACCTATACCAATTTTCGTAAAGATTTAGAAGTACTTTATGAAAAGGGTTACCGGTTAGTAAGTCTCAGGGATGTGGTTACAAACAATATTCAGATAGAAGCAGGTTATACTCCCGTTGTTTTAACCTTTGATGATGGTACAGAAGGTCATTTTCGGTACATAGAACAAGATGGCAAAAGAATCATCGATCCTAATTCCGCAGTAGGAGTTTTAAAAGCTTTTGCTGAGGAATATCCGGATTTTGGTTTGGAAGCGACCTTCTATATCAACTACTATGCACCTTTTCGGCAGAAGGATTCCTGGCAGGATAAGCTAAAGGAAGTTGTTGCTCTAGGCATGGATTTAGGTAACCATACGGTAAACCATAAAAAGCTTAGTACCCTTTCCCAAGAAGAGGTAGCAGAAGAATTGGCTAAAATGGTGAAAATGGTCCAAGAGGTTGTTCCCGGCTATGAGCTAGATACTCTTGCTTTACCCCATGGGATTAACCCCAAGGATATTAACTGGGCTGTTAGTGGAGAGTATGATGGAACAAAATACCATAATAAGGCTATTCTTCTTGTTGGCTCAGGCCCTATTAAATCACCTGTTGCCAAAGGCTATGACTCCACTAAGCTACCGAGGATTCAAGTTTTCCAGGAAGAATTTGATAAGTGGTTGAATTACTTTGATAATAACCCGGAAAAAAGATATATAAGTGATGGTGATCCCAATACAATAAGTATACCAACCTCTCAAAAGGACTTAATTGATGAGAGTAAGTTAGGAGAAAAAAAACTTAATACCTACAACTAAGATCATCTATCTAAGAATTTAAAAGAAGCCAGAAGTGATAGCCACTTATCCTTTCTGGTTTTTTTCTGTGTATCGTAGGGAACAACGCCCTTATTATCCCCTGCAAATGCCATTCAATTTCACTCTCCTTTCCGTTTTTCATCATCTTATATGGAACTTTTTAGTTAATTAATTCGTCAAAATATCAGAAGCAAATATCGTATGGTAGCGATACTTTTGTCGAAGAGAATCGAGGAATAAAAAAAGGTGGTATAAATCTGTTAGATTGCGAGGAGAGTGAATAATATTAAACTTAAGATTAGAACTTTTTGTGTTTTTTTATTAATGTGGAGTTTATTTATGACTAATATTGTTTGTGCATCTTGGATTAAGCTATCACCAAAGGACTTAATTGAAAAGTCGGATATAATACTAGTTGGCGAAATAATTGGTCCAGTAGGTGAAGAGAGATACGAAGATTCACCAGAGCTATGGGCTACAAATTGGCGGGTTAAAGTTGATTATTATTTAAAAGGGGATAAATATTTAAGTGAGTTTATTGTTAAAACACCTGGAGCAGATAACAAACCAATAATGACCTCCACTGATTTCAAACTAGATAGTTGGGGAAATACGGTTTTGCTTTTTCTTTATCAGAGAGATGAAAGCTATGAGCCACTAACACCTCAGGGGATAATAAGTTTAGAACGCAAAAAGTATGCTGGAAAACTAGATGAAAGCCTTGAGGGGGATTCTTTATTAAAAGAATTTAGTCTAACTGATACAAAGATTTCTCAAAAAGAAAAAGAGGAATTAGAAAATTTTATTTCGAATAATAAATATATTCAAATGCCACTAGAAATTTTTCAAGATGTTGATTCACGTTCAATTCAGGTAAATTCACTAAATATTCTCATTCAATTTTCGGCACTTTTCTTGATATTAGCACTAAGTATGTTAATAATTAAAAGTTTATTAATTCCAAAACTAAGTAAAAAATGAGTATATAATTAATCGTAATAACGAGAAGGTAGAAGAGGTATAATGTGAAAAAATTATTTGGAATATTGTTAGTAGTAATATTAATACTGGTATTACTTTCTTTTGATGAATTTTATATAATTCAAAGGGAAGATAATACCACTGGATTAAAAGAGAATATAATTCCATCCATAGAAATCGAGAAACTGATGATAGAAAGTGATCAAGACGGGGATGGGCTTTTAGACCTTGATGATCTTATTGAAGGAGCAAGAGCAGAAGTAGAACGTCAACCTAATTATCATAGTGCCTATTATGCTGGTGGATATCCTCCTGATAATGAAGGTGTCTGTACAGACCTTGTTTGGAGAGCATTTCGAGATGCAGGTTATAATGTAAAAGATTTAGTTGATAAAGATATAAAGGCAAATTTAAGTGATTACCCAAGAGTTCAGGGTAAAGCTGAGCCTAATATTGATTTTAGGAGAGTACCGAATCTATTAGTATTCTTTAAGAAATATGCTGCTAATCTTACAACGGAAATTAAACCAGGTGATGTTGAAAACTTAGCAGAGTGGCAAGGTGGCGACATAGTAATATATGGAAGCCCTCTTTGGCATATTGCTATAGTATCTGACAAAAGAAGGTCGGATGGTGTACCTTATATCCTGCATAATGCGGGACCGACACCACGGGAAGAAGATTATATCCTTGACTGGACTTCTCCTATTGTAGGGCATTTTAGATTCCCTAAATACTAAATATGAAAAAGCGACTATTCTCATTTTTGAGAGTAGGTTTTTATATATGAATTCTGCTGCAAAAAGTACCATTTTGCGATTTCACACATTATATATAGTAATTGAATTCAAACCATCACACTGTATACAGCTTAATTGAGGTGAGATTAGAGGTTTCTGCAGTGTAATCATAAATGTATAAATGAAATAAATGGAAAAGAGGTGATTGACTTGTTTGGAATATATTTTGCAGTCCTAATTTTGATATTATTGATAGGTTTTATTATATTCGATAAAATCTTGCGTTTTGAATATGAAAATCATAGGGAGATTTGGGAGGAAGACAAAAAACCCATCGGTATCCTTTGGGTTCCCGATAAGGCCAGTGTACTTTATGGTTCTTATGCCCGCAACAGTTTAGCTATAAAATGGTTATTCAAAAATCCTCAGTGGGCAGAGCATGAGAGAGAAGTCATTAAGTGGCTGTACTGGTATCGCAGGCTTACTTTTGTTTTTTTCGCAGGAGTAATTATTCAATTTTTAATTGAACTAATAAAGTGGTTAGTAGGAAATATCTAACATTTATGAGGTGCTTTATGAAAGAATAGTTCTGATGTTTAACAGCTACAATAGAAAGAGTTATTAGTCAAGGACAATGGTAGAAGAAAAGATTCTTATAATTTTTATGGTCTAAAGGAGGGTTCGCTTAATAAATAGCCCTTTAATTTTCCGTATTCTGTAAACGCATCATATAGATCCATTTCAATTATCATGATGTTGCGGAAGGCTTCTCTGGGGATAGAGGAGATAGCGTGTCTAAAGCCATCGACTATAAGCATTAGATTCCCTTGCATGCCAGTATGAATTGTTCTATAAATTACTTGATCAGTCATGATATTAATATCAATATCACTGTGATGGATTTTTTCTGGAGGTCTATTAGTAAGAGGGACATTGTAGTTATTCATTAACTTTTCCATGATAACTATTTGCTTTTTAAGGGCTTCGATACCATCCTTAATGATAATTTTCAAAGCATCATCTTTGGTAAAAATAAGCAGAATATTTGTTAAGTGCATGGCATCATATTTAGCGGTAAGGGTTTCCCAGATGGTGTGGGCTTCACTAATAGTAATGAGCTTTTCCTTTTGGTCATCCCTTTTTCCTATGTTACCGATTTGTTCAGCTATCTTTGTAATTTTCAATTATATATCACCCTATCTTTTCATTATATTTGAGAAAGGCCGGAATGGTTTTTTAAAATAAGTTTGTTTTAGTTTTATGAATTTTTATAAATTTTATGTAGTGAAATACATGAACCTACAAAAATGAACGATTGTATATTTACACCTACAAGGTCTGTTGATATAATCTGTTATAATAAGTTATTTTTCTGGAGTGATTTTTTAATCATGGACGACAACCCTAGTAGATGGGCAATCAACAGAAAAATCAGATGTTTAAGAATAGGACAATGAACCTTTTTAGTTTTCCGATTGATGGGGTTTTTTTGTCTTTTTTATTTTGCTAAATTATTCTGCGTGGAGGTTGAATATATTTTGCTCACCCAATTACTTATTCTGGCGGGTCTGATTTTACTTAACGCTTTTTTTGCAGCTTCAGAAATTGCCATGATCTCACTTAATGATAATAAAATAAAGGTGATGGCTGAAGATGGGGATAAAAAAGCCCAGCTTATCAAAAAACTTTTATATGAACCAAGCAGGTTTCTGGCAACTATCCAGATCGGAATCACCTTAGCGGGATTTCTAGCCAGTGCACTGGCATCTCAAAGCTTTGCCGACAGACTGGTGGTTTTTATTCAGGCAAGTGGGGTAGCTGTGTCATCTACAGTGATTAAACCCTTTGCAGTTATAGTTATAACACTTATTCTAGCTTATTTTACCCTAGTTTTAGGTGAACTTGTACCTAAAAGGCTTGCAATGCAAAAGTCAGAGGAGATATCGAGATTTTCTGTTGGGCCGCTGACATTATTAGGATATATAACAGCACCATTTGTAAAGTTTTTGACACTTTCAACTAATTTTTTTATTAGTGCTTTAGGTGGAGATCCTAATGCTAATGAAGAGCATGTTACTGAGGAAGAAATACGTCTTATGGTTGATGTAGGCGAAGAAAAAGGTACAATTCAGGAAATTGAAAAAAAAATGATTAATAATATTTTTGATTTTGATGATATAGTAGCTTCAGATATTATGACCCATAGAACAGAGATAGTTAGTATTTCCATAGATTTAGGTTTGCAGGAAATAATCGATGTGATAAGTAGTGAGGAATTTACCAGGATACCTGTCTATGAGAATTCTATTGATAATATAATTGGAATTCTTCATGTTAAAGATTTGATTAAACTTGTTAATATCTGCGCTGAGAACCAACAATTTGATTTGAAAAAGATAATTAGGCAACCCCATTTTGTATCCAAATCCAAGAAGGCAAATGATTTATTCAAAGAATTACAGGAAAGCAAAGTCCATATGGCTGTATTAATAGATGAATATGGCGGTACTGCAGGAATTGTAACTATAGAGGATTTACTAGAGGAGATAGTGGGAAGTATTTTTGATGAATATGACCATGAAGAAGAAGAAGAATTTGAGAAATTAGATGAAAATACCTATTTATTTGATGGGACAATTAGCCTAGATAAAGCCGAAAGAATTATTGGAGTCAAATTACCAACGGAAGAATACGAAACCTTGAGTGGTTATCTTATAGGTCAATTAGGGAAATTCCCTATTAATGGCGAAAACCCTGTTATTGAATTAGACGAAATTATATTTAAAGTTGAAGAAATTGACGAAAAACGAATTTCAAAAATTAAAGCTTATAGAGCTTAGAGCCTGCTTCAAACTTATAACCATACCCCTTCTAGCTGCATAACATATATGGAGTATTTAGAAAGGTGTGTGGTTAGATATGAATATCCAGGATATACCAGTAATTGTCACTACTCAACGATTAGTCGGACCTAGATTAGATGTGGTCTATCCAGTGGTGAGTGGAAATATTAATTATTGGATTTTGCAAAAGATTAATAGTGAGATATTAAATATGGTTTATTTTCTCCTTAAAAAGCAGGGTTATTTTGAAAATCCTTTTACTACTGTAACAGGCACCTATGAACTAAAAAATAATCAGAGGGGTATATTGAGTTTGTCGATAATTAATTATGCTTTTGCCGGTGGAGCCCACGGTATGACTTATATTAAATCATTAACCTTTGATGTTGCTACCGGAAGAACATATATGTTATCAGATTTATTTATTAGAGGAAGCGATTACATCAGCAGGCTATCTGAAATTATTAGAAGGCAGATAGCAGAACGTGATTTACCATTGATTAATGAATTTCAATCGATTAACCCTGAACAAGATTATTACATCGCAGATAAAGCTTTAGTAATATATTTTCAGCTTTATGACCTTACTCCTTATGCCTATGGTTTTCCTTACTTCCCGATTTCCGTTTATGAAATTCAAGATATAATCGATGAGAATGGCCCGTTGGGTAAACTAGGTTAAGGCTGAGGCTGAGGTTAAGGTTAAGGTTAAGGTTAAGGTTAAGGTTAAGACAAAGACAAAGACAAAGACAAAGGCTAAGGCAAAATTTCGTTTCGCCAGATTAAGCTTTACTTAACCTTAACCTAGCGGAATAAAATGTAGCGAAACCTTAACCTAAAAAATCGCCCTCAGGGGCGATTTTTTAATGTCCGTTTTCCGGTTTTTTCATGTTGAAATCAACATTTTCATCTAACATAGGATCAAATGAATTATCAAGACCAAATATTTGATAAAAAAGTAAACCACCTAGAATAATCAGGCTAAACCAGCCTAAAACATTAATACCCATTTGTAATGACCTCCATTCTAGAAGCTTGAAGCTGGAAGCTAGAAGCTAGAAAATATATATAAGTATTATTAAGTTATTTTCTATATAAATAAGCAAATATCCTTTTTCTACATCAGAAATTTTAAAACTGCTATTAACTATAGACTATCGACAATAGGCCATAGCTACAATTTTTTCGGGCACTGGTCACTGAGCACGGGGCACCAGACCCAAAAAACTGACCAAAGAGTCATCACAGCAGAGGAGAAAAAAGTCGGGCTAGGGACTCCATAATCCTCAGGAACAGAGAACGATTTTCATAGTCATAGTAGCTAATTTCCTTACTATTTTTTAAATCATTAAAGAAATCCTCTTCAAGCTTTTGACTTACCTCTTTATTATAAATAAAGGCATTTACCTCAAAGTTAAGTTTAAAGCTGCGTAAGTCCATATTGGCGGTGCCAATGGAGGAAACTAAACCGTCAACAACTAAAGTCTTGGAATGAATAA
The DNA here is from genome assembly GCA_000961765.1 of Clostridiaceae bacterium BRH_c20a. Lineage (GTDB taxonomy): Bacteria > Bacillota > Peptococcia > Peptococcales > BICA1-8 > BICA1-8. Next base: position 5,775 of record LADT01000041.1, on the reverse strand, counting down.
AACCCTTTTGGTATTGATACACCCTTACCCCAGCTTCTAAAAGCTCTTTTAGATAGGACATGGAGGCCCACAGTACAAATCTACTGTCTGGTTTGCCGGGAATAATAATTCTTACATCCAAACCACTTAAGGCAGCATTTTTGATAGCCATTAGAATACTCTCATTAGGAATAAAGTAGGGGGTTGTTAAGTACATGGATTTTTCTGCAGTAGCTATCATGGAAAAATACATTTGCATGATGGATTCCCATGGTGAATCTGGACCACTAGCGGCAATCTGAATTAATTCCTCACTGGTATTAAGAGAGCAGGGGGGATAATACATGGAACCAGTGATTTTTTCTTTAGCTGTAAAGAGCCAGTCCTGGATAAAAATATGCTGCAGGAATTTTACGGCATCACCGTCAATTCTTAAGTGGGTGTCTCGCCAATCTATAAAATCCTTGCTTTTCCCTAAGTATTCATCACCAATATTTATCCCACCTACAAAACCAATTTTCCCGTCAACAACCAAAATTTTCCTGTGGTTGCGGTAGTTTATTCTATTGTTGATGATTGGGAGGATAACCGGTGAAAAGCAAACTGTTTGAATACCATTTTTCTCGAACCTATCCAAGAATTTTTGGTCTAATTTAAGACTGCCATAACCATCATAAATTAGGCGGACTTTCACACCCTCTTTAGCTTTTTTTATCAAGAGCTCTTGCATTTGTGTTCCGATCTGATCATCCTTAACTATATAAAACTCAAGATGTATATGGTGTTCAGCCAGTTCAATAGCTTGAAAGAAGCTCTGAAAAGTATCGGCGCCATTATTGAGTATCTGAGATTTATTGTTAATAGTAAATGGGGAGCTAGCTGAGTTAATAATAAGGTTAATAAGCTTTTTTTTCTGAGGTATATTTTTTTCTATATATTCCTGTCCCTTGACAATAAGCATGCATTCATCTTGGACCATTTTAGAAAGCTCGGTTAGGCTGGCAATTCCTTTTTTCTTATACCGCTTAATTTTTCTAAATTTCCGTCCAATTAGCATATATAGGAAAAAGCCTAAAATTGGTAAAAAAACCAGGATTAATAACCAAGCTAGGGTTTTAGATGGATCGTTATTTTCAAAAAAAATAACTATTGCTATAAAAACGATCGTTAGGGTGAAAATAGAGGTAACAATTTCCGTGATCTGATTTGCTGGGATTAGAGAACTTAATTGTAATGCATCCAAGTTTTACGACCCCCTTAAGTCGTAAATTAATATACCCTAAAAGCGTAGTTTTAAAAACTTCAAATATTCTGTGAGAAGGTTAGGCTTTCCGGTAATAAAGCCTAGACAATTTAGTTCTAGGGCTTTTTTATATAAAGCAATGGGGTTCCAGATTTCTGAGTGAAAATCAGTCCAAGCAATAATTTGATAATCATTGCCATTAACCAGCTCAGCAATATGGGAATCTAAAAGTGGATAGTACAGATTAAGTATAGATACCTGACAATGTTCCATAAGACCTAGGATTTTTTCAGGATCCATTGCCTTATTAATTAATAAGGCTTTTTGATAATTAGTAAGGAAGGATAATTCTTCTAGAATAGGAATAGAGAAAGATGAAACAAGGGGATCTAATGGGAATTTTTTTAATATATTTAACACAGGCTCTAGTTTTTCTAAGGAAATTTGTTTAATTTCCAGATTAAATCTGATTTTTGAACCAAAGAGTAGGAGCACTTCCTCTAAAGAGAGAATATATTCACCATTACCTAAAGGATAACGGTGCAGTTCCTCCCAGGTCAAAGCAGCGATTGGACCCCAGAGGGTATCTCTATCATGGTAAATAACTGGAATATTATCATAAGTTACTCTGATATCGGTTTCAATCATATCTGCACCCATAGCAATAGCCTGGACAAAGGCTTGCCGTGAATTATGGGGAGCATAAGCACCTGCCCCTCTATGACCTATTACCAGCATTAGCCTTCACTCCCATAAATTTATTTAAACTGATTAACAATAGTAATTATGTTTAATTATATATTATGTTAATATATGTTTAAACATAATTACTTCATACTTATTTCCATGCTTATTTCCATATTTATTTCAATAAAACAACCTTTAGTCCTTCCTAAGGAAAAAACAAATTGACCCATATCCCTGGGTGGTCTAAAATATAATTAAAAGACAGAGGAGGTTTTAGTTATGTGTGAATGCTGTGGTGGTCATCGTCATGTACATGCTGAAGTATTAAAAGTAGAGGGAATGACCTGTGATCATTGTAAAAATGCTGTTTTGAAAGCAGTTGGTGCTTTAAATGGTGTCGAAAGTGTGGAAGTAGATTTAGCCGCAAAAGAAGTTAAGGTTGAATATAATGCTGATATGGTTACTATAGAGGCTATAAAAGCTGTTATTACTGAAGAAGGCTACACTGTAGTATAGGCCGTTGAAAAATGACGTATAACTGCGTTCCAAAAAGGGGTCAAAATCCTCAACGTACTACTTGTACGCCTCCGGTTTTGACCCCTTTTTGCGCCTTGTTCTACGTCTTTTTGAACGGCCTAGTAAATTTCTAATACCCACTCGGTGACATCAAAATGTAGGTTATTTTTTTAACCGTGTTAATCCGTGTGCCCCGAAGGGGCCCGTGGTTTAATAATAGATTTTGTGTTTGGATAACCCTTATATGTATGTTAAAATATTTATAAAATTTTAAAAATTAAACAGGAGCTACTATGAAATTACTAATTTCTAAACTTGGCATGATAGATTATCAGGAAGCTTTAAAAATTCAAGAGGAGCTATTAAAGCTGCGTCAAGAAAATAAGATAAAAGATACAATGCTGCTTTTAGAGCATCCGCCTACCTTGACCTTGGGGGTAAGGACAAATTATCATAATATACTTACCCCTCAAGAAATATTGAAAAATCAGGGTGTAAATATTTATAAAGTAAATAGAGGGGGAGATATTACTTATCATGGTCCTGGTCAAATAGTAGGGTATCCTATCTTAAATCTTAATTATCATGGCCGAGATATTAGTATTTTCTTTAATAAGATCGAAGAAACCTTTATAAAGCTATTAAAGTATGAATTTGAAATAACAGCCTGTACTATACCCAAATGCCCAGGAGTATGGATTAATAATGAAAAAATAGCAGCTATCGGTGTTGCATTTAAAAAGTGGGTTAGTATGCATGGCTTTGCTTTTAATGTTAATACCAATTTAGAACATTTTAATTGGATAAACCCTTGTGGATTTACGGACAAAGGGGTAACCTCTTTGGAAAAGCTGCTAGGGTGTACAATCGACTTGAATGTAGTAAATAATTATATTATTGAATATTTTTCTAAGGAATTTAACTTAGAGCCTGAAATAATCGATAAGCAAGATTTGCTTGCAATGATGGGGAGAGAGTAAAGTGAACACTAGAAAACCTAGCTGGCTGAAGATTAAGTTAAAGGACGCCTCTCAACTAACGGAAGTTAAAAAAATGTTAGAACGACTTTCTTTGCACACTGTATGTGAAGAAGCTAACTGTCCAAACGTTATTGAATGTTTTGGGCGAAAGACTGCAACATTTATGATTTTAGGTAGAATATGTACCCGGAACTGTACATTTTGTAATGTAGGAAAGGGCGAGGTAGCAGAGGTTGACTTAGAGGAGCCTTCTCGTGTTGCTAGTGCTGCCCAAGAACTTAATCTTAAGCATGTTGTCATAACTTCAGTGACCAGAGATGATTTACCCGATGGTGGAGCTGAACATTTTGTGAGGGTAATCGAAAAAATCAGGGGATTAAATAATAAGGTTACCATAGAAGTACTAATACCTGATTTTCAAGGCGAGGGCGATGCCCTACTAAGAGTAGTTAAGGGGCGGCCGGATATCCTAAATCATAATATTGAAACGGTACCTAGATTATACTCTTCAGTCAGACCCCAAGCTAATTACCTCCGCTCCTTAAAGCTTTTAGAAAATGTCAAACAAATTGATAATGCCATGTATACCAAATCCGGTATTATGTTGGGGCTTGGGGAAAAAGAAGAAGAGGTAGTTAATGTTATGAAAGACCTTTGCAAGATAGGGTGTGATATTTTAACCATAGGTCAGTATCTTGCACCATCAAAGGAACATCATCCAGTTATTGCGTATATTGAGCCTTCCGTTTTCGAAAAATACAAAGAAATTGGTTATGAATTAGGCTTTCAATATGTTGCCTCCGGACCCCTTGTCAGGAGCTCCTACCATGCCGACGATTTTTTTGCCTAAGTGACATAGTAAAGACCGGCTTTTTTTGCCGGTCTTTACTTTTGCTTTTAGATGTTTTAAGGATTTTTCTGTAGCACGGTAGCACGAATGGCGAAGCATTCGTTGGGGACATTCCCCGGCTAAAAACTCCAAAAGGGGTGTGTCCCCTTTCCTACGTTGGGGACATTCCCTGGCTAAAAAGTTTTACTCCAAAAGGGGTGTGTCCCCTTTCTAAGTTGGGGACATTCCCCGGCTAAAAGTTTGACTCCAAAAGGGGTGTGTCCCCTTTCCGATTTAGTGTTGTTTTACGTTCTCAGCACCGCTTTGTTTTAGGATTTTTTCAGCTTTTGCCGCTTTGTCATCACTGCACTCTACAGCAATCAAGGTTTTACCACCTTTTACGTCTCTTTCATAATTTCTACTTTCTGCTTCAGGGATACCCATATCCACTAATGCTCCACCTAAGCCACCAGCTGCTGCTCCTGAGAGAGCTGCTGCAATTGGCCCAGCGGCTAATAATGGTCCGAAGCCTGGTATTGCTAAAGCACCTGCTCCTAGGGCAAGACCGCCTAATGCTCCCCAAGTGGCACCTGTAGCTGCTCCATCTGTAACGGAATCGCTAGTGCCCATATTCATGCCTTCATTATTACCTTGTTTTTTCTCGTCACCCTTGGAAACAATTGATATTTCCTTATCAAATCCAGCTTGTCTTAATTGTTCAGCTGCACCTTCTGCTTGTCCTTTTGAGGTGAAAATACCTACAATTTTTTTCGTCATAAGTGACCTCCTATTTTTTAAAAAGATTTAAATTTTTCAGATTTATTATTCCAGAATTCTTTTTAAAATATTCAGCAGGAAAGAAGGAACTTTTAGAGAAATTTAAAATACAATTTATTAAATGATTGTTAAATTGTGCCGGAGGTTACTTATGACAGAATATAAAGCAGCTATTAATGGCTATGCAGTTTCCAGTGAAGTTAAGAAAATTATTTTTGAAGAAGGTTATGTTGCTTTACGGATTATTCCTGAAGAAAGTGCTAGTATAAAAATATGTGAAACTGTAAAAATAAAAGGAGGAAATAGGCTGCCTCAAGGAGCAGATACAATTTTAGCTAAAAAAGTGCTTTGTGATTACAATACTCTTATTGTTATCGAAAAAAATTTTTCATCATTTGTAAATGTAGTGACAGATTTCTCATAGGTCTAGCTGGTACGTCTGACATTTACTTTTGGGTCTATCTGGTGGGTCTGACAATTACTTTTGGGTCTAGCTAGTGCGTCTGACAATACTTTTGGGTCTATCTAGTGCGTCTGACAATACTTTTGGGTCTATCTAGTGCGTCTGATAATTACTTACAGGTCTATCTCTTGCGTCTGACACAAGCTTTGATAGAAAATTTTTTATAGATAGGCATGAGCCTATTTTTTTTGATCTTTTATCAGACGCAAAATTTATCCCCTAAGTAGTGTCAGACCCAATAATTTGCCCCCAAAGTATATCAGACACAACAAACTTACCCCAAAGTAGATGTCAGACGCAA
>LADT01000067.1 GCA_000961765.1 Clostridiaceae bacterium BRH_c20a | reverse complement strand
TATTTCAGCTATCTTTGCAAATCTCGTTTCCACTTGTTTTCCACCTCTAGTGTGGCAATTGTTTCCTTTGCCAAGTTGTTGTTATGTTACAGCCTTCCCTCTGCGGACATTACTCCGTTTCCTCGGTACTATGCCGTAATCCGACTCCCTAGCTTTAACCCTTTTGTCTCGCTTGTTGTTTAGACTTGCATCGACATACTCTCGCCGAGAGGGGCGCTAGGGTCTCCCACGTTCACACTAATTGACACTATCTAGCTCGCCATGGTCTCCGACCCCGGAGAAGCCTGATTACACTTGCCTTTAACGCATAATCAGATTTTGTCTGCTGCTGGTTCCAACACATCGACCTTCTCATCGGGCTTACGGGGCTCAATCCCTTCAGCTTTCGCTTACGGCTCGCTATCTCCCTTGCCTACGCTTAAACCTAAGATTACTCTTTTGGCTCCAAGGCTAGGTAATGGCGGTTGGCTATTCCTTACCATGTAACATTCGCAGTTACTTCAATTAGTGCGCCTCGTGGCGCACGAAACCGCCCCCTACAATGGTTCTGCTTTTTTAACTATCTTCTTTACAGATTTCTCAAACTTAGGACGGCTAATCCAGGCTTGATGGTCACATTTTAGGCATTTAATCCTAAAGTCTGCCCCCGTGCGCATAACCTCCCACTCATCACCACCACAGGGATGGCCTTTTTTAGTTTTAACTACATCTCCAACATTAAAAGGGATTGGCATTTAAAACACCACCTTCGGGTCCCTAACGGGACAGGTTGAGGTTGAGGCTAAGGTTAAGATTTAATTAAGTGTAAAAAATCATTCCTCAACCTTAACCTAGCGGAATGAAATGGAGCGAAACCTTAACCTTAATTTCTGGTCACAGGTCACAGGTCACAGGTCACTGGGCACGTCTTGACTATCTAACTTTCCCCCATTAATTACCACTCTCCGTGGGTAGGGTATTTCTACCCCTTCTCTATCAAATTCTTCCTTAATCCTCTGTCGTAACTTTCTCTCTAAGGCCCAGTGATTTAAACCTTTAGTAGTTCCGGTGACCCTGATATTAACACTAGAGTCGGCCAACGCCGTTACTCCTACAACATTTGGTTTTTCATCAATTATATCTTGCATCTCATCTGCTACCTTACCACAGACCTTTTCAATAACTCTTATTGCATTATCAATGTCTTCCTCATAGGCTATACCAACTTCCACTACTGAGCGCATACTTCCTCTATTGTAGTTGGTTACCTGATCTACACTACCATTGGGAATCATAAAGACTTCACCGGTCCATGCCCTAATTTTAGTTGTTTTTAATCCAATTTCCTCCACCATGCCAAACTTGTCACCTATTTTTATGTATTCACCTACCGCATATAAGTCCTCAAAAATAATAAAGAAGCCGGTAATGATATCTTTAACCAAATTCTGGGCCCCAAAGCCAACAGCTAAACCTAAGATGCCCGCACCAGCTAAAACCGAAGCTACCGGCACATCAAAGATATCTAGAATAGTGATAACAGCAATAAAATACATTATGTAGGATAAAAGGCTTTTTAATAATTTACTTAAGGTTTCTACCCTGCGGTGTTCTACCTTTAAGTGCTCATTAAGGTTAAACCTGTCTTTAAAAACCTGATCAATTAATAGAGATAGAAATTTATAGACCACCCTGGAAATAATCAATATTCCGGCGGCTTTTAAAATATTATAGCCTATTAAAAACAAATCTTTTGGGTCAATGAAATTTAAAAGTCCCTGTAAAAAATCCATTGGCCTTTATCCCTCCCTCACCCAATTTATTACTACCTGAAGTGATTTTTCTTCAATTAACTCCAAAGCATCATCAATGCATTCCAAAACTAGTGGATCCTGTTCTATATTTTTCCTGTCTTGTAAGAAAGACCTTGTTTCGTATTTACCTACCTGCCCAAAAGCTTTTGCGGCCATCAGCCTAGTTTGCCAGCGTTCATCTTTTAATAGCTTTACTAAAAGAGTCCAGCTTTCTTGTAAGCAGAGTTTTTCCAAAGCTTCAGCTATTCTAAAACGAAGATCACTATTAGCAGACCCTAAAGATTTCTCCAAAAGCGGCAGACATGACCTGCTGCCAATTTCCCCTAATATCTGAATAATTACCCCCTGTGCACTTTCCTCAGATGAATCAAATATTAGCAATAATTGTTCTTCTAAGCCAGGGCCTATTGCACGTAAAATTTCAAAAACCCGAGAAGGAAGCCATTGGTCAGGCTGAGTCAAAGCATGCAAAATAGGGCCCAAAAGAAATTGAGGGTCCTGCCTTTTTAAAGCCCCACAGGCTGTTAATCTAATTTCTTCCTTTTTACTTTTCATCTGCTCTAATAAAAAAGCAACGACTTCTTTACATGATATGAACCCAAGAATTTCTAACCGTTTAACCTTCTCTATATCCCGCAACTCTGCAAAATTCACAACTAATCCAGTCCATTTATCCAGATAAATATTATAGGCAATAAGCCTTTTCCTATCATTTGATAGTTTAACCCAACAGTCATTTATCAGCAGTTCCTTTTGTTCAAAAGACAGCTTATCTAAGGAATCTAAGATGGTGTCGTCTTGCCCTTCTTCTAAAAGAGTTTCTTTTAGTTGGTCATAGATATTTAGTTTGCCAGTTCTCAAAAACCCTTTAACTCGAGTAGACAACTTCATTATATCACCAACTTTTAAATTAGATTCTTATTCTTTAAAGCTTTGCCATTTAAATAAGTAAATTTTTTCCCTTGGTAAGTATCCCTTTCTTCTAAAAATTCCTCAATTAGCTGCTTAATTTTCCACCAACTAGTACTCCAATTGCAAAAATATAAATTTCCTTGTGGCCCTTTACCAACTAAACGTTGAATAACTGTAGCGGGATCCAAATACTCCATAAAAGTTATAACCCGTTCGATATATTCTTCTAAAGATATTAACTTAATTAAGCCTTCCTCATACATTTGGCCTAGCTTCGTTTCTTTAACTATATATAGTGAATGAAGCTTAACGTAATCCACTTGAAGAGCAGAAATAATCTTTGCATTTTCGATTACATCCAACATTTCGTCTCCAGGAAGATTAAGGATAATGTGGGCTACACTTTCAAAACCCCTCTTTTTAATCCTCAGCTGAGCATCTAAAAATTCGGCCAAGGTATGTCCCCTATTAACAAATTCTAAGGTATGATAATTTACCGTCTGTAACCCCAGCTCTATATTAATATTAAGTCCTCTGGCTTCTTTTAATTCCGCTAAAAAATCCAAATAGGAATCATTTATACAGTCAGGACGGGTTGAAATAGATACGCCGATTATTTCCTGATCTTTGACACTTGCCAGAATATTTGCCTTGAATTGCTCCAAGCTTAGATAAGTATTAGTAAATGCCTGAAAATAACTAATAAATTTCCCGGCATTAAACCTCTTTTTAAAGAAGACTTTATTCTTTTCTATTTGTTTCTCTATTGATAGAGAATTTGGCAGGCACTCAAAGCCGGCACCTTCCTCATCACAAAATATACAGCCGCCCGTCCCCACCATACCATCTCGGTTAGGACAGGTGCCTGGTAAATTTATTGGCAGCTTGTACACCTTTTCTCCGAACTTTTCCTGTAAATGACTGGAATATACCCGGTAACGAGTAGACATTTTTTATACACCTCTGTTTGTAGGGGCGCCCATTGGGCGTCTGGTTATAGATATTTGTATTAGAGCTGGTGACTGGTGGCTAGTGGCTAAATAATTTTAGGGCAGTTTTTTGGTTCCGTACCCTGTGACCTGTGTCCAGTGACCAATGATTTAAGGTTAAGTTTTTTCTCGCCCACTCGCCCACTGACAACTTGAATATCCCGTAAGTTTAAGACGGGCCCACGGACGCGCAGTGCGCGCCCCTACTAGATGAGACTAATTACTTTACTCAAAATAATCCCATAGCCTAGTTTAAAATACGGAACAAGGACAGATTGATTTACCGTTTTACCTATAGCTACCAGCATGCTAGCATCAGCTTGCCCAACTACTTCCAAAAACAATGTAAAAATCCCGATGAAAACCATTAGCCCTAAGGCATTGAGCCCCGCCCCTACAACTAGCCCTCCAAATCTATTAATACCACCTAAAAAGGTATTGTCTAAACTTTTTGATAATATCCTAGCCACCAAATGGAGCAGGTTGGTGAGTATAAACCATAAAAAAATCAAAGCAAAGCCGTTCAAAAGTGTTGTAGCAACAATATATGTTAAGACCTCTCCAATAGTAGATAAGCCTAATTGGGACGCGCTTTGAAGCAACTCATGAGCCTGATTAGTAACTTGACCTTTAAAAAATTCAGGTAAGTTCATACTGTTTAATTTTAATATTAAAAGATTTATGCCCGTTGTATTAAGGGGAGCGGTACTCACTTCAAGGGGTAGAGGCATGTGCTCTGCTAAAAATCCATAGATACCTGATAGTATTCCAAATTTCCCATCCAATAGTCCTGCAAAGGTTTTATAAAACTTTACAGATAAAAGAAGAGCAACTATGCTACCTAAAAAGCCAACAATACTACCTATAAAACCTTGTCTAAATCCGTTTAGAGCACCTAAAAGCATAAGAATAATAATAGCAAAATCTATGAAATTAAAGCCCATTTTTGCACTCACCCCCGTTTAATATATTATAACACAGGTATTAAAATAAGTGACTAGTGACTGGTGACTGACTTGAAAAGACGTGTGACCATGAATGTCTAGCTTTCTTGATGTGCGATCGTGCTACCGTGCCATCGATAATAGAATTAGCTATTGGGTTGAGATATAAGGATGCATCCGATGCAAGTGAAGTTTACAGGATGCATCTGCTCAAGGGTCTAGCTTAAGGGATGCAGCAACTATTGACAATTAATTTAAGACGGAATGCTTTCATTTATCGGCCCCATAGTTTTTACCGTGTCCATCCGTGTGCCCCGTAGGGGCCCGTGGTTAAAAAAAGAAGAGCATGCATAGTCAGCCTATACATGCTCTCTCTATTCCTATTCTAATAATGCTTTTATTTTATCTTCAAGAAATTTTTTTGAATCTGTAGCAGGATATCCTTCAAGGGCCTCTGCAACATTTCCTGTTTTATCGTAATAAACAAAAGTTGGTACAACTCTAACGCCTAATTGATGGGCTAAGCTTAATCCCCCTTTATCTACATCTGCCACTATAAAATTAACCTCTTCATTATATGTTTGATAAAATTCTTCAATCCACGGTTTTGCTGTTCGGCAGGCTGGACAGCTATCAGAAGTAAATTCTAAGAAGGTTGGTTTACCGCTTTTTAGGGCTTCACTTAATGCCGTTTCAGCATTTTCCACTGGTACTAACTCTCCCTGTGCTGCTTTATTTTGCAGAATAAACTTAAATCCTACTATACCAAGAATTATTAACAGTAAAATAATAATACCTTTTTTATTCAAGCCATTCTCCCCCATAATTTGTATATATTAATATAATACTAATCTTACCATACTATGACGTTAAATAATATATACCATAAATAATTAACTCCAACTCTTTTTAATAATAGCTGCAATTAGAGCAATAATTATCGGTATGGCCAGATATCCCTCCATAGGATAAATTAGTCCTACCAGAGTGGAAAAACTCCAGGGTATAAAGCAAATTGTTGATAACAGCAAAATTCCTAATATTACCTTGTATGGTTTGTGGAGATAACTGCCAATTCGATTTGTTAAAGAATGGGCATTAGCTAAAGCTGTTGTAAATAAAGCTATCCATAAACCAATACCATAAATACTTCCAATTATCGGGTTGATTTTCTCCGTTAATATCAACATAGGCATTTCTGTTCTTAATAAATTTACTGGTAGTAATTGTAACCCCTTTACCATAACAAAGGACATTATCCCTAGAATTAACCCCCCTATTATTCCACTCCAAGGTGTTACCTTGTTACCATTATCCTTTACAGATGCCAGTACAACAATCCCTAAAACCATATTATATCCTACATAAAGCATACTAGCGGTCCACCAATTAGGAAGCAATGTTTGGAAAACGGTACTAGTTTCTAAGCATTCTTTAGGTGCTAAAATAAATGCTAAACTAGCCCCAACTGCAAAAATTATTAAGAATGGGATTAGTAAAGTATTAGCGTTTAATAATCCTTTGCTGCCAAATTGTAAAGATAGTAATACCAATAATGCTGTTCCTATAAATCCTAAGATAGGTAGGAGATTATACTGAGTATTTAATAAAGCGGCGCTGCCTGCTAACATTACTCCTAACCCGAGCCATAAAGAAAAGGATATTACTAAATCCATAAGCCTACTTATTTTTCTTGGAAACAGCTGTGCCACAAGCTGTCCATAATTCCTACTATCCATCCTATTTACAAAACCAATAACTAGTGCACCTAATATTGCAAATAATAAACCCGTGACAACTGTTCCCAAAAGTCCGTCGCTTTGAAATACTGCAAAAAATCTGACCAACTCTTGACCTGATGCAAAGCCCGCACCTACTATTGCTCCCACATAGGTGAGTGTAATTTTCCAGTCATTTTTCCTCATTCACTACCTCCTCATACTGTTCTTTACTTAATTGATATTCCCGAGATATCAAAATTCTGCTTAGATCAGGCTTATTTTTTTTTAATTAGGGTAGACTAATTGGGAATTACATTTTTTAGGAGGTACCATGGTCAACTTTAACTTTTTAAGCACTAAATTAAAAACAGAAGATAAGCTTAAATTGCATATAGATAAACCAGAATTTGTCCGAGACTGTTCTTCATTTTTAACTACTAAAATAAATAATTTTGATAATATAAACTACCGGCCATTAATCACCTTTTGCATTGGAACCGACCGTTCTACTGGTGATAGCTTAGGACCTCTAGTAGGCTGGTTTTTACAAAAAAAACAGCCCTATAACGCTTTTATTTACGGAACAATTTATAATCCTGTTCACGCTACCAATATGCAGGAAACTTTAGCTGAAATACAACTTCGCTTTAATAACCCTATAATTATTGCCGTTGATGCTTGTTTGGGTAAATTAGAAAGTGTTGGTTATGTCAGTATTGCGGAAGGCTCCATACAGCCAGGCGCAGCAGTTAAAAAAAATCTGCCGGCGGTGGGTGATTTATCTGTTTCGGGCATAGTAAATGTAGGGGGCTTTATGGAATATATGGTTCTGCAAAATACCCGACTCAGCTTTGTTATGCAAATGGCTGATAAAATTTCAGAGGTATTAGCGGATGTATATAACTCCAATATACTTTGTGCAAAATAACAAAACGGGCTTTAGCCCGTTTTGTCAAACAGTTTATATTTTACCTTAGTCATTTCTAGTTATAGAGGAAATTAAATACCCTTTTTCTTTTAGTTTATTTATAATATTTTCTGTATTCTCACAATTATTAATCCTTATTGCTACTTTGTGTGAATTATCGCCACTGGCATAAGATGTTAAATAGGTTATATTTCCCTTGTATTCTTTAATTACCGTTGTAATATCATTAATTATCCCTGGCTTATCGTCATTTAATTCTATAGTTAACCGTGTACCAGATCGCCTTAATCCCATTATTTCAATAAATGCCCCAAAAACGTCTGTCTCTGTAACAATTCCAACCATTTTATTTCCTTCCATTACAGGTATACCGCCTACTTTATTATCCTTCATTAATAGCACTGCTTCTTCCACTAGAGCATCCGGCTCTGTAGTTATTAACTTTTTTTTAGTTAAGATATCCTTTAATTTTGTTTTTGCTAATAAATAGTTTAGTTCAAAAACACTTAAGCTCGTTGCAGGTGAAGGACTAACTTCTCTTAGGTCCCGGTCTGTAACAATACTGATAAGCTTATCCCCGTCAAGAACAGGTAGACGTCTAAAATTATTTGAGCGCATAATATCCAAAGCATCTGCAATCGTTGCTTCCTTACTTATTGTAACAGGTTCCGAGGTCATTATCTCTCTAACTAACATACTCTCAACTCCTTTTAAATATTTTTTTATATGATATTTACCAGTTCTATTTTTTCTTAAAATTGTACCTTTAGTATATATTACCAAAAAAAATAGTAGCAATCTATAAAAATTAACTTATCAGACAAAAATAGACCGAGCCTATGGCCGGTCTTTAAAATTCCCCTATTGATATTGTCGTATTTTTTGTACTATCTCCTGCGGACTTAAGCCTTGAGCATTTATAACTGGCGCTTTGGTCATAGTAGTTTGAATACCCATCATATTATCGTCCCCACCGGAAACTACCACGCACTGTACATTTTGTAACTGACCCTGCTCTAGCTTAACAACTTGATAACCCGCAGTACGTAGTGCCTGGCTGACATTATCAAGCCCTTGTTCTACAGCAATTTGTATTTGCATTTTTTCCACCTCCACCTGTATTATGTGTCAGGCAGTGGATAAATTATGCAAAACTGTTCTTGAATATTTTGTATTATGGAGTAAAGACTTTTAACTTTTTTTCACTTATTTTAAAGATCTGCGGTAATTCTCTTATTAATTCCCCATCAGCCTGTACAGGGGCATAGCCTAGAGAGCTAATAGCTACTTCCTTGGCTTTATAAATACTTACATAAGGGCTAATTAGGTGTCTCCCATCTTTTATTCCGGGCAAGGTTTTTAAAATATCTATTCTCGGCGCATTAGCAACAATTACCACATCAAATAAATCATCATTATAATCTGCCTGAGGAGCAATTTTTTGCCCTGCTCCATAGTATCTACCATTAGCTACTGCCACTAACGTGCATTGCTTCTCAATAATATTCCCATCCAGACTAATGGATAATTTATAATGTCTATTTCTTATTATGTTAAGGATAATAGCACCATAATATGCTGCTTTGCCTTTTAGAAATCTCTTATTATTTACTAAACCAGCAACAGCTGCATCAAATCCTACACTGGCAACATTAATAAAGTATGTACCATTAACTTCTCCTAAATTAATTTCCTTTAGTTTTCCTTGGGCTAAAATAATAACTGCTTCAAATGGATCCTGGGGTATACCTAAAGTGCGACTTAAATCATTCCCCGTACCGGTAGGAATTATACCGAAAGGCAGATCTGAATCAACCAAACCATTTATTACCTCATTTATTGTCCCATCGCCGCCTACTGTAATAACAGCATCTACACCGGAGTTTATGGCCCCCCTTGCTAAAACAGAAGCATGCCCGGGATACTCTGTAAAGTCATATATTAACTCGGAACTTAACTTCTCAAGATTTTTTTTGACCTCAGGCCATAACTTCCCTGTAATTCCTTTACCGGCATAAGGGTTAATTATACAATAAATTTTCATCCTTTTCTCCTTTTCAAACAGCCTCTAGACATTTAAAACCTAATCATAGTGATTAGGTTTTAAATAAACTTCGCTTTAGCACAACGCTACTTGGCAGCTTCATCAATATTTGGTTTAGCTGAGGTTTTAGCTTGCCCTGTATCCATCAGACAGCTACCTTTAAAAGTTGCACCTTCATCTACAATTAAATTTTTAACCTTAATATCACCAATTACTTTACCGCTAGGAGTGATCTCTATTTTCCCTTTTACTTGCAGATTCCCTTTTATTTCACCAGCAACTAAGACGTTTCGAGCCTCAATATTTGCTTCAATGGCACCGCTATCGCCAATAACTAAATCACCCTGTGTTTTTATTTCACCTGAAAATGTACCATCAACGCGAATAGTCCCTTGAGAAGAAATAACACCTTGGATATGGGTGCCTACACCTATAAGAGTTTCTACCTTTTCAAAATTAACCTCTTCCTTTTTCTTACCAAAAGCCATTTGCCTCTCTCCTTTTAGCTACTTTTTAAGCATTTTAAGAGGATCCATCCATCGTCCGTTTAAAGCTATTCTAAAATCAACATGGGGCCCAGTGCTACGTCCTGTACTACCAACCCGAGCAATAATGTCACCTCGTTCAACTACTTGACCAACCTTTACGCTTAGACTGGAATTATGAGCATACTGACTGATATAACCATAATCATGTTTAATTACTACAGTATTTCCATAGGCTAGCTTCCAGCCGGTAAAGGTTATCCTCCCAGCACCTGCAGCTCTTACAGGAGTTCCATATGATGCCGCTATATCTATACCTTCATGAAACTCCATAGTTTTCTTTGTAAAAGGATTCTTGCGCCAACCATAATCACTGGTTAGCCTTCCCTTAACAGGCCATCCTGTAGGAATAGCAGCTAAATAATCTAATCTCTCTTTAACATCCACTTCAAGTTTAGCAAATACTAATTCCTGGTCTTCAATTATCTGGTTAATTTTATCTATATCACTCTTAATCTTCTTAATTGTATCTAAATTAGGTTCCTCATCTAACTCATAATTATCATTTACAAGCTCTCCTTGATATAATAATTCCGGTTCTATAGCAAATGAGTGCAAAATATCAAATTCGCCTGCCATTAGAACTTGAACATTCCTGCCATTAGTACTTGGCCCACCCTGAGAGCGGGAAGGGGTTTTATTTTCGTGGGCTGTCTCCTTTAGTCCGACAAGTTCCCGAACCTTAGTATCTGTTACAATAATTTCATCTAGTTTGGTTAATGCTTCCCTGGTTGTTCTTTGCAGTTCTCTTATTTCTTTGGCCTGTACATTATTTACAGCCTTTAGATCTTCATTTTCTACCAATGTCGTTTGGAGGTAAAAATAGGATATAGCAAGGTAACTAACAACTACTATGGAGATTAGACCGATTATAGAAAGTCCATTTATTATCCATAGAGGAATTTTTAAGCTTTTAATAGCAGAGTTGGCATGGGGAACCACCATAATAGTATACTTTTTATTAACCTTTCGTGGCTTTCTTTCCATTTCCTCACCTGCCTGTAAAGATAAAGATAGCTTGGCTCAAGCCAAGCCGCAATAGTATATAAAAATTTATTATTAATACTAAAAGATACTATTCTATATATATGTCGAAATTCCTCCTGCTTTTAGAAAAATTTGCTTAATTTTTCATCTTTCTATTTAGAGCAATACTTAAAACTGTCTTTTCCTCATCTGATAAGTTATATTTTGTTTTACCTGCTACTATAGTCTTAGCATATGTTCTTGCATCATTTCGACCGTGAATACTAGAAATAATTAAGCCCGTTCCATTATCATCCATTAGTGCAAATGAAAAGCTTTGCTCGCCACCTACTCCATCAAAAGCATTATACCTTTTAAAGGAGTGGTTTTTTAGGCAGGTGCCTAAACTTTCGTTTAGTGTTAAAAGTTTATTCTCATTTTCTTTAAGATATTCTTCCAAGAAATTTAATCTTTGTGCATTACTTAAAATAATTTCTTCAAGGTTTTTATTTCCAACACCTTTAAGCAAAGCTTGATATTTTTTTTTAGTTTTATTTAAACTTCTAATCACAATAATTAATGAAACAAAGGAAACTAATACAAGGAGTAATACTAAGGCTATTATATATTCCGAATAATTATTTATTAACTGACTAAATTGCTGCAAAATTCAAGCCTCCAATCTATTTGTTTTTACCTCTAGCATCAATAACCCAACTCTCATTTTCTTTTCCGTGCTCTATCAAAATTAATTCTTCAGCCAAATTAGCTACCGGACAAGCGTGATTAGGAATTATCAATATCTTATCTCCTATGGCAGGCACTTTTCCAGCACTAGAAACCTTAATAACTCCATGCTCTTCTGAGAGCCGTTCCAAAATTAGATTAGGATAACCATTAACAATCCCAAAACCTGTAACTACTTCAGTCCCATGGGCACCTTTATCCAGGGCCAGTGTTTTACTGCCGGCATCTATTATTATACGGTCAGGCGCAGGCTTACTAATTACTGTTGTTAATACTTTTAAAGAGCATCTATCTCTTTCTGCTGTACCTAGACCCACTTGTATTGCATCATTAAAAACATAATTGCCCGGTCTTATTTCAGTAACCTTTGGGTTATATGCGGAATACTTTACAGTTGGTGTTGCTCCTACTGAAACTTCGAAATCTACAAAACCAGCGTTTTCTAGGCTTTTTGCAACCTTTTCCATTATCATTCCTTCTTGGTGCCCAATAGCTGGTACATTTACTTTTAATGCACCATAAACTTGCCCAGCATGGGTTAAAATTCCTTTAAACCTAAGACCATCAAAACTTTTTAATTCGTTAACAAAGCCAACAACGTCCTCAGGCTCTAATCCAGTTCTTTTTAAACCTGAATCAACTTCAACATATGTATCTATTATAAGATTATTTTCTTTGGCAGCATTATTTAATTTTTTTGTTTGGCATAAATTATCTAACAAACAGGAAATACTTGCGCCTTTTTTTATTAACGAAATAACCCGATTAATTTTTTCAGTATTTATTAGCTGATAGGCAATTAAAATATCTTTTATTCCCGCGCTAAACATTACTTCTGCTTCACTCACTTTTGCAACTGTAATCCCCGAAGCCCCATTAGCAATTTGCAGATTAGATATCTTTGAGCATTTATGGGCTTTTATATGGGGCCTAAGCTTTACTCCAGCTTTATTGGCTAGTGCTGACATCTCTTGAATATTTTTTAGTAATACAGCCTTATCTAAGATTAATGCTGGAGTATCAATGAATTTTAATCCTTCCATGGTTTACCTCCTATATGTAATCAGGGAACCACCTTAATACCAAAAAGACTAGGGCTACTGCTACAAAAATTGCCGGCAAAAGATTGGCTACATTAATTTTTTTAATCCCCAATATATTAATCCCAATACCCACAATTAGCATTCCACCGGTAGCAGTCATATAGTTAACTACAGGCTCTATTAAAATATCTTTTAATCCGGAGGCTAATAAGGTAATTGACCCTTGATAAATAAATACCGGAATTGATGAAAACATTACTCCCAAACCTAAAGATGATGATAAGACAATAGAAGTAATAAAATCTAAGGCTGACTTAGCAAATAATATCTTATGATTCCCCAGAAGCCCACTTTCGATAGCTCCTAAAATAGCCATGGCACCTATGCAAAAAATCAAACTACTTGATACGAAACCCTTTACAAAATCACCATCTTCTGATCCGACCTTTTTCTGTAAAACTTCACCAAATGCATCCAAATGATAATCAATCTTTAGTATTTCCCCCATTATTCCTCCAATAACTAGACTTAAAATTACGATAAGTTCATTATTTGCCTTAAAGCCCATTTTCAAGCCAATCAAGAAGGTAGCTAAACCTATCCCCTGCATAATTGTATCTTTATATCTTTCGGGGATACCTTTTTTTAATACTATTCCTATAACACTTCCTACAATAATTGCTATAAAATTTACAATAGTACCTAACAATTTATTTCACCTCTATTTTCCTATCTGCCACCCTCCCATTATATAAAAAAGGAAGGGCAGTAACAATATGTTTCGATATTTCCCGGGAAATATCGACAGACTTCCAGTTTGTTAACCACGGGCCCCTTTAAAGATTATAACCATAAATTTTCTGTAGGGGCAGGTTTCCATGCCTGCCCGCTTATGTCTTCGGGGCGGCATGGAAACCGCCCCCTACGTTATGTAAATAGAGAAATCGCCGGACCGGCGATTTCTCTATTATATATCCAATTTTTTACTCTTTCACTATTGCACCGAACTTGCATTTTTCCATACATGCGCCGCATTTGATGCATGTTTCTGAGTTAATAACATATGGTTCTTTAACTACTCCGGATATAGCTCCAACCGGACAGACCTTGGCACATACACTACAGCCTTTACATTTATCCGCAATGATTGAAAAATTTAATAGTTCCTTACAAACTCCTGCAGGACATCTCTTTTCATTGATATGTGCTTCATATTCATCTCGGAAATACTTCAAAGTGCTAAGGACAGGGTTCGGTGCAGTTTGCCCTAGACCACATAAGGAGGAACTCTTAACAGTCCGAGCTAGGGTTTCTAATTGACTGATATCGTCAGGAGTACCCCTGCCTTTTGTAATTTTTTCCAATATTTCCAACATTCTTTTAGTACCAATTCTACATGGAGGACATTTACCACAGGACTCTTCTTGGGTGAACTCGAGAAAGAACTTGGCTATATCAACCATACAATCGGTTTCATCCATTACTATTAGTCCCCCTGAACCCATCATAGAGCCTAAAGCAATTAAGTTATCATAATCTATCTCGGTATCAATCAAATGGGCGGGTATACATCCTCCTGAGGGTCCCCCTGTTTGAGCAGCCTTGAATTTTTTTCCGTTAGGAATCCCTCCGCCTATATCATAAATTATTGTCCGTAAGGGTGTTCCCATTGGCACTTCAATCAGACCAATATTATTTATTTTACCCGCTAAAGCAAAGACCTTCGTTCCCTTACTTTTTTCTGTACCAATACTAGCAAACCAGTCCGCACCCTTTAGGATTATTGCAGGTATATTTGCATAGGTTTCAACATTATTTAATAAGGTTGGTTTTCTCCATAATCCTTCAACTGCCGGGAAAGGTGGTCTTGGGCGAGGTTCACCTCGATGTCCTTCAATTGACGTTAAAAGGGCAGTTTCCTCTCCACAAACAAAAGCACCTGCTCCTAAACGAATATCTAAATCAAAGTTAAATCCTGTACCAAAAATATTTTGTCCTAATAATCCAAACTCCCGGGCTTGCTCAATAGCTATCTCTAGTCTATGAACAGCAATTGGGTATTCAGCCCTAATATAAATATATCCCTGTTCTGAACCAATGGCATAACCGGCAATTGCCATTGCCTCAATTATGCTATGGGGATCACCTTCAAGGACACTTCTATCCATAAATGCACCGGGGTCTCCCTCATCAGCATTACATACTACGTATTTAATATCCCCTGGAGTCTTATGAGCAAATTGCCATTTTAATCCAGCAGGAAAACCACCGCCACCACGGCCTCTTAAACCGGATTTTTTCAATTCTTCTATTAACTGTTCTTGTGTCATTTCTTCTAATACTTTTGCTAATGCAAAATATCCATCATGGGCAATGTACTCTTCAACCTTTTCAGGATTAATTACACCACAATTCCTTAAAGCTACCCTTTTTTGGTGATTAAAAAATTCAATGCTTTCAAAATCAGAAACCTTTTTATCTGTACCTGGCTCACTATATAGAAGTCTAGATACTATATGCCCTTTCAAAAGATGCTCTTCAGCAATTTCCTTTACATCTTCTGGGGTAATCAGACAGTAAAATGTACCCTCTGGATACACAACTATAATAGGACCTAAACTACAGAATCCAAAACAGCCCGTTTCTACTACTTTTACTTCTTTATCTATATTTAAACGTATTAATTCTTCTTTTAACCCATTACGAACTTCTAAACTTTCGGAAGATGTACATCCTGTACCTGCGCAAACCAAAACATGTGAACGATAGAAGTCCATATTACTTCCCGCCAGATATCCTTTTTCCCGAATGGAAATTTCTGCTCTAGACTTATCTCTTAGTACTTTTAATTCATTTAAAGATATCATAAATACACCCCCTATTTACTACCTTGTTCTTCTTTAAGCCTGTATAAACTTATTAATCTGGGCACATCGTCTTCCTTTAGACGCCCGTGCACCTTTTCATTTACTGTTAAAACCGGCGCTAAACCGCATGCACCTACGCAGCGGCAGCCTTCTAGTGTAAATAAGCCATCAGCAGTTGTCTCACCAATATCTAACCCTAATTCTTTTTTCAAATTATCCATTATCCGACCCGAACCCTGAACATAACAAGCTGTTCCAAGACAGACATTGAATACATATTTACCCCTTGGCACAGTTGTAAATAATGAATAAAAGCTTACCACACCATAAACTTCACTTAATGGAAGCTTTAGTCCTTTGGCAATATAACTTTGTACTTCTTCAGGAAGATAACCAAAAACTCCTTGAGCTTTATGGAGCACTGGAATTAAGGATCCTGCTTGATTCTTATATTTTTTGATTATTCCATCAAGCTCCTGAAAACGGGGATCATTTTTTTTCTCTGTAGAACATTGACAATTACAACTCATACCGTTGCCTCCTTAATGAAAGTAAAAAAGTTTCAACCTTTATAAATAATTATTTTTTTGTATAAATTTATAGAATTACCCTATCTTTTTATCCTCACACTGCTAGATCACTTTCTACAAAAAAGGCCCTTTTTTGTACCTCGTTTCACAAGTAGTAGGAAATTTTTTTTTACTTTTATGACTATTAAGATTAAATAGAATTATACCATTTTAACAAAACTTAGACAACAAAATGCCAAAACATCTCTCGAGAATTATAATATTAGTTAAATTTGTATTTTCAAATCCTTTGCAGAACAAAAAACCTTGTTAATTAATTGTTATTAGTTTCACAAATTCTAATGACACAGGGTCTTTTCTACAAATAATACAATCTTCCTACCGTTTCAGTGGGTTAGTATTGATTGGTTCAGTGCCAAATTTCTTGCTATTCTATACGTAATCTAAAACACTTTATAAGTTAACATTTTATTTATTTATCAAATACTTTTTATTTGTTTAATACTTATAGTATTGCTGATATTGGCATTTCAACTAAAGCGCCTATTTACAATTTTTTTTTGAGAATATATACCCTCCTCCCGAATGTATGTTTATAATAATTTGTTGTTATAATAATTTGTTGTTAATAAAATTAATCTTTTTTTATTATATTTCAATTATTGTATATCTTAAACCTCCCTCCTACGATAGTAAATATTCCCGATTAAACATAATAGGAAAAGACGGAGCGATATAAGTGCTCCGTTTTCTGCGATTTTGCACATTATCTTTCTTATAACTTGGGCTTATAACCCAAATATAAAAATGTTGTGTTTCACGTGAAACACAACATTTTTAGACAATATATTGGTATTTTTTTAATATTTTATCGGTTTTAAGGCAGTTAGAAAGCCACCTATGGCCTCTGCATCGGATTAGATATTGACGTATTAGGGATCAATTAAAAAAAGCCTAAAACTAATTTAAATATGGGAACGTTTGTTCTAAATCCAGAGATATATTCTTTCTTTATTTTAGCAAAAAATCTAAGTAATGCTTTAAAAAGACGCTGTAAATAATTGTAGGGCAAATGATAAATTCAAAATTTATGTCCGTCCGAACACAATGAAATGAAATAAAGAATCTCGAAACTGATATAAAGATTATTTTGGAAACTTCGTAGCAGTTTTGCTACTTTTTTAGAAATAAATTATATTAAAAAGAGCGTTTCACGTGAAACACTCAATAGTTATGTTCATCTAACATTTCTATTATTCTTTGCAATTCTTCGTAGCTAAAATATTCTATTTCTATTTTCCCCCTTTTCCCATCATCCTTTATATTTACTTTAGTGCTAAATTTTAACCGTAGTCGTTCTTGAATATCATCTAAAATTGGTGAAGATGGAATTTCAGTAGGTGATTTAGGTTTTTGTTTCTTATTCTTTAGTGAATTATTTATGAGTTTTTCTGTATCTCTAACAGAAAGTTGACCATCTGCTATTTGATTAACTAACTGTTGTTGGAGGTTTTTATCATCAATTGCTAGTAAAGGTCGAGCATGACCTACGGTAATTTTCCCGTTTTCTAATAGTTCTAAAATATTATCAGGTAAATTAAGGAGTCTTAAAAAATTTGCAACAAAAGGGCGGGATTTCCCCAGCTTTTTTGCCACAACTTCTTGGGTTAAACCAAATTCTTCAATAAGCCGTTTATATGCTCTTGCCTCTTCCACAGGGTTTAAATCATGCCGTTGAATATTTTCAATTAAAGCAACTTCTGTCATATCTTGGTCTGTTAACGTCTTAATTACTGCAGGGATTTTTTCTAGCCCTAGCTGTTTTGATGCTCGCAGCCTTCTTTCCCCAACAACCAGCTCATAGCCTTGGTTGTGTGGGCGTACTATTACCGGTTGTAAAACGCCGTGTTCTTTAATAGATGCTGCTAATTCAGCAATTTTTTCAGGATCAAAATTCGTCCGAGGTTGAAAGCTATTAGGTATTATTTCTTCTATTGAAATTTCCATAATTGTGTCTTTTTCTGGATTGTATTGTTCAATATTTGTTGTAGGAATTAAAGCTCCTAAGCCCTTTCCTAAACCTCTTTTCATCTATTAATCACTTCCTTAGCTAATTCCATATACATTTCGGCACCTTTAGATTTAGGGTCATATGTAATTATCGGTTGTCCAAAACTGGGTGCCTCACTTAAGCGGACATTTCTGGGAATAATACTAGTAAAAACTTTCTCCTTAAAATAATTTTTAACCTCATCAACAACCTGTATAGAGAGATTTGTTCTGGCATCAAACATAGTCAAAATTGCGCCTTCTACATTAAGATTAGGATTTAAATGTTTTTGTACAAGATGCACGGTATTCATTAGCTGACTTAATCCTTCTAAAGCATAATATTCACATTGAATAGGAATTAATATTGAATCTGCAGCTGTTAAAGCATTTAAAGTTAAAAGACCTAGGGACGGAGGACAATCAATAAAAATAAAATCATATTCATTCTTGATATTCTCTAAGGCTTTCTTTAATTTTACTTCTCTAGAAATTGCAGACACTAATTCAACTTCTGCACCAGCAAGCTGTATTGTAGCAGGAATAATATAAAAATTTTTTATTTCCGTTGGCAGGATAACTTTTGAAATCGGCACATTATTAACTATTACATCGTAAATACATCTTATCGGAGATATTTTATTTATGCCCAAACCACTGCTAGCATTACCCTGTGGGTCGATATCTATTAATAAGACTTTTTTTCCTAAAGTTCCTAAACATGCAGAAAGATTGACGGCAGTAGTAGTTTTTGCAACACCACCTTTTTGATTAGCTATAGTAATTATTCTTCCCAATAAACTCACCTCACATTTAAAGAATATATACTAAAATTCAACTAAATAAATAAATGTTCCTGCAAGAAATAAAAAAATATTAATTTAATCAGTAGTCAGGGTATACACTCAAGGTTTGGTTATTTTAAGCTGTATTGAAATAAAGTATTGTTCAATATATTTGTATCACCTGCCTAAATATAACTCCTCATTTCGAAAAATACTATAGGAACATATGTTCTATTTAATAATAATTTGGTTATTATTAGCAAAATCTATCAAATTATTATAAACATACCTGGCGAATTCTGTGTGTCTGCCAGGTATGTTTATAATTATATATTTAAGATTTTTCTATAAATAAAGAAGTGCATCTCTGCACTTCCTATTTAGCGGCGTTTTTACCTTTAGGTAATCTTATGGTTACTTCCATATAATCTTCATATTCATTTTCAGAAATATCAGCATCTAGTCCTGCATCTTTAATAGTTTGTACCGCTCCTCGAATGGTATTTAAAAAAATACGCATATCTTTAAAAATTTTTGTCATCTTCATTTTTCTTTTTTCCTTGATTTCTTTCTCATTATTAATTAATAACTGTTCAACAAATTCATCTGTTTGCCGAACATTAAGGTTTTTAGAATATATTTCATTTAAAGCCTTAAGTTGTGATTTTGTATCATTTAATTTTAATAATGCCCGAGCGTGCCTCTCAGTAATTACATTAATAGAAATCTCTTTCCTTACATTGGGATGAATATTTAAAAGCCTTAACTTATTAGCAACTGTTGATTGCCCTTTTCCCATTCTTTTAGCAATTTCGTCCTGGGTTACACCAAATTCCTTAATAAGTTTTGCATATCCTTCTGCTTCTTCAAAATAGTTTAAATCTTCCCGTTGTAAATTTTCTATTAAAGCCATTTCGGCTACTTCTTTATCACTTAGGTTTTTAATTATTGCTGGAATTGTTTTTAGACCAACTTTCTGACTTGCCCTAAATCTACGTTCTCCAGCAACCAATTCATAGCCTGTCCCAATCTTACGTACAAGAATGGGCTGTAGAATACCAAATTCTCGTATAGACTGAGCTAATTCATCTAAATGTGTTGGATCAAAAACTCTTCTAGGCTGAAAAGGGTTAGGAGTAATTAAAGATAACTCTAAATATTTTATTTCATTTTTATCTAAATCCTGTGAAATACCAAAAATTTTGGAAATATGGTCTTTCATAAAGGAACACCCCTCACAAAATCAATTAAATTCTATATTCTATTAATTATTGATAAAATCCTTCTGCTAAATTAATAATTTACATATTTAACCATATTAATTGTCCTTTAATAAGGGTTTTTTTTGGGGCACGCCAGCTTTCCGCGGATATTTTCCAGGTGTTAATTTATTTTTCCCAAAAGAAATTAATACCCTGGTATAATCTTGATCCTTTAAAAAAAACTTATTTATATTATTATATTTACCCCCTAACTGATTTAGGGCATATTCGCTTTCATCTAACTCTTTAGTTCCCTCTGGCCCTTTCATAGCTATAAAAAATCCACCTAAATTTACAAAAGGCATACATAGTTCTAGTAAAAGCGGCAATCTTGCCACAGCTCTGGCTAAAACTATATCATATTTTTCCCGATAATCTTTCATTTTTCCGTATTCTTCCGCTCTCCCATGTATGCATTTAACTCCCTTTAAACCTAATTCTTTAACTACTATACCCAGAAAATTAACTTTTTTTTGCACTGAATCAAAAAGAGTTAGCTCAATATCATCACCCAAAATAATTTTCAAGGGAATACCAGGAAAGCCTGCACCTGTACCAACATCTATTATTTTTTTACCCTGCCAATCATGTCCTGTTTTTAAACAAAATAATGAATCTAAAAAATGCTTATAAATTATATCATCATCTTCATCTAAAGAAGTTAGATTAATTTTAGTATTCCATTCTTTTATTAATGAACTAAACATTATAAATTTATCCAGTTGTTCTATTGTTAAAGAAAATCCTTCCTTTTCTAATGCAAAGCTCAGTTTATTTTTCATTATTATAAACTCCTTTGCGTCTTTGTTGTTCTAGATATACCAATAAGACGGAAATATCAGCTGGGGATACTCCAGATATCCTAGAGGCTTGACCTACAGAAAAAGGCTTTATAGTTGATAATTTCTGCTTTGCTTCATTTCTAAGACCATTAATGTTAAGATAGTCTATCTTTTGGGGAATTATCCGGTTTTCAATTTTTTCAAATCGTTCTACTTGAGATTGTTGCTTTGTGATATATCCTTCATATTTGATTTGTATTTCCACCTGTTCATAGATTTCATTGGTTAATTCTTTATCACCATAACCAATTTCAATTAAATCAAAGTATGTGATTTCAGGCCTTTTCAATAAATCCAATGCAGAAATGGAGTTTTTTAATAAAGAGCTTTGCTTTAAATTCAATAAATCCCTTAATAATTGATCACTTGGGTTAAGCATAACTTGACTTAATCTGAGCATTTCCCGGGAAATACTTTCTTTTTTGCTTATAAATTGTTTATATCTATCTTCTTTAACTAAACCAACTTTCCACCCTTTTTCAGTAAGTCTCAAATCTGCATTATCCTGTCTTAGTAAGAGACGATACTCAGCACGTGAAGTTAGCATACGATAAGGTTCATTTGTCCCCTTTGTAACTAAATCATCAATTAAAACACCTATATATGCATCTGAACGTTTTAAAATTAATGGTTCCTGACCTTTTATTTTTATTACAGCATTAATTCCAGCCATGAGTCCTTGAGCAGCTGCCTCCTCATAACCTGAGGAACCATTAATTTGACCAGCCGTAAATAAACCCTCAATGTTTTTTGTCTCTAATGTTAATGATAACTGGGTTGGATTTAAACAGTCATATTCAATAGCATAGGCAGGTCTCATTATTTCCACATTTTCTAACCCTGATATACTTCTATACATAGCTAACTGAACTTCCTCCGGAAGACTTGTCGAAACGCCTTGTACATACATTTCATAAGTATTAATTCCCTCTGGTTCTATAAAAATCTGATGACTTGCTTTATCAGAAAATCTTACAATTTTATCCTCAATAGAAGGACAGTAACGTGGCCCAGTACCCTCTATTGAGCCAGAGTACATAGGTGCACGATGTAAATTATCTCGAATAATTTTATGGGTTTTTTCATTAGTATAAGTTAGCCAACACGAATAATTATACTGCGTGGATTCTTTACTCATAAAAGAAAAAAATAAATTTTTTTCATCACCTGGCTGCTCAACCATTTTTGAAAAATCAATTGTTCTCCGGTCAACCCGAGCAGGGGTTCCTGTCTTAAATCTTAATAATTCTAAACCTAACTCCTTTAAATTTCCCGAAAGATTAATTGATGACTGTAAACCATTAGGACCTGCAAGATAGTTAAAATCACCTATAATTATTTTTCCCCTTAAATAAGTGCCAGTTGTTAAAATAACAGCTCTTGATTTAAATATTGCTCCAGTTTGCGTCTTGACACCCTTAACAACATTATTTTCTACTAATATCTCTTCAACCATTGCTTGTTTAACATCTAAATTATCTTGAGCCTCTAGCTCTTTAGTCATTTCTTCTTGATACATTTTTTTATCTGCTTGCGCCCGTAATGAATGGACTGCAGGTCCTTTACCCGTATTAAGCATCCTTACTTGAATATTAGTTTTATCAATATTTAGACCCATCTGTCCGCCTAAAGCATCTATTTCTCTAACTAAATGTCCTTTTGCAGGTCCACCAACCGCAGGATTACACGGCATTAAAGCTATATTATCCATACTAATAGTTATAATTAATGTTTTACATCCCATACGAGAAGAGGCAAGTGCTGCTTCACATCCCGCATGACCAGCACCAATAACTATAACATCATAATCACCCGCAACAAAATCCATAACTTCCTCCTTATTTACCTAAACAAAACTGAGAAAAAATTTGATCTAAAATATCATCTTCTATTGTATCACCGGTAATTTTTCCTAAGTGCTCCCAACTACTACGAATATCAATTACTACAAAATCTCCCGGTAAGTCATTTTGAATTGAATTAATAGCTCCTTTTAGATGATCATAAGCAATTTGAAGAGCTTGTACATGCCGGGTGCTAGTAACAATAGATTCCCCAGATACCTGTAAACTTCCCTCAAAGAATAAAGCAGCAATTCTTTCTTCAATAGCTTCTAATCCTTGACTTTCTTTAGCAGATATTAAGATAAGTTCTTTTTCCCCAAGTACATTTTTTATTGCTTTTACTTTCTCTTGATTGTATTGTAAATCTACCTTATTAGCTAAAAATAATGTTGGTACTTTATTTAATAATTGCAAAATAATTTTCTTATCATCATCAGATATTCCTTCTATGATGTCTAAAACATAAAGTATCAAATCAGCTTTTGTAATGAATTCTTTTGCTTTTTCTATTCCAATTTGTTCTACTAAATTTTCACTTTCTCGTATGCCGGCAGTATCAACTAATTTAATAGGGATTCCGCCTAAATTAATATATTCCTCAATCGCATCTCTAGTTGTCCCAGGAATATCTGTAACTATAGCTTTATTTTCTCTTAAAAGGGCATTTAATAAACTTGACTTTCCGACATTTGGTTTACCTATTATTATAACATTTAATCCCTCTCTAAGAATCTTTCCTTTTTGGGCTGTGAGAAGAATATTTATTAACTTATCTCTTTGTACAATAAGTTTCTCTAGTTGTTGAGTACTATTAAGTCTCTCAATATCATCATCTGGGAAATCAATATCTGCTTCAATAAATGCAACTAATCTTAAAAGTTCATACCGTACCTCATTCACTAGTAAAGATAGACCACCTTGTAATTGATTAATGGCTACTTCTAAACCTTTTTCAGTTTTTGCATTAACAATATCCATAATTGACTCGGCTTGAGCTAGATCTAATTTCCCATTTAAAAAAGCCCTTTTACTAAATTCACCTGGTTCAGCAATTCGTGCCCCATTTCTTAAAACTAACTCTAATACTTTTCTAACTGGAATTA
This sequence comes from Clostridiaceae bacterium BRH_c20a, assembly GCA_000961765.1. Lineage (GTDB taxonomy): Bacteria > Bacillota > Peptococcia > Peptococcales > BICA1-8 > BICA1-8. The sequence continues at coordinate 37,904 of LADT01000067.1, read as the reverse complement.
TACCACCATGACATTGGATTTCTACAATATCTTCTCCTGAAAAAGTCGATGGCTCTTTCATAATTAGAAATAATGCTTCATCAATTATTTTTTTATTAAATTGATCATAAACCTTACCATATAAAATAGAATGTGAAGGAGTTTTTATAAAATCCCTTTTTCCATCATAAACTAAATTTCCTATCTTTATAGCATCTGGACCACTTATTCTAATTATTCCTACACTGGCAGCACCCATAGCTGTCACGATTGCCGCAATAGTATCATTTATCAATGTATTTCACCTCATGAAATTATTCTTCCCATATGTTACCACAAATTAAAAGCAAAAAAAATATTAAAAATCCCAGTATTAAATACTGGGATTTAGTATTAGTTTTTGGGAACAATAACAACTTTTCGGTAAGGTTCATCACCTTCGCTATAAGTGGAAATATAAATATTATTTTGTAGGGTTACATGAATAATTCTTCTTTCATGGGGATTCATAGGCTCTAAAATAACTTTTCTCCCCGTTCTTTTAACTTTTTCTGATAATCTATTAGCTAAATTAATAAGTGTCTCTTCTCTTCTATTACGATAGTCTTCAACATCAATAATAATTTTTTTTCTTTGTACATGGTTTTTATTTACCGCTAGATTTGTTAAAAATTGTAAAGAGTCTAAAGTATCTCCACGGCGGCCTATTAAAATTCCTAAATCATCACCACTTAGATTAAAGGTTATATAATCATTACTCTCAACAACCTCAATTTTAGGATTAAGCCCAATTTTTTTTAAGATATTTTCTAAAAAAATCTTGGTGGATGTTATATGATTAAATTTTTCTTCAACACTAACTACTGCATTTTTATTTCCAAAAAATCCAAACAAACCTTTATTTGGTTGCTCTAAAATTTCAACATTTACTTCACTTTCTTGTAACTCAAGTTGTTGTAAGGCTAATTTTATAGCCTCTTCAACTGTTTTTGCAGAAATTTCAACCTTTTTCATTTATTACCGACTTCCCCTTTCTCAGCAAGAGGTTTTTTATTGATTAAATACTGCTGAAGAGCACCAAGAATATTAAAAATTACCCAGTATAATGCAAGTCCGGCAGCAAATTTCATACTAATATAACCAATAAAAAGAGGCATAAAATAAAGCATCATCATAGTAGTTGAATTACTAGCTCCAGTACTTGCCGGTGTAGTAATTTTAGACTGTACAAAGGTAGCTGCAGCAACTAAAATAGGTAAAATATATAAAGGATCAGGGTTACTTAAGTTGCTAATCCAAAAAAACTTAGCATGGGCTACCGGTTCAAAGGAATAATCCCTCAAAGCTGTAAAAAGTCCAATCAATATTGGCATTTGAACCAGTAAGGGTAAACAACCGGCAGCAGGATTAACATTATACTCTTTATATAAATCCATTATTGCTTTATTCATTTTTTCTTTATCATTTTTATATTTTTTTTGTATCTCCTGAACTTTTGGCTGGACAAGCTGCATACCTTTCATGGACTCCATTTGTTTTACAGATAAGGGATATAAGGCAATTTTTAAAAGAACTGTTAGTAAAATAATTGCCAAGGCATAACTTGGAAAACCTATAGTATCTGTAACATTATATAAAACTGTAATTATACTTTTAATACCATCTACTAACCATTGCAAATTATATTTCCCGCTAATAAAATTTTAGCAGGAATTCACCTCCTTATTATTATTTAACAGGGTCGTAACCCCCCGGATGAAAAGGATGACATTTAAAAATTCTTTTTAAGGAAATAACAAACCCTTTTAAAAAACCATGCTTTTTAAAAGCATCTATGGCATACTCCGAACAAGTCGGATAAAAACGACATGTTCTTCCTTTTAATGGGGATATGAATTTTTGGTAGAACCTAATCACCTTTAAAGATAAAAAAACTAAAAAATTATTTATCATTTACTACTCTTCCTTTTACTAATAAAAACTCCATACTTTTTTCAACATCAGAGTAACTTTTTCCTTTAATTTTTTGTCTAGCAATAAAAATTAAATCATATCCAGGTTTTAAATGTTCAATTTTATTTCGTATCACTTCTCTAAATTGTCGCTTTAGGAGATTTCTTTCGTTTGCTTTTCCTAATTTTTTTGATATAGAAAATCCAATACGGGTATCATTACTATAATTATTTTTTTTTATATAAAGAACCAAGTCTTGATTTGCTATTGATTTTGATGATCTATATATTCGTCTAAAATCAATGTTTTTTCGAAGTCTAAATTTTTTAGGCAGCATTTTATCATCTCCCTACCTTTAAAGCCTCCGCAATTTTAACCTATAAAGTACTAATATTGTTTCCATAAAGCTTGCCAATAATTAAGCTATTAATTATAAATAATTACAAAAATCTAAAAAGGCCACCAAGGGCCTTTTTTTCGTAGTTAGAGAAGTAAAAGATTATAGTGCCATAAATACTTAATTAACCAACTGTGATTCAGATGAAAAATTAAGCACTTAGTCTTATCCTTCCCTTAAGTCTTCTTCTTTTAATTACAGCTCTACCTGTTGCAGTACTCATTCTTTTACGAAAACCATGAACTCTTTTATGTTTTCTATTTTTAGGTTGATAAGTTCTTTTCATTCTGGAACACCCCCCTCTGTAACTTAGCATATATATGGTCAAATTTAATTAATTATCCACACACAAACAAAATTATATCCTATAGCATCTAAAGGGTCAAGGTTATGCTTAATAAAGTCCATAAATTTATAAATAAAAATTAAGTAAATTTTATAAATGTGGATAAGTATATTATTTAGATATTACTAGTTGTTGATAACTTTAATTAATTTTGGTATTATTTAGATACTATTTTTAATAGTATATTTATTTTTTTAACATTTAAAAGAGTATTTATACACACATTGTGGATAAATCTGTAGATAACTTCACTACTTAATATTTGATTATGCATACTAGTTTTGGAGGTAAAAATAATGATTAGATCACAACTTTCTGATATTTGGAAAGAAACATTACAATTATTAGAAGAAGACCTAAGTAAACCAAGTTTTGAAACATGGTTTCAAGCAACAGAATTAATTGCTTATTATGATGATTATTTAATTATCAGTACACCAAATGAATTTGCAAAAGACTGGCTCCAAAATCGTTACATAGATCTTATTAAAGCAAAATTACAGTCCCTTTTAAACCAGCCTGTAAACCTAAAATTCGTAATTGCACAACAAAAAGAAGAAGAAGAACTGGTATTATCAAAAGAAAATAAAACCTTAATAAATAAAAAACAGGAAGATATTATTGGTAATCCCCTAAATAATAAATATACTTTTGATACTTTTGTTGTGGGTAATAGTAATAGGTTTGCCCATGCTGCTGCACTAGCTGTGGCTGAATCGGTAGCTAGAGCTTATAATCCTTTATTTATTTATGGAGGGGTTGGGCTGGGTAAAACCCATTTAATGCATGCCATTGGTCATTATGTTCTAGATACTAATAAAAATGCCAAAATTGTTTATGTATCATCTGAAAAATTTACTAACGAACTTATTGATGGCATTAAAGATGATAAAACGGCTAAATTTCGTGATAAATATCGAAATATCGATGTTTTATTGATTGACGATATTCAATTTTTGGCTAAAAAAGAGCGTACTCAAGAGGAGTTTTTTCATACTTTTAATGCTCTCTATGAAGCAAATAAACAAATTATTATTTCTAGTGATAGACCACCTAAGGAAATTCCTACCCTTGAGGATCGTTTGAGAACTAGATTTGAATGGGGATTAATTACAGATATTCAAGCACCAGATTTAGAGACTCGCATAGCAATATTAAGAAAAAAAGCTCAATTAGATAATATTGCAGTAGATAATGATGTAATGACTTATATAGCGGATAAAATTCAATCAAATATTAGAGAATTGGAAGGAGCTCTAATTAGAGTAATAGCCTTTTCTTCATTACAAAAAAAAGAAATAAATTTAGACTTAGCAATAGAAGCCTTAAAGGATATTATTCCTGCCAATAAACCCCGCCCAATTACATATGATTTTATTCAAGAAAAAGTTGCAGAAGCTTTTCTATTAAAAATAGACGACTTAAAAGCAAAAAAAAGAACTAAAAATGTTGTTTTTCCAAGACAAATTGCAATGTACTTATGCCGAGATATGACAGATCTATCTTTACCTAAAATAGGAGAAATATTTGGAGGTAGGGACCATACAACAGTTATCCACTCATGTGATAAAATTAATTCTATGTTATTAAAAGATCCATCGGTCCAAGAAATAGTAAATAAGATTAAAGACCGCTTAAATGAAAATTAAATGTTAATAAAAATACTAATAAGTTGTGTATAAACTGTTGATAATATAAAAAATTTTTTTACCCTGTTGATATGTGGATAAACTCCCCCTTATACCCACAAGCTTTTAAACATTGCCTATATCAAGCTGTGTATAGCTTTTTATACCTTTTTCACAAATCCACAGTTACTAATACTATAACTACTATATATATTCTTTAATAATAAAAATATTCCTTAAAAGAAAGGATGGTTTTAATATTGAAAATAATTGCTACTAAAGAAAATTTATTAGATGGAATAAACGCTGTTCAAAAAGCTGTTTCTAATAAAAATACTATTCCTATTTTATCGGGTATCTTTTTAAAAGCTGTGGATAATAATCTTTTTTTTACAGCAACAGATTTAGAAATTGGTATAGAATGTAGAGTGCCAGTTCAAGTAATAGAAGAGGGAGAGATAGTATTACCTGCCCGTCATTTCTCAGAGTTAGTAAGAAAACTACCAAATACTAAAATAATTATTAATTATCTTGCGGATATTATAGGTGTTTCTATTCAATACGATGATGCAGAAGTAAACCTAAAAGGCTGGCCTGGAGAAGAATTTCCCTTAATACCGGAATTAGAAGGTAATTTTTCCATTGAAGTCGAAACAAATATATTAAAAAATATGATTAAACAAACACTATTTGCAACTGCAACAGATGATAATAGGCCAATATTTACAGGGGTTCTTTTTGAACTAGAAAATAATGAGTTACATATGGTTGCTACAGATACTCACCGTTTAGCTTTACGCTCCGGAATGCTTAAAAATAACCAAGATAAAAATATTAGTATAATTATACCTGGTAAAACCTTAGGTGAAGTTAATAGGATTATTAAAGAAGATGATGAGGCCTTAATAATTAAAGGAAATATGAATCAGGTTTCCTTTGAAACTCAAGATACTAAAATAATTTCTAGAATAATCGAAGGTAAATTTCCTAACTACAAACAGGTTATACCACAAGAATATAAATCACTTTTGAAAGTAAAAACAAAAGCTTTTCAAGAAACTATTGAAAGAGCAAACTTATTTTCCAGTGAAAAAGATGGTACAAGTATTATTAAATTAGTTATGGATAAAGGGTTTTTAAAAATTACATCTAGATCAGAAATGGGTAAAGTGGAAGAAAAAATAACAATTTTTAGTGAAGGGGAAAGTATTGAAATATCATTTAATGCTAAATACTTATTAGATGCTTTAAAAATAATAGATACAGAAGATTTAAATATAACATTAAGTGGTCCATTAAGTCCTGGAATAATTAGATCAGGTAATCATAATAATTTTGTTTATTTAATTTTGCCTTTAAGAACTGTTTGATTTGGAGTAATAGATGTTTTTAAAAAAAATTATTTTAGAAAATTATCGCAATTACACACGACAAAGTGTTGAATTTAAATCAAATATAAATTTATTTATAGGTAAAAATGCTCAAGGTAAAACTAACCTATTAGAGGCAATTTATTATTCTTCCACTGGAACAACCTTTAGGCACAATAAAGATATAGAGTTAATTAACTGGAATAATAACTTTTTTAAAATTAAATGTGAATTAATTAAAAAAGATTTAAATAGGGAACTTTATATTGAATTATATTATGATCGGCAAGGTAATAAACAAATAAAGATAAATGGTGTAAAATATAGAAAAACTTCAGACTTATTTGGTTTTCTCCAAACAGTTACTTTTTCACCAGATGATTTAGGAATAATAAAGGATGGACCAGCGGAAAGAAGAAAATATATAGATATAGAAATTTGTCAATTAGTAGGCGGTTACTATAATATTTTAATAAATTATAATAAAATTTTAAAACAGAGAAATGCTCTATTAAAAGAGATTAAGAGAAAAAACCAAAACCCAGACAGTTTAGATGTTTGGGATGAGCAGTTAATAAAATATGGAAGCTTAATTATAAAAAATAGATTAGACTTTTTAAAAAAAGTTGTTCCATTAGCTAGAAAAAATCATAATGAAATAACATATGGTAAAGAACAAATAAATATAAAATACAGCTCTTCTATAATTTCTAAACAAGGGTTAGATATAGAGGAAATAACCAAACAGTTTAGGGAGATAATAGAAAAAAATAGAAGAGAAGATATTTTTAAAAATATGACTCTTTTTGGACCTCATCGAGATGATCTTATTTTTTATTTAAATGATAAAAATTTAAAAATATATGGTTCCCAAGGACAACAAAGAACAGCAATATTGGCATTAAAACTTGCAGAGTTAAACCTTTTTAATTCACAAAATGGAGAATATCCTATACTTTTATTTGATGATGTAATGTCAGAATTAGATGATAATCGGCGGGATTTTTTAATTAAAGTAATTAAAGAAAATCAAATACAAACTTTTATAACAGGTGCAAATATGGAATTAGTAGATAGTATTAAACAAAAGATAGAGGTTTTCAGAGTAGAAAGTGGAGTTATTAATGGTTCAAGGGGGAAATAATAAGTGTTTTTACATTTAGGTGAAAATGTAATAGTTCCTAAAAAATCAGTAATTGGAATTTTTGACAAAGATATATGTTGTAATGCAATTTCAACCAGGGAATATTTAGAAATTGCTGAGTCAGAAAAGAAAACGTATAAAATTGGGACCACAGAAAAAATAAAGACTTTTGTGTTAACAAAAGAGGGCTTATATATGTCCCCTATTTCATCTATAACATTAGTTAAAAGATTTGATAATTTATTTGAATTAGAAAAAGATAAGTGAAAAGGTTATTTGGATATAAACCGGATGTTCCGGTTTATTTTATGTAAAGTGAAAAAAAATATTTAAAATGGAAATATAAGTAAGTTTATATATTGCTATAATATATAAACTTTGCTATAATTTTACTTTGAAGAAGATGAGGAGAGGGGCTATACCTCTTGCACTTTGATGTAGAATGAAAATTTTATTTATTGCCTCTTGAATGAGAAAATTACCCAACAAATGTATAGCATATAAAGGGGAGAAAAATATGGAACAAATTAATAATAATGGTTATACAGCCAATGAAATACAAGTTCTTGAGGGATTAGAAGCTGTTAGAAAACGTCCTGGTATGTATATTGGTAGTACAAGTTCCAAAGGTTTACATCACTTAGTATTTGAAATAGTTGATAATAGTATTGATGAGGCATTAGCAGGCTATGGAAACCAAATTGAAGTAATAATTCATCAAGATAATAGCATTACAGTTATAGATGAAGGACGAGGAATTCCTGTAGAAGCCCATCCAAAGATGAAAATACCTGCGGTGGAACTTGTTTTAACTACTTTACATGCAGGGGCAAAATTTGGAGGGCAAGGGTATAAAGTATCAGGTGGGTTACATGGAGTTGGTATGTCCGTTGTAAATGCTTTATCAGAATGGTTAGAGGTCGAAGTAAGCAGAGAAGATAAGATATTTCACCAAAGGTATGAAAGAGGTAAAACTGTTTCAAAATTGAAGGTGATTGGTAGTTCAAAAAAAACAGGTACAAAAATAATTTTTAAACCAGATTTTAAAATATTCGAAGAATTAGTATATGATTTTAATGTTTTAGTGCAAAGATTAAGAGAATTATCTTTTCTAAATAAAGGGTTAAAAATTGTTTTAAGAGATGAAAGAGATAATAATGAGTCTGTTTTTATACATGATGGCGGAATTATAGATTTTGTTAAATATATTAATAAAAATAAAGATCCAGTTAATCTTAAGGTAATCTATTTTGAGGTAAAAAAAGATGCTGTACAGGTTGAGGTAGCTTTACAATATACAGATACCTATACAGAAAATATCTTTTCTTATGCAAATAATATCCATACCCAAGAAGGCGGTACCCATGAATCAGGATTTAAATCTGCTTTAACTAGGGTTATGAATGATTATGCCCGAAAACAAAATATTATAAAAGAAAATGATAATAATTTAACGGGTGAAGATATAAGAGAAGGATTAACAGCAGTATTGAGTGTTAAGATTCCTGAACCCCAATTTGAAGGACAAACAAAAACAAAATTAGGAAATAGTGAAGTAAGAGGAATAGTTGAAAGTATAGTAAATGAAAATTTATCTACATTTTTAGAAGAAAACCCAGCAATAGGTAAAAAAATTATTGAAAAGGCTGTCTTTGCTGCTAGGGCAAGAGAAGCAGCGAGAAAAGCCAGAGAATTAACCCGAAGGAAAAATGTTTTAGAAAATACTACATTACCAGGGAAATTAGCTGATTGCTCAATTAAGGACCCACAATTTTGTGAAGTATACTTAGTAGAGGGTGACTCCGCAGGTGGCTCAGCAAAGCAGGGAAGGGATCGAAAATTTCAGGCGATATTACCCTTAAGGGGTAAAATTTTAAATGTGGAAAAAGCCCGCTTAGATAAAATTTTAAATAGCGAAGAAATTAGAACAATAATTACAGCTATGGGTACAGGCATAAGTGAAGATTTTGATTTAACCAAAGCCCGGTATCATAAAATTATTTTAATGAGTGATGCTGATGTTGACGGTGCCCATATTAGAACACTTTTATTAACATTTTTCTATCGATATATGAAACCCTTGGTAGAAGCAGGTTTTGTTTATATAGCCCAACCTCCCCTTTTTAAAGTAAAGAAAAATAAAGAGGAGACATATCTTTATTCTGATAAAGAATTAGAAAGTCATTTAGAAAAGGTTGGGCGGGAAAATTATTCTATACAGAGGTATAAAGGTTTAGGTGAAATGAACCCTGAACAGTTATGGGATACAACGATGAATCCTGAAACAAGAACAATTTTAAAAGTAAATTTAGAAGATGCTATTAAAGCCGATGAAATATTTACGATATTGATGGGCGACAAAGTAGAACCTAGAAGGGAATTTATTCAGGCCAATGCCAGATATGTGAGAAATTTAGATATTTAAGTAGAATCACCTGCAGTGATTCCGGCAAAGTAAGTGAGAGGGGAATAAATAGTGGAGAATTTCACCCATGGTAAAATATTACCAATTAAAATCGAAGATGAAATGCAAAAATCATATATTGACTATGCAATGAGTGTAATTGTGGGTAGAGCTTTACCTGATGTAAGGGATGGTTTAAAACCAGTTCATAGACGTATTCTTTATTCTATGTATAAAATAGGGATGGTTCCGGAAAAACCCCATAAAAAATCAGCTCACGTTGTTGGTGACGTGTTAGCTAAATATCATCCTCATGGTGATAGCGCTGTTTATGATGCAATGGTGAGAATGGCACAACCTTTTTCAACCCGTTATCCTTTGGTAGATGGGCATGGTAACTTCGGATCTGTAGATGGTGATTCTGCTGCAGCTATGCGTTATACAGAAGTTCGGATGGCTAAAATAGCTATTGAACTCTTGGCAGATATTGAAAAAAATACGATAGATTATATTCCTAACTATGATGAATCCTTAGAAGAACCGGTGGTATTACCATCTAGGTATCCTAATTTATTAGTTAATGGTTCATCGGGGATAGCGGTAGGTATGGCGACTAATATACCACCCCATAATTTAAGGGAAGTTATAAATGGGGTTATTGCTTTAATTGACCAACCGGATATAACCAGTATTGATTTAATGAAATTTATAAATGGCCCCGATTTTCCAACTGGTGGTATTATTATGGGCAAAAGGGGTATTAGACAGGCTTATGAAACTGGACGTGGTGTAATTAAGGTTAGGGCAAAAACCCAGATTGAAAAGATGAATAATGGTAAAATGAGGATAGTGGCTACAGAACTACCCTATCAAGTAAATAAAGCCAAATTAATAGAAAAAATTGCAGATTTGGTAAGAGATAAAAAAGTAGATGGTATTACTGATTTAAGGGATGAGTCAGACCGTACAGGCATGAGAGTAGTAATAGAGTTAAGAAGGGATATTAATCCTCAAGTTGTTCTTAACCAATTATATAAAAACACTCAACTGCAAGAGACCTTTGGAACTATTATGTTGGCTATTGTGGATGGGGAGCCAAAAGTACTTAATCTTAAAGAAGTCCTTTTTCATTATTTAGAACACCAAAAGGATGTAGTGGTCCGCAGGACTAAGTTTGAATTGGCCAAGGCAGAAGAAAGAGCCCATATTGTTGAGGGCTTGAAAATAGCTTTAGATAATATTGATGCGGTAATAAAAACCATCAGAAGTTCTCGGACAACAGAAGAAGCTAGAAATAATTTGATAAGCAGATTTAGTCTTAGTGAAAAACAAGCCCAAGCTATCCTGGAAATGAGGTTACAAAGACTTACCGGCTTAGAAAGAGAAAAACTTGATGAAGAATATAAAGTATTAATGGAAAAGATTGAATATTTTCGTAGTGTATTAGCTGACGAAGGTATGGTTTATGACATAATTAAAGAAGAAATTAGTATTATTAGAGATAAATACTCAGATGAAAGAAGAACAGAAATTAGTGTATCTGATGATAAACTGGAGATGGAAGATTTAATTGCTGATGAGGATGTAGTTATAACGATAAGTCATACCGGTTATATCAAGCGGATGCCAACTGATACCTATAAGAGTCAGCGCCGTGGTGGTAAAGGAATAACAGCAATGACAACAAAGGGAGAGGATTTTGTTGAACAGCTGTTCATTACTTCTACCCATAATTATTTAATGTTCTTTACTAATAAGGGGAAGGTTTATAGGCTGAAGGTTTATGAAATACCGGAAGCAAGTCGGCAATCTAAAGGGACAGCCATTATCAACCTTCTATATATAAATGGCGATGAACAGATCACCACTGTTATACCGGTAAAAGAATACACTACTAATTGGTATCTTTTTGCGGCAACCCAAAAAGGGATTGTTAAAAAGACCGATTTAAGTGAATATGACACCTCTCGTAAAGATGGGATAATTGCCATATCTTTAGCTGATGATGATGAATTAATGGGAGTCCAGTTAACTGATGGTAACCAGGATGTGATTCTTGTTACTAAGGAAGGTCTGTCCATACGGTTTAATGAGCAGGATGTTCGTTCCATGGGCAGGACTGCCCATGGAGTTAGGGGCATACGTCTTGATAATGATGATGAAGTGGTTGGTATGGATATTATTAGAAATGATTCCCAGCTTTTAGTTATAACAGATAAAGGATATGGTAAAAGGTCACCGGTTGAGGAATATAGAACTCAATCTAGGGGTGGTAAAGGTATTATAACTCTACGTATTACCCCACGAAATGGTAAATTAGTAGGCACAAAAGTAGTAAAAGAAGGTGAAGAAATAATGATAATATCTAAAGAAGGTATTATCATTAGATTGAAGACTGATGATATATCATCAATGAGCCGTACTACTCAAGGAGTTTTAATTATGAGAGTTGGAGAAGAAGATGCTGTAGTCGCAATAGCTCGAGTGGTTGCTGAAGAAAATTAATAAAAAAAAGCACAAAAGTCAGTTGAGCTGGCTTTTTTGTTTCTTTAAGGGATTATTTATTAATAAATAACACAATCTAAATACAAAGGAAGAAAAAACTAAATTAAAATTATTATGTGAAAAAAAGAATTAACTATTGAGAAGTACTTTCATTTATAGTAAAATAATTGTAGATATAAAAGTGGAGGTAAGTTTAATGAATGAGAATGTATTTATTATTAACTGTGGTAGTTCATCCTTAAAGTATCAATTATTTAACATGACTGATGAAAGTGTATTAGCCAAAGGGTTAGTTGAAAGAATTGGTTTGGATGGTGCAAAATTATCACACCGACCAAATAATAAGGATAGATATGAACTAGAGACTGATATGCAAGACCATGAAAAAGCTATAGAGTTGGTATTAGCTGCTCTCGTAGATGAGGTTCATGGTGTTATTGACAGTATGGACAAGATTAGTGCTATCGGGCATCGAGTAGTACATGGTGCAGAAGACTTCTCTGGTTCTGTTTTAATTAATGATGAGGTAATGCAGTCGCTAATTGACAATATTTCTTTAGCGCCCCTGCATAACCCGCCAAATATTATGGGTATAAATGCTTGTAAAAAGTTGATGCCGTCTGTTCCTCAGGTTGGTGTTTTTGATACTGCTTTTCACCAAACATTACCTAAGCATGCCTATTTATATGGTATACCATATGAATTTTATCAAAAATATAAAATTCGTAAGTATGGTTTCCATGGTACTTCCCATAAATATGTTGCTCAAAGAGCAGCGGCAATGTTAGGGAAATCAATCAAAGATATAAAAATTATTACCTGTCACCTAGGTAATGGTGCAAGTATTTGTGCAGTTGATGGTGGAAAATCTATTGAAACAAGCATGGGCTTCACACCATTAGAAGGTCTTATGATGGGTACCCGATCCGGAGATATCGATCCAGCAATAGTTTCCTTCCTAATGGAGAAAGAAGGTTGGTCTTTAGAGGAAGTAAATAATTGCCTAAATAAACGCAGTGGTGTTTTAGGTATTTCTGGTGTAAGCAGTGATTTTAGGGATATAGAAATTGCCGCTGAAAAAGGAAATGAAAGAGCACAATTAGCTCTTGATAGATTTGATTATATGGTTAAAAAATTTATTGGTTCTTATGTTGCTATCATGAATGGTGTTGATGCCATAGTATTTACAGCAGGCTTAGGTGAAAACTCCCCAGAGACCCGCTATGACGTCTGTAAGGGTTTAACTTACTTAGGTCTAGAAATTGACATAGATAAAAACGCTACTCGTGGTAAAGAAGTAGATATAACTACAGAGAACTCAAAGGTTAAGGTGTTGGTAATTCCAACTAATGAGGAATTAATGATAGCTAGGGAAACATATGAAATAGTAAAATAAAATAGTTTAAAAAAAAGATAATCGGGATACGATTATCTTTTTTTATATCACCGTAAAAAACATTTGTAATAATATATAATAACATAGGATTAAGAGGCTGATTTTAATGAGAGTAGGAATAATATCAACAAAACAGGATTACAAAGAGCAAAAAGGTGTTTTTAAAAAATGTGGAGTCGAAACAATTTACATTGATAATGTTAGTAAGCTAAATAATATAAATGGTTTGGTTATCTGTGGGGATAATTATAAAACAATTGAAACAATATTATTAAAGTTAAAAATAAATAAAATATTTCAGAATTTCAAAAAAGGTGATATGCCAATTTTTGGAATATCATCGGCTATAGCACTTTTAGCTAATCCTAATAATAAAAGCGACTTTTCTGGGATAATGAATATAGGTGTGGAAATTATTAATAAAGAGTATTTAGAAATTTTATTAGATATACCTGCTTTAGGAAAAGAACCCTTTAAAGGGATATTTAAAAATAGAATATATATAAATAGTATTTCTCCTAATATTGGTATATTGTGTCAAGGATCCCCAAACCAAATATTTTTTGTAAGACAGGGAAATTACCTAGCTGCTGCTTTTCATCCGGAATTAGCAAATGACTTGAGAGCACATAAATATTTTTTACAAATGATTAAAGATAATATAAGATAAGCAAGCTTTCTGAAATAACACTTGACAGATGTAAAATTATTATAGTAATATACTTTTAAATCTAAATGACTGTTATAAAACACAATGAAGGGGAACAAGTACTTTAAAAACCTTACAGAGAGTTGGTGGCTGGTGTGAACCAACATGGATTTTTTAAAGGAAATTCCGCCCTAGAGTGGAGTGCGATGAGCACAACCGGCTGCACGACCGTTATAGTGTATTAAGAGGAGTAATGATTTTTTCATTATTCAATTTGGGTGGCAACGCGGGTTTTTTAAGCTCGTCCCTGTAGTTAATAATTTAACTACAGTGGGCGGGCTTTTTTAATTTTTGGGCACATATATAAGCAGTGAAATAGTGGAACAGTGGAACAGTGGAACAGTGGAACAGTGAAAGGTTTTATTAATTTGAAAAGAAGGTACAACTAGCAGATAAATACTTTTTTGTTTATTTTCGTTATTATCCATGTGCCCCAGAAGGGCCGTGGTTTAATTATAAAGGTACTAGCCACTAGCCACTAATAACTAGTCACTAGTCACCAGTAACTATTAAGTTGATATATTTGGAGGGCGCCCCGGATGTATTTACTTAATACTTGTATGTAGATACTAATAAATAATAACTAAAAATAAGGAGCTGTTTTAGATATGTATGAAAAACAATTATTATTAATTCCAGGGCCAACTATGGTACCGCCTAGAGTACTTAGAGCTATGGCTGTACCACCTGTGGGTCACCGCTCGCAAAAATTCAGTCAAGTTGTTAGGGAAGTATCTCAGAATTTAAAAAAAGTTTTTCAAACTGAAAGGGATGTTTATATTTTAACCGCATCAGGTACAGGGGCAATGGAGGCAGCTGTTACAAATTTTATTAACCCGGGCGATAAGGTACTAGTCTTAGTTAACGGCAAGTTTGGCGACCGTTTTGCTAAAATAAATGCTCGAATTGGTGCGGAAGTAATCAGGAAAGATTTTGAGTTAGGTAAGAGTGCAGACCCAGAATTAGTAAAGGAAATATTAACGGAAGATAAAGGGCAGGAAATAAAGGCTGTTTTTGTGCAGCAAAATGAAACTGCCACAGGAATTTTAAACAATATTAAAGCAATTAAGGAGGCCATGGGTAATCATCCTGCACTATTGATTGTTGATAGTATATCTGGAATGGCAGTTGCTGATTTTCCTGTTGATGAATGGGGTGCAGATGTGGTAATAGCTGGGTCGCAGAAAGCATTTATGCTACCTCCGGGTTTGGCTTTTATTACTCTTAGTGAAAAGGCTTGGAAGGTAAACGAGACCTGTAAAAATTATAATTATTATTTTGATCTAAAAGCAGCAAAGAAAAATCTGGCCCAAGATACAACACCCTATACACCGGCGACCTCTCTAATACTTGGATTGCAGGAATCTTTAAATATCCTATTGGAAGAAGGATTAGAAAATATTTATAAAAAGCAGCAAATGTTTAAAGAAATAGTTAGAGAAGCTGTACAAGCTTTGGGACTAGAATTAGTGGTTAAAGATGAAAAGGCTGCTTCTCCTGCCATTACTGCAGTTAAAGTACCAGAGGGTTTAGTGTGGAAGGATTTAAATAAACTAATGCTTACAAATTTCAATGTGGAGATAGCAGGCGGCCAGGATGAATTAAAAGGTAAAATCTTTAGAATTGGTCATATTGGTTATGTCCAAGATATGGATTTATTAACAGCTATAGCTGCCCTAGAAATGGCATTATTTCAGTTAGGATTTGTAAAAGATTTAGGAAGAGGAGTTAGAGTGTGTCAAGAGGTTATTTTAAGATATAAGGGGGAGACAAAATGAAAATTCTGATATGTGACCCTATTTCTGACGAAGGTTTAGAGCTTTTATATAATACTCCTGGTTTGGAAATTACTGCAAAATACAAAAGCACGGAGAAAGAGTTAATTGATATAGTTCCAGAGTATCATGCTATCTTAGTGCGAAGTCAAACGAAAATAACAGCTTCTATTATTGAAAATGGTCATAATCTAAAAGTAATAGGCCGGGCAGGAGTAGGGGTAGATAATATTGATGTTGATGCCGCTACTATAAAAGGGGTAGTAGTAGTTAATGCTCCGGAAGGAAATACAATTGCAGCTGCCGAACATACTATGGCTATGATGTTAGCAGTAGCAAGGAGTATCCCTCAGGCCAACTTTAAATTAAGAAATGGTGATTGGGATCGAAAAACCTTTATGGGTGTAGAATTAAGAAATAAAACTTTGGGTGTTATCGGGTTAGGTAAAATAGGCTCTGAGGTAGCTAAAAGAGCTAAAGCCTTTGATATGAAAGTAATAGGCTATGATCCATATATAAGTAAAACTAAGGCCAAGCTCCTTGATGTGGAGATAATGGATTTAATAAACCTTTTTATAGTTAGTGATTTTATTACTATTCATTTACCAAAAACAGAAGAAACAAAAAATATGCTTAACAAAGAAGCCTTTTCTTTAATGAAAGATAGTGTAAGGATAATTAACTGTGCACGGGGTGGAATCATAAATGAGGAAGATTTACTAGAAGCAATAGATAAAGGAAAAGTTGCGGGTGCTGCCATAGACGTATTTAGTAAAGAACCTAATATAGAAAGTCCTTTAATCCAATTGCCACAGGTAGTAACAACGCCTCATCTAGGAGCATCTACAGAAGAGGCACAGGTGACAGTAGCCCAGGAGGTAGCCGAGGAAGTATTAAGAGTATTAAGGGGAGAGCCGGTAAAAACAGCTGTTAATATTCCGTTTATTAAACCAGAGCTATTACAAACAGTTAAACCTTATTTGGAATTAGTAGAAACCTTAGGTAAATTTGTTTCTCAACTCATGGATAAGCCTATTGAATACGTAAAAATTAATTATAATGGTGAGATTGCGGGCTATGACCTGACTACCTTAACAAATACAGTTCTAAAAGGATTATTGCGACCAATTCTGCAGGATTCAGTAAACTATGTTAATGCACCTGTTGTTGCAAAAAACAGAGGTATCCAAGTGGAAGAAATAAAATCGCAAGAGCTTAAAAATTATGCAAATCTCATAGCAATTGAAGTAAAGGGTAACGGCACTACCCATCAGCTAGCGGGTACTATTTTTAATAAAGATGTTGTTAAATTAGTTCAGCTCGATAATTTTTCTATGGAAACAGTACCGGCCAAACATATGCTTATTATTCCTCATAGTGATAAACCAGGGATGATTGGGCAAGTAGGCACAATATTAGGTGAATACCTGATAAATGTTGCAGGAATGCAGGTAGGGCGGGGAGAAATTGGTGGTAAAGCGATTATGGTAATGGCAGTAGATGATGTAGTATCTGAAGCTGCTTTAGAAAAAATGAGGAAGATTGAAGGAATTTTTGACGTAAGGTATGTTTCCTTGTAAAATAGTCTTTAGTGGCTGGTAATTAGTGGCTAGTGGCTATTTAATAAAAATAATTAACCAAGCATTAGTCACCAATGACTTTCAAAAGCCTACTAATAACTAGCCACTAACAACTAGTAACTTAGATGTGAGGTGTATATAATGCTGGATATAAAGTTTGTCCGGGAAAACCCGCAAATTGTAAAGGAAGCTATGGATAAGCGGGGAGCACAGGTTAGATTAGATGAGTTTCTCTCCCTAGATGAAGAGCGAAGGAGAAAGCTAGCAGAAGTAGAACAGCTAAAAAATAACCGTAATGTTGTTTCAAAAGAAATTGGCCAATTAAAAAAAGAAGGCAAAAATGCCGATGAATTAGTAGAACAGATGGGACAGGTTGGCGAAAAAATAAAGAATCTAGATGAAGAAGTAAGACAAATTGATGAAAAGTCAAATGATATAATTATGGGCATACCCAACATGCCCCATGCAAGCTTACCTATAGGTCCTAATGAAAGCTATAACAGGGAGGAGCGCAAATGGGGGGAGCCTAGAAGTTTTACTTATGAACCAAAAGCTCACTGGGATTTAGGCGAAAGCTTAAATATTTTAGATTTTGAACGGGGTGCCAAGGTTACCGGAGCAAGGTTTACTTTTTATAAAGGATTAGGAGCTCGTTTGGAAAGAGCGCTGATTAACTTTATGCTGAATATTCATACTGAGCAGCATGGGTATACAGAGGTTATCCCACCCTTTATGGTAAATAGAAGTAGTATGATAGGAACAGGACAGTTACCTAAATTTGAAGATGATATGTTTAGAATATCAAACAATGATTATTTTCTAGTACCAACTGCAGAAGTACCAGTCACCAACCTTTATCGGGAAGAGATTTTGGATGAAAAAGATTTACCAATTTTGCATTGTGCATACAGTCCTTGTTTCCGGGCAGAAGCCGGTGCTCATGGTAGGGATACTAGAGGACTTATTCGGCAGCATCAATTTAATAAAGTAGAATTAGTTAAATTTGCTCATCCTGACAACTCCTACGAGGAGTTAGAAAAGCTGACAAATGACGCCGAGAAAATACTGCAGTTATTAGAAATACCCTACCGTGTTGTTGCTTTAGCAACAGGGGATATAGGTTTTTCTTCCGCTAAAACCTATGACATTGAAGTTTGGCTGCCTAGTTTTAATACATATAGGGAAATATCTTCCTGCAGTAATTTTGAGGATTTTCAGGCCAGACGAGCAAATATACGCTATCGGGATGCCAAAGGTAAGCCGAGATTTGTCCATACCTTAAATGGTTCCGGGCTAGCTGTAGGTAGAGCAACAGCAGCTATCATGGAGAACTTCCAACAGGAGGACGGTTCGATAAAAGTGCCAAAAGTACTACAGCATTATATGGGTGGGGTAGAATTTATTAGACCATAGCATCCAAATGAATGGTGATCCAGTCATTTCCATATTGACATCAGCTTATATAATGTGATATACTACTTTTTGCGTTCGGAAAAATTTCATAGCCTACTAGTCACCAGTCACCAGTCACCAGTCACCAGTCACCAGTCACTAGTAATCAGTAACTAATTGGAGGGGTGTCCGAGCGGTTGAAGGAGGCGGTCTTGAAAACCGTTGAACCTTTACGGGTTCCGTGGGTTCGAATCCCACCCTCTCCGCCATCTTAATTTAATGGATAATTGAGAAATAAGAATTGTAATTAAGATGAGAATTAGTGTCAGAAGTTAATTGGTAAAGATTTTAGGTAGCCAAAGAGGGTAATAAGTAGTATAATATTATTTGTATCTTAAAACATGGAGAGATGGCCGAGTGGCCGAAGGCGGTCGCCTGCTAAGCGATTATACGGGCTAATACCCGTATCGAGGGTTCAAATCCCTCTCTCTCCGCCACTATGCGCCCGTGGCTCAGCTGGATAGAGTAGCAGACTACGAATCTGAAGGTCGCAGGTTCGAATCCTGCCGGGCGCGCCATAAAAAAAATCACAGTGTGATTTTTTTTTAGCTAAAATGAAAGCCAATAAATAACAATCAATTATGCGCCCGTAGCTCAGGTGGACAGAGCGACGGTTTCCTAAACCGTGTGCCAGGGGTTCGAGTCCCTTCGGGCGCGCCACATTTAAGAGGCAAGACGCAGGAGGCAAGAAACAAGAAATTATTCTTATCCTGCATCTTGCATCTTGCATCTTGTTTCCTGTTTATGAGGTGTGTCCCCGTTCCTATTGGAGGTGTTTCCCCATTTCTAATAACCATGAATATTTTATGAGAAAAGCTCTAGACGAGGCTTATAAAGCTTTTGAAGAAAATGAAGTGCCTATAGGTGCTATTGTTGTTAAAGATGGAGAAATAATAGGGCGAGGTAGAAATCAGAGGGAAACCTTAAATGATCCTACCGCACATGCAGAAATAATGGCATTGAGGGATGCGGGGCAAAATACCGGGAGTTGGCGCCTAACAGAAGCAACTATCTACGTCACTATAGAACCTTGTCCTATGTGCGCTGGGGCCCTAATTAACAGCAGGATAGACAAAGTGGTATATGGTGCCGATGAACCTAAATTTGGATCAGCAGGGAGTCAATTAAATTTGCTTCAGTTTCCTGGCTTTAATCATCAGGTTAAGATTGTTGGCGCAGTATTAGAAGAAGAATGTAAAGCATTAATGAAAAAGTTCTTTCAGAAATTAAGGAAAAAATTTTAAGAACAGTGCGACACCGTTCACTACATGGAGAGATGTCCGAGAGGTCGAAGGAGGCAGACTTGAAATCAAATCGGTCAAATGCCCGGCTGCAAGACACAAACCTGCATGGAATCAGGCTTTGTGAGCGCCTGATCAATGAAAAATTTTAGCAAATGCTAACACTTTGCTCACAGTTTTCTAAAAAGCGTTTTTCCGCCAAAAGCGGTTAAACATATACGGAGGGGTATCGAAGTGGTCATAACGGGCCTGACTCGAAATGCGTGGAGCTTTGTGGAAACCATGTAGCCGAAAACCTTGATTTTATGCAGTTTTCCAAACCCTCGGAGTTCGAATCAGGACAGCTTTTTGAGCTGTTCTATCCAAGTTCTATCCGAGGTACTAAATAAGTTTATATTCGGAGAGTTGTCCGAGCGGCTTAAGGAGCTGGTCTCGAAAACCAGTGTACATGTAAATGTACCCAGGGTTCAAATCCCTGACTCTCCGCCATCATGGGGCTGTTAATCCTAAAGATTAGCAGTCCCTGCCATTTTAAGCGGCAAAGATTTCTGAATGATCTTGGCCGTTTTTTTCTTAGATTGGTATTCCAGATGGCCATAGGTATTGATCGTTGTTCGGATGTCGCTGTGACCAACCCAATCTCTGATACGCTCCATAGGTACTTCATTGGCCATCATCAATCCTACGCACGAATGTCGAAGGTCATGGAACCTGACATGCGGCAATCCGGCTTTCTTGAGTAACTCCCGGTGTCTGTTGGTTATGTAACCCGGGTCGATGATTTCCCCCAAAGGATGGACGCAAAGATATCCAAGCCATTCGTTGCTGTATGAACTGCCGCAAAGCTTCCTCAGTTCCTTGTTCTCAGCTATTTTTGCTTTTATCCTTTCCTCTACATAAGGAATCAAGGGATAAGTGCGGTTGCTTAAATCCGTTTTGAGCTTATCGGAAGGGATATATATCTTTTGCTTATCGATCACTGCTGTCGTTACAGTGTGATTAGCCCGAAAGAATTTGTGCTGAAAATCAAATTGCGATTCTCTGGTGCCAACACACTCACTGCGTCGCATCCCATAAAAGCCGCCGAGCAATATAGGGATTTCAATAATATCTCCGACAATAAATTCGAGATAATACTGCATCTGTTCAGCATTGAGCGTAGCTGCATTATATTTCTCGATTTTGTGTAAGGTAATTGCGCTGTTTGGATTCACACTGATCATCTTTTTGCTGACGGCATAATTCAATACCTGGTTGATAACGGTGTAATCCTTGGCAACTGTAGCCTTCTTCTTGCCGTGTTTCAGCCGATAAGCGTAATGTCCCTTGAGCAGATCGGGCGTTATTTCCTGGACAGTGCATCCATAAGTCTTGAATGTCGGATACAGGTTTTGCTTTATATTGTCTGCATATCCGGCCCAGGTATTGAGCTTGATCGTTCTGTCAAAATTAAAATCTTCCCCCACCACAATATTATCCGGGTGTCTGAATGCCAGCCATTCGTTTAATAAATCCGCGAACAAGGGATTTGCGGAATGGTTTTCATCGGAATCATCAGGAGCAATGCTCTTTTCAGGCACTTCATGCGTAAACGTCTTATCCGCTACACCATTTTTCAGATCAAGCGAATATTGGATTCTGGTTGATAAGCATTTGCTTTCGGCTTCTGCTTCATTTTCCTCAATTGCAGAAAGCCCTGTTGAAATCCAAAGAGGCTTGCGCTTACCGTTCTGATCCTTTCGATTGAGAACGATGTAATAATATCCTTTCTTTGGTGTTATGAAGCCTCCAATCAATTCATCCTCGGTCAATCTGACCATTTTCAGCATTTGGGTGAGTTCCATATGGCTCCTCCTTTCAAATTATTCGCTCACCTGCCGTTGACAGGATGAGTGTATCACAATAAAAAAGGCTCGTAAAATGTGCAAATATCATTTTTGTTAGCTGTCGCTGCTTGTTCCTATTCTCAGATAGCTAAATAAAAAAGGCTTGGGGATTTTATATGCCCGCCCAACCTTTAAACATTCAATTTTATTTTCTTGTATCAAACCGTATCCTGTCTTTAGACTAATGCCAAGAATTTCACACATTTGCTTTATATCAAGCACATCGGGATATCCCTTTAGCATGATACGGTAGGCTTTTTCTTGGGATAATTTTTCATTAGCCATAGTAAGCCTCCTTTTCGTTTTCGTTCTATTTTTTATTCGTGCAGCAGGAGATGCGCCTTAGATTGGACACGCAGATATGCTTGCAAAAACAGGCGCACTCCCATACTGCACTTCTGTTTTGGTTTATAAGACTATGGTCTATCCGGCGGACTGCGGCTAACAGTCCTCATAGGAATTTCACCTCTCCCAGGTTCTCTGCGAGCCGTCCCCATTGCGTGATCCCGCTCGCGCGGGGCTGTGGCTGGACGGAAGTATCATGATCCCTCCGTATGTGTCATCGCCTTAAATGCAGCCAGCATTTATTTATTGCATGGGTATTAATCGCTCACACCTTTACTTCATCCAATCTTCAATGGTATGGATACATCGGCTGTAATCCGGCTGATACCGAAAAGGTGGTCTTGGCGTACCTGCAATCTGGCTTTCCTTCACAGGACATACGGGGAAAGTACCGGATAAAACACCTATTCAATTTTCAAGGATCAGCCGAGGGGGTAGACTTGTCCCTCTACTAATCAGCAGATTTTTTGGTCAAAAGTTAACCCGATCAGGAAATATTTTTTAAAAATTTTTCAATGCGTTTTAAACCTTGCTCAATAGAATGAGTTACAGAAGTTTTGCTCACGCCTTCAATACTGGCTATTTCCGCTTTATTCATTTGCAGAAAGAAGTGGGCATAGATACGCTTGGCCTGTTTTTCTGGCAGGCTGTTGATAGCGGCATACAACTCCATATTGCTCATTTTACGTTCGTAGATTTCCTCCGGTGATAACACCAACAAGACAATATCCCTTTCAATACCGTCGTTAGCGTCAAGCGAATAATATGCCTTGTGGACACGCCTGCGTTCAAAATCTGCATGTTCCTTTCGGCAGAACTGCTTGAACAGTTCAACAATTTGATCGGCCACTTCAACAAAATAATCAGACTGATAGAAAGCGTAATAATCCCGTAAATTGATCTTTTTCATTTTCCAACCCTCCGTTTTGGTTATTTGGGTAAAGAAAAACCAAAACAGAGGGTGGGGAACGGCACCCTAGCGAATGCATAAATAAATACGAATCATATTTCTGAGGGTCAGGTGTAAGGCTCATACTTTCATCTCCTCTTCGAGCGGCTTTTTGCCGCCTGCTAGAGAAAGAGAAAATAAGGAAAAATTTTGCACCCCCCTACATAAAAAAAATTAAAAATTGTTATATCCAACAAAAAAGGCCGCACGAAGAATTTGAGCGGTTTTATAGCCGTCAAAGCTTGTACGGTCCTTAATGGACTAAAAAAAGAGAGGTTCTTTTTCAAAACCTCTCCTAAAGATATATTTTTTTAATATTTGAACAGTTAAAATAGCATTAGGAACACCCTCCTACCCTCAGGTAAGGGTGGTCGTTCGTCCTGGATAAGGCTCTACTTGGCGGTGGGACTTCTCCGGGACGAATCTTTTTCTTAACCTGTTTAACCCTCGCTCTTTTAGTTTATGTACACACTGGTGAGTGATTCCCAATTCCTGGGCAATTTCTTGCTCCGTGGTCCCTTCAAAGATTGCTCCTGCTATTACTTTCTTCTGCAGGGGAGTAAGTATTGAAAAGGCTTCTTGTAGAAAGAGGTTTTCTTCCGCTTGGGCTTGGGTATCCGACTTCGCTGCTAAAGTATCTACCATTTCTCTAATCTCACGTCCTCCTTCCTCTTTTCCTAACTGCTCATTTAAAATAAGCAGTTCATGCTCATGCAATCCCCTATATTTCTTGGTCAAACGGATTGCTTCGTGACGAAGCCCGGTGATAAACCAGGTTACAATCCGGGCTTCTTCCAGGTCATACTCTTTAGGTGTAGGGGCCCATGCTTTCACCTCCTCCTGGGGGTAAATTCGCCACCCTATCAGAGAAAGAGAAAGTAGATGTTAATATGGCATCCCCCTTCCTACAATATTTTATTTTTGGCTGTTTTCGAATAAAAAAGATACTGTTCCGGTAGTGTCATATTAGTATCATGAACAGATTTATATTTATGGACTGCGTTTACCATCCAGGCAATCAAGTCGGCATATGCCTCCTCATAACCCATCCTGCGGCTATACTTCTTGACTGTGGGAATAAACCGGTGCACCAAATTAACTACGGAGTCCTGATCGCCATTTTGGGCATTGACAATTAAAACTTTGAGCTTTTGTTTCTTTTCCACTATTACTTACACCTCGCTTTTTTCAATTTTTCCACTAAAAAAGGCCCACTGATGCATCAATTAAGCACCGGTGAGCCTTAATTTCATTCATCGGCAACCCGGCTATCGTCGCGATCTTGGTGATCGCCTTAGACCCGTGGCTTTGCGTCCCTACCTTTCGGCAGGTTTGCCTTTATCGGTTCATAGTTAAACGTTTCTTATATTATATACTACGTATTGCATGATTAATGTCGTTTTTTGTAGTCACGGAAATTTTAGTTATAAAAATGTAAATTGTGGGAAATATAGGTTAGAAAGTATAACAAAAAAAGGAGTGTGTATATGATTTTTTCTAAAATAAAACAGCCAAACAGCCCGCCTCCAGAGATAAGTACAGCTGAAGTATATAATCTCTGGGATATTTTAACTGGGTATTACGAATCTCTTGAGTACTTGAAAATGCTGCGTGTTTATGCCCATGACCCAGATTTAAAAATAAAGCTTGATGATACGATTTCCGACATTTCAGGGCGTTCAAAAAAAGTTGAAAATATTATGTCTCATTTCAGAATCAGAACACCTGATTCTCCTCGCAAAGAAGCACCTACATTCGTTAACTCTCAAGCAATACCTGATGAGCTGATAGGAAAATATCTGCTGTTAATGGCTCAAGAACGGATTGAAATGAAAGTGAGATGTCTGCGTAATGCACAATATGTCGACAAGGTTCGGGAATTCTTTATTTACCTAGTTGGTGTAGATATCAAGAACCTGAATTCAATAATAAAATATTTGAAATTAAAAGGGTGGATAGAAAAGCCTATATTGTTGCAGAATATACCCCCCGAATGTAACGAAAAAATTGATGTTGCTGAAGCATACCATATTTGGGATCACTTAGTTTTCCGTTATTTAAATGTTGAGCAAACAAATTTGTTCGTACAATTAGCTCATGACGGAGACTTTAAACTATTGCTGGGAAAAGGACTGGACATTTTAAAAAAACAAATAAAAGAACTTGAAAAAGAAGCAATTTGCTTTGGAATTAATCTCCCTAAGCAACCACCGAAAGAATTGGGCCATATGGAAAACACAGAATTCATAGATGATGATTTTATCTTTAATTTGCTCTTAAATGGCCTAAATTCGGCAAGCATTATCCATGCTCAGGCGGTCAAGAAAGCAACAACGAATGACCGCATAAGGAACCTCTTTGCCAGGCTGTTAACGGAGGAGATTGATGCCATTGATGGATTAATCAAATATGGAAAGGTAAAGGGATGGTTAGTAAACCCGCCTTTATATAGGCTGTAGCATTTTTCTGCCAATGCAGTTATTACTTATTACTTTTAATAATTGAAAAGATTTCTGGAAGGGAGAAAAACAATTGAAGGAAAAAGGATATTTTTTAGGAATTGATGTTGGGTCTGTCAGTACCAATCTGGTTATTACTGATGAGGACGATAACATGATTGAGAGGCTTTATTTGAAAACCAGCGGCCACCCTATCAATGTCCTGTGCAACGGTATGAGAATCATATCGGAAAAGTTCGGAAAGGACATTATTGTAAAAGCTGTTGGCACTACGGGAAGCGGCAGACAGCTTGCAAGTGTGATTGTGGGAGCAGACGTTGTAAAAAACGAAATTACGGCTCATGCCGTTGCAGCGCAGAGCTTAGTGCCCGGGGTAAACACCATTCTGGAGATTGGAGGACAGGACTCCAAGATAATAATCCTTAAAAATGGAGTGGTGACCGATTTTGCCATGAATACCGTCTGTGCGGCAGGTACAGGCTCTTTCCTTGACAGGCAGGCTTCAAGGCTTGAAATACCTATAGAGGAATTCGGCGGTTATGCCCTGCGTTCAAGCTCATCTGTAAGAATAGCCGGGAGATGTGCTGTATTCGCTGAATCGGATATGATACACAAGCAGCAGACAGGCCACAATGTTGAGGACATTATAAATGGCTTGTGCGAAGCTCTGGTACGGAACTATTTAAACAATCTGGCAAAAGGCAAGGACATTGAAGAACCTGTCGTTTTCCAGGGTGGAGTTGCAGCCAATATAGGTATTGTGGCAGCCTTTGAAAGAGCGCTGGATAAAAAAATAATAATTCCAAAGCATCATGCCGTTATGGGAGCGTATGGGGCAGCATTACTCGCAAAAGAAAAAATCTCACGGAATAACACTATAACCAATTTCTATGGTTTTGAAGCTGCAAAAAGCAACTATAAGGCTAAAAGCTGGGAATGTCATGGCTGTCCCAACTTGTGTGAGGTTATAGAAATATTATCGGATAGTCAGACTCTGGCCCGCTGGGGAGACAGATGCGGCAAGTGGTCTCAGTTGACCACTGCTGTGTAAGAGAGGTGAGATAGTGTTAACATCTGTAGCAACTGCCAGCAAGGTTGTATATAACAAGGGATGCTGCATCAGTGAAAACCTTCCGGTAATCGGGCTTCCCAAAGGCTTATTCTATTATGAACACAGCATACTTTGGGAAAGCTTTTTTAAAATACTAGGCTTCCCTGTAATAACTTCAGAGGATACCAACAAAGAAATTTTAGATAACGGGATTATTCACTGCAGCAATGAAACATGCCTGCCTGTAAAGGTCTTTCACGGACATGTTTACAGCCTTAAAGACAAAACAGATTATATATTTATTCCAAGATATACAAGCATTGATAAAAACGAGTACACCTGCCCAAAGTTTTGCGGTCTGCCGGACATGGCTCTCTTGAACCTGAAAAATAAAATAAAGGTTCTGGAAGTTAAGCTGCATATAGACAAGGATACCGGCCTTACCTTTGAAAGCTTGAAGGAAATCGCCAGGATCCTGGGTGTAAACTATCAAGATACTATAGAGGCTTTCCAGACTGCGATAGAGTTATTTCATGAAAAAAAACAGGAAATATCAAGGGTGAATTGCTATAACCAGGTCAGAGACCTAAAAAAGCGTGCGGTATCCGTACTAGGACACCCTTATGTGATCTACGACAGCTATTTAAGCATGAAGCTTATAAAAAAGCTGAAAGAAAAGGATATTGACGTATATACCCCTCTAAACCTTGACCATAAAACTAAAAGGCATAATGCCTACCCCTACCAGGGCAAGGCCTTTTGGGAGGTGGGGTTTGAAAACCTGGGAAGTGCGTTTACATATGCGCAGGATAAAAATATGAATGGTATTATTTACTTGTCGCCGTTTGCCTGTGGAGTCGATGCCTTCATTATCGAATTTATTGAAAGACAGTTTAAAGACCGCTATAAAGTACCTTTCCTGAAGCTGACAATAGACGAGCATACGGGAGAGGCAGGATTTGACACAAGAGTTGAAGCATTTTTGGATATGATAGGATGATTTATTTATGAAAATAACTTTTCCACATGCGGGTAATATGTATGTACCTATTAAGGTTTTGCTGGAAACAATTGGGATATGCTATGTCATGCCTCCCTTATGCAATAAAAGGACGCTGGAGTATGGCTCGACCCACTCTCCGGAATTTATTTGCCTGCCCTTCAAAATAATATTGGGCGACTTTATACACGGTATACAAAACGGGGCGGACACCGTATTGTTTTGCGGCGGTTTAGGCCAGTGCAGGCTTGGATATTACGGAGATTTACAGACGGAAATACTAAAAAGCGTCGGCCATAATGTAAAATTTATTTGCATCGATTTAACCTTTATGACCGTCAAGGAAATCGTAGAAAAAATAAAACCGCTCACGGAAGGCAAAAGCTTGGGGAAAATCATAAAAGCCATAGCCTGCGCCATATGGACCGTCTTCAGGGTAGATAAGCTATACAGACTCGCAAGCTATACCCGCTGCAGAGAGGTTGTAAAAGGCTATACGGATAATACCATGAAGGAGTTTCACACCAGAGTGCAAAACGCCAAAGGCTACAAAGCAATAATAAAAGAAATCAATAGGGCCATGCGGACGTTGAAAACATTAAAAATCGATAAGAAAGCAAAGCCGTTAAAAGTCGCCATCGTGGGTGAATTCTATGTTGCCCTCGAACCATCGGCTAACCTGGACGTAGAAAAAAAGCTGGGCAATATGGGTGTAGAGGTTCATAACACGCTCAGTGTCTCCCACTGGATAATGGAGCATTTTATAAAAAGGAACCTGCCTGTAAAATCAAAAAACACACCTCATGAAGCCGGCAAGGAGTATATGAGGACCGACGACATCGGGGGGCATGGGCTTGAAACTGTAGGGAACGCAGTATTATGCGGCAGGAGCGGGTACGATGGAATTATCCATTTATACCCGTTTACCTGCATGCCTGAAATCATTGCCCAATGCACGTTTAACGAGATACAAAACAAATATGGCATTCCGATAATAACCTTGATCTTGGATGAAATGTCAGGTGAAGCAGGCTACATGACAAGAGTCGAAGCTTTTATTGATATACTTGAGAGAAAAAGAGAAACAAGCAAGCCGGTTATGGATAAAAAATGTGGTATGAATGTTTAAGTGGCATAGTGCTGCCAATAATCCCAGTAAGGGTGATGATATGTTTTTCAAACAGCGAAATAAAAAGAACGGCCCGCAGGAAACAACAACTTGCGAACAAAAACCGGATGAAAAAAACCTTAAGCTTACAACGGAGGCGCTGAGATCGGTTTTAGGAGAAAACAGCGACGTTACGTTCAAGGAAATATACATAAACAGCAATAAAGATTTGCGTACGACCCTTTTATATGTAGAGGGTATGATAAACACTAAAACTGTCAATGACGACATCTTAAAGCCCCTGATTCAGGAAAGCAAATTGAGCGAAGACAGATCGCTCAAAGGACTAATCAAACTGATAGAATACGGTACGGTGTATCATGCTGCTCATAAAACCCGTACCGCTATCAATGACTGCATTAATGATGTGATTAATGGCAGCGCCGCACTGATTTTTGACAGTGAATCTAAGGCTATAACCTTTGATGTCAAGGGCTTTGAGAAGCGGGCCATCACCGAGCCTACGAGTGAGAATGTCCAAAAAGGCGCAAAGGATGTATTTGTTGAAACCTTAAGGGTAAATACCGCTACCATAAGGAGGAGAATCAAAACACCAAAGCTCCGGATTGTACAGACCATCGTCGGGAGACAATCAATGACCGCTGTTGCAGTCGTCTATATAGATGGGCTTACCAACAATCATCTGGTGGACGAGGTTAAAAAAAGGCTTGATAACATCCAGATCGACGAGCTAAACTCTCCGGGGCATATTGAAGAATACATTTCCGACAGCAGGACTACCATGTTTCCCCAGATAGCGGCCACTGAGAGGCCTGACAGGTTTTGCTCCAATATTGTCAGCGGCATGGTTGGGTTGATAATTGACGGACTGCCCACTGCATATATTGTCCCTGCGACAATAAACCAGCTTATGCAAGCCCCTGAAGATTATGCGCATAACTACATAGTAAGCTCCTTTGTCCGAAGCAGTAGATATTTTCTGATGTTTTTAACGCTGTTTTTTCCTGGAATATATATATCGGTGGCCACATTTCATCATGAAATGATTCCTAAGGATCTGGCGCTTTCCATTGTTGCTGCCAAGGAAGGAGTGCCTTTTCCAACCTTTATAGAGGTTCTGGCCATGCTTTTTGCTTTCGAGATATTATTGGAGGCAGGCCTGAGATTGCCAAAAACAATCGGTCAGGCTCTTTCCATCGTCGGCGCTTTGATTCTGGGAGAGGCTGCTGTGGCTGCCAAAATCGTATCGCCCTCCGTTGTGATTGTAGTTGCAATTACGGGGATAGCGGGCTTTACCATGCCGAATCTGGATTTTTCCAATGCATTAAGGCTATGGAGGCTTATCATAGCTGTTTTGAGCTGCATTGCAGGGCTTTTTGGCCTGACAATCGGAAGCCTGATCCTGCTGTTCCACTATTGTACCCTGGAAAGCTTTGGGGTGCCTTATTTATCACCCTTTGTGACGGCTGACGGCAAAAGCTGGGCAGATACGGTTTTCCGGCTGCCCCTGTTCCTGCATAAAAAACGTCCTGAGGAATTGCACGTTACAAACAAGCGAAGGCAGAAATGAGGCGAAGGCATGAAAAAATACCTGCTGGCCGGAGTATTGCTTGTGTTTTCTTTTCTTATGAACGGGTGTGGAGAAAAAACGTTCCTGCCTGAGAGGAAGGAACTGGTAGACCTTGAACTTATAGAGGCCGTCGGCATCGATAAATCGCCGGATAATCCCGAGGATATCAGGGTTACAATAACCTCCAAAATGGATAAGCAAGGGGCGGGAGCCGGGAGAATGGAAGCAACAGGGCAGGCGGCCCAAGGCGGCGGAGCCGTTGTTGTGAGCTCGGAGGGCAAGACCGTCTCTGAAGCTGCCAGGATATTTCAAACCTATAATAAGAAGCAGGTATTCTGGGGATATGCTGATTTTTTTATTATCGGCGAGGAAGCCGCCAGGGAGGATTTGATAAAGTATCTGGATCTTTTAAGCCGCGGTCAGGCATTAAGGCATAATGCAAGAATTTTTATTGTCAAGGATGCTACCGCCGAGGAATTATTGGCAATAAGCAAGACGGGCGCTCTTTATGTTCCTCAGCTGCTGAACATTCTTTTGAGTAGCACAGGTTTGATGTCGGTTTTCGGCAGGCTTGAACTGATAGAGCTGATGGGCAGACTTGATGATGAATACTCGGATGTAATTATTCCGGCATTGCGCATAGCTCAAAAAGACCCTATTGGACAGAAAAAAGACGAGAGCGATGAAATCGAGATCCGGCTGGAAGGATATGCCGTTTTTAAAGACGCAAAGCTGATAGCCTTCGCCGACAAGCCGGAGTCAATGGGGATTAATTTCATTACAAACAAAGTAAAATCAGGAGTAGTCAATGTGAAAGACTCCACGGACAGGGAAGTTGCGCTGGAGATCATCAAGGCAAACACAAAAATCATTCCCCGGTTTGACGGCGATACGGTGTCGGTTCTGGTAAAGGCTGCCGTAGAAAGCAATGTTGCCGAAATGCACTCAACAATAGATATATTTAACAAAGACGAGCTGGAAAAGCTTGAAGAGCAGCAGGCAGCTGCCGTAAAGCAGTATATGGAAACGGCAGTCAAACTGGCTCAAATAAATAATACAGATATTTTGGATATTGCAGACAGGATATATCATAAGCACCCTGTAAAATGGCAGTCCCTAAAGGGCAGGTGGAAGGAAATTTTTCCCAATATAAGATTTGATTTTGAAGTGGCATCAGCAGTAAAGAGGACTTACGACATAAGGCAGCCGAACAAATATAAGGCAGGTGAAGGAGAATGATCCTTTTTACGGTCCTGGTTATTTTGGTAAGCGCTTTTGAAATAATGGACTTGAAAAGCAAAGGCCAAAGGAAGGATATTGCCGTGTACCTTGGGGCTGTTATAGTGACGCTAGCGCTTGGCTATCTATACCTGTCAAATCCAAACAGGGAAAGCATCGCCGGTTTTCTGACAGACATGATAGGCTTTCATCTGTAGAGGGGAGGAGAAGCAGTGCTTTCACATCAGGAAAAAATATCCTTCAGACAGGCTGTGATATTATTTATAACGCTGCTTTATTCCCCTGCCATCAGGTTTTTTCCCACCCAGGCGGCAGCGGAAGCCAAACAGGCCGGATGGCTCACGCCCCTGGTGTCCTTTGTGTTTTTGCTGCTGCTTGTTCTGGTGTTTCATAGCTTTTACAAAAAGCATAGAGATGCTTCATGGATGGATATTATCTGCAAAATTACAGGCAAATATCTGGGAAGTGTAATTTTATCGGCTTATATTGGATGGCTTGTTATATTATTAGTTTTGTATACAAGGTATTATGCCATAAGAATCAATACGGCCATAGCGCCTGCCAGCGACATATCATTTTTTATAATCGTAATGCTGGTACTGGTAGCAGTGGTTTTACGATACGGCTTGGTTGTCTTTGCCAGAATGGGCGAAATTATTGCCCTTCTATTGCTGATCGGGTTCGCTTTGCTTTTTGTATTTTCTACAAAAAATATAAGTATTGACAATCTGACACCCATAAGCCGGCTTGATATTCTGCCCGTCATAAAAGGCAGCTATTACCTTGCAGGGTTATGGGCCTACTTTGTTGTGCTTTTCTTTTTTAGTGATAAAATAAAATATAAAGAAGCAATTAAAAACATTGGAATAAAAGGAGCCGTATTTCTTACGGTCATGCACATCCTGCTTTCCGTAATGACCATAGGGTCATTAGGCTATTCAGTGACTGCGCGTTCCAGTTTACCGTTTTATATGACTGTAAAAAACATAACCGTTTTAAGAGCCCTTGACAGAATCGAGGCTTTGGCGGTAACCCAGTGGATCATCGCCGATTTTATACTTATTATCGTATTCTTCTACTCCATTTTGTGTATAATCAAATATTTGTTCAAGCTGTCGGATACAAAATTCCTTATTGGCATCTTGACAATTCTCATGTACATATTAAGCTTGTATATCGCAAAAAGCCAGTTTGAGCTGGAGGAGTTTTCAGTTATGGTGGCAATACATCTGAACATTCTGTTTGGCTTTATCATACCTGTTTTATTGCTTATTGCAGGGAAAATCCGGCAACAGCTATAATAGAATTAATCAACACATGAATGCTTGGAGGCAGAAAATGGATTATCATCAAACAAACAGGCAGATAGAGCAATATAATGATGGCGACTCTTGTTATGAGCCTTGTCAAAGGGATAGAACAATAAGAGCTTTGATTAAGCTGGGGATGGAGCTTGCCGGTTGCGACGATGAACAAGTTGTGCTGAATAAAGCCTTGAAAACCGTACTGTCAGCTTTTGAAGGAAGATGGTGCGTGTTTCGCATCTTGGATGAGAAGACGGGCGAATTGACAATCAAGGCCAGCGCAGGTATTCCGGAAAACATAATGAGCATGGCAATGAAAGTCAAACCGGAGGGGACTCTGCTTGGCAAAGTTTTAGCCAGTGGAGTTACGTTGGGGATAGAAAATATAGATGAAGAAAATAGTAAAATAATGCCATATTACGCTGATAAGATAAAATCTATGCTCGTGGCCCCATTAAAAACTGGCGGAAAGACTATCGGCACATTGAAAATATACTCGTTTGAGCCGCAACAATGGTCAAAGTATGATTATCAGTTTTTGACCGACATGGCGAATCAGCTGGGTATGGCGCTGGGAAATGCCAGAAGCCATAATTTCTTGAAAAAACAATACATAAGTGTTATCAAGGGGCTGTCGGCAGCTATGGAGACCAGGGATTTTTATACGCAGGGGCATTCCGAACGGGTTGCTAAAATATCGTCAGATTGCGCAGACATATTTGGATTAAGTCGTGAACAACAGGAACAACTTTACCAAGCAGCGACACTTCACGATATCGGAAAAATTGGCGTGCCCGAAAGCATTATCATGAAGCTTGAACCCCTGTCGGCAGATGAATGGGAAATCATCAAAATGCATCCGGCAAATGGAGAAATAATCACAGAAAAGGCTGAACTATCCAGACAGGTAAGGGCTATAATCCGGCATCATCATGAAAGATGGGACGGAGGCGGGTATCCTGACGGGCTTGCGGGGGAAGAAATACCACATCTGGCACGTATTATCAGCGTGGCAGACGCTTATGATGCCATGACAACGGACAGGCCTTACCGCTTGGCAAAAAAACATGATGAAGCAATCGATGAAATTTTATCCGGGAAAGAAAAGCAGTTTGACCCGCTGGTTGTTGAGGCATTCCTGCAGATTCCTGCAGAAAAACTGGCAAAATAAAGCGTTGAGCATACTATTCAGTGACTGCTGTCGGACACATACGCCATGTCGGACACATACGCCTTGACACAGGAATCAGCTTAGGCTAAAATATGTATAACAAGTTAATACTTTCTAAAGGGGAGTAGCTTTTTCAGCAAAGTCGTCATTTCGAGATTTATCTCCGGCTTTGCTGGCAACTTTCAGTTGTTTGCCAGACCTTTACCATCTAAAATGGTAAAGGTTTTTTCATATAGCAGCCTTTACTGTCACAGTAAGGCTGCTCTTGTTTATGTTTGGGAATAAATCCTAAAAGCGGGGACACTATTATTAAATGGGGTATGCCAAGCGTAAAACTGATTATCTTGGAGACCACAGATACCTATTTCGAAGGAGGGACTAGATTTGGAGCCAAAAAACTGGTATGCCTATGATGTAAACCAAATAACAGCTGCACTTGATACGGACATAAATAGAGGTTTGAGCAGCAATGAGATTGAACGACGGCAAAAAGAATTCGGGCCTAATGCTTTGAAAGAGCCGCCGCCCAAAAGCCTGATTTCCATGTTTATTCACCAAATCAAAGAAACCTTGGTATTAATTCTGCTGATAGCCGCCCTAATCTCAGGCGCTTTAGGAGAATGGGAAGACGCCATCGTTATCATGATAATAGTTGTTTTGAATGCAGCCTTAGGGGTATTTCAGGAGAATAAAGCGGAACAAGCGCTAAAAGCTTTAAAAGCTATGACCAAAGCTTTTGTAAAAGTAAAACGTGATGGTAAAGTTTCCGAGACTCCCGTGGAGAATCTGGTGCCGGGAGATGTAATTCTCCTTGATGCCGGAGATGCAGTGCCTGCCGATGCAAGACTTATCGAAGTTGCCTCTTTAAGGGTTAACGAAGCTGCTTTAACAGGGGAGTCGGTCCCTGTAGAGAAGGATCTTAATGTCATTGAGATAAAAGAAGTGCCTGTTGGGGACCGCAAAAACATAATCTTTATGGGAACCAGCGTTACCGCTGGCCGCGGCCAAGCTATTATAACCAATACAGGAATGGGAACTGAGCTGGGACGTATTGCCCAGATGCTGCAGGACTCCCCCCCTGATCCTACCCCCTTGCAGCAACAACTGGCCAAATTGGGCAAGACCCTTGGGATTGTCGCAGCAGCCATCGTTGTCGTTGTCTTTTTAACTGGCCTTTTCCGGGGCGAAAATGTGCTGGAAATGTTTATGACTTCAATAGCTTTAGCTGTTGCAGCTATCCCGGAAGGCCTGCCTTCTGTAGTAACCATAGTTTTGGCCCTGGGTGTAACCCGGATGAGCCGCCGAAAAGCCATCATCCGTAAGCTGCCCGCAGTTGAAACCCTTGGAGTAGCAACCTATATCTGTTCCGATAAAACCGGGACTTTAACCAAAAACGAGATGACTGTCACAGGGGTTTTTACCAACAATTCCTTTGCTAAAGTTACCGGTACTGGGTATGCGCCAAAAGGCGAGTTCCTGGATCAAAAAGATCAGCCAATAGAACCCCAGGCTCATCCTCTAATGAAGCTATTGCTTCTGGGCGGCCTGCTAAATAGTGACGCCAGGATGGAAAATAATAACTCTGGAGTCAAAATTATTGGCGACCCCACGGAGGGAGCGCTGGTTGTCGCGGCGGCAAAAGCCAATCTCCATAAAGAAGCTGTCGAGCAGGAGCACCCCCGTTTACAGGAGATTCCCTTTGATTCTGCTCGGAAAATGATGACTACCTTTCATAAGCTGAACAGTGACATCTATTCCTTCACAAAAGGAGCTCCGGATATACTCTTAGCCCGCTGCAAGGAGGTCAATACAGATCAAGGAATTATAGCCCTGAATCAAGAAATGCAGACTCGTTATATGGAGGAGAATTCTCGTCTGGCTTCCCAGGGGCAGCGTGTTCTGGCGCTGGCAATGCGCAAATGGTCGGAAGTTCCTTCCAATCCAACTCCCGAAGCAACTGAAACAGATCTTACCTTCA
Source organism: Clostridiaceae bacterium BRH_c20a (assembly GCA_000961765.1). Classification (GTDB taxonomy): domain Bacteria; phylum Bacillota; class Peptococcia; order Peptococcales; family BICA1-8; genus BICA1-8. The sequence goes on along the minus strand of LADT01000067.1, from coordinate 1,944 downwards.
TTGGATTCTTTGCTATTCAAGACCCTCCGCGCCAAGAGGCAAAAGAGGCAGTAGCAGTAAGCCGCAGTGCAGGTATCCGTACAGTGATGATTACCGGAGATCACCAAGACACAGCCGTTGCCATTGCGAAAGAACTTGATATCTGGAAAACGGGCGATGGTATTCTAACCGGTATGCAATTGGAAAAAATGGATCATGAAGAATTGATGAAGCACGTGACCAAAACTACAGTCTATGCCAGGGTATCACCGGAACACAAGCTGAGAATCGTAGACGCCTTAAAGGCTAATGGTGAGGTTGTAGCAATGACCGGTGATGGCGTCAATGATGCCCCCGCTTTAAAAAGAGCAGACATCGGCGCTGCCATGGGAATTACCGGTACTGAGGTGGCCAAGGAGGCTTCCGATATGGTCCTCTTAGACGATAATTATGCCACCATTGTTAATGCCGTAGAAGAAGGACGTACTATTTACAGCAATATCAGAAAATCTATTCAATACCTATTATCCTGTAATGCCGGAGAGATTGTAGCCATCTTTACCGCTATTCTCTTAGGCTTAGGCAGTCCGCTGACCCCTATTCAAATTCTCTGGCTCAACCTGGTTACCGACGGACCTCCGGCTTTAGCGCTAGGCCTGGAGCGTCCGGAGAAAGGCGTTATGAAAAAGAAGCCGCGCCGTTCAAAAGAAGGGGTCTTTGCCGGGGGTGTAGGTATAGATATCTTGGTTCAGGGCGCCGTCATAGGTCTCTTGTCCTTGGCGAGTTACTGGTTAGCCCTTAGCTGGGGACGCACTTTGGAAGAAGCTCATACCATGGCCTTTTTAACTATGGCCTTCTCCCAATTGGTTCATTCTTTTAATGCACGAAGCCTGGAGCAGTCTCTGTTCTCTTTGGGGATTGGAACAAACAGAGTGCTGGTTATTGCTTTCTTGTTCTCAACAGCAGCACAGCTGGCTGTCATCTTTATCCCTTTCCTGAGAAATATCTTCGAAACAGCCCTGATCCAGCCTGGCGACTGGCTGGCAGTACTTGGTTTGAGCCTGATTCCTTTAGTAACTGCCGAGATAAGCAAGTTTTTCAGGAGAAGCCGTGTTTCTTCAGTTCGTACCTAACCAAACTAAACTGAATGCAATAAAATAAAGTCAGATGCAAAGGCCCTCAATCAGACCATAAGGTTTACTTGAGGGCTTCTTTACTTACTGGAACCAAGTTACATTATATTTCCCTACATCATACAATAGTAAGTAGTAATCCGGAAAGGAAGGGACGCCTATATGTCAGCCATTCCTTGTCCTTCGGGCCGCTTGTGGAAAGTACGACGCGGGGATACTCTATATAAAATCGCCATTATAAGTGGCACATCTGTACAGAAAATACTAGAACTAAATCCAAGTATTAACCCGCAGAATCTCCCAATAGGAAGCTTTGTTTGTTTGCCGCCTGAAAAACCATGCGCTTCGGGAATATTCTGGCGTGTTGCGCCGGGTGATACTCTTTTTCAGATTGCTCTTGCAACCAATACTACGGTCGAAAAATTGCGCGAATTAAATCCGGATTTAGATCCCCTTAATTTGCAGGTTGGTTTCGCAATTTGCTTACCAGGCTAAAAGCATGCTTTATCAGCTTTTTCCTTTTCTCCGCAGGTCACTGAATTCTTTTGGGAAATCTTTTATTCGCTGAACTGCTCCTTTGATACTACCCGCACTGATTAGTAAGAAACCAAGACTCCCTATAATTAAAAGGATAATGATCCAAAGCAGAGAAGAGAAAACTCCTTTTCGCTGCTGAGCATCCTGCTGCTGCCGTTGTTGCGGGGTCAATTTTTCTCTTTCCGGATCGACACCTAAAAAAGCGGGCAAATTGGCGGCAAATACAGACGCGCCCTTTTGAGCTTCCTCCAATGAATTTGTATGGGTTCCTACCTCTAATAAAAGCGAACGGGGA